>JADGQB010000019.1 GCA_017882145.1 Anaerolineales bacterium
CCGACTAATGTCAGGCCACCTTATCGGGCATTTTCATCCCGCAATTGGCACAATACTGCGCTTCCGGCAGGTTCGGCGCGCCGCAGTGAATACAGAAATTCCCGGTTGGTCGGGCGGGTTGAGCGGAGGCTGGGGGAATGGGCTGTGCGGGCGGCGGGGCGTAGGGTTGTGCAGTTGATGCGGGGGTTTTATCGGTCTGTCCCATTTCCTGTTTAAAGCCTTCGGCAGCTTCCTTTGTGCCTTTGCGGAATTCGCTGATGGATTTGCCCAGGGCACGTCCGATCTCGGGCAGCCGGCTGGCTCCGAAAATCAGGAAGGCTACCAGGATGATAATGACAATGTGGATGGGTTGAATTCCAAACATAATAATCTCCTTCTTGGAACCAATCTATACCGCGTCAGTTGGCGGGAGATTGTTCCGGCGATGAACGCTGTTCCTATCCGTACTTGCGTGGCAATGATAATCCAATAATATCAGTTAATGATCTCCTGGGAGGCTTTTGCGGATTTCAGACGACTAGCCTCGATGCGGATGGCGGCCCAGACGCTGCCCTCGTAGAGCAGTATCAGGGGGATCAATACGACCAGGGGGGCAACGATCGGATCACTGACGGGGGTAATGATCTCGGCAAAGGCGAACAGGATAAAGTAGGAAATCCGGCGCTGCTTCCTGAGTATGCTGGCAGATAAAATGCGCAGTTGGACCAGGATGGTGATGACCACTGGCAGCTGGAAGGCGATCCCACACGCCAGCAGGAAGAAAGTAACGAACGAGATATAGGCGTCGGCTGCCGGCAGGAAGTCCACCTCGGGCGGAAAGAGAGTGATCATCACGTGGATCATCTCGCCCAGCAGGTAGTATCCGAAAACAGCGCCGACTACGAACAGGCAGGTTGAAACCAGCAGCCCGGGCAGCAGCGCCTTGCGTTCACGCGCCAACAAACCCGGGACGATGAAGCGGTACAACTCAAAGCCCCAGATCGGGAAGGCTGCCGCAACGCCGATGTAGAGCGCGATGCGGAACTTGATCATAAAGCCATCCATCAAGCCGAAGGCTTTCAGACGCAGGCCTCCGGAGGGCGCCAGCAAAAACTTAAGGATAGTATCGGAGAAAATGAGCGCGACCGAGGTAATGATCACGATCGCCAGCAGCGAGATCAGGATCCGCGTGCGGAGTTCCTCCAGGTGATCCCAAAAGGACATTTCTTTTTCAGGCATAACGTTAATCTGGCTCGAGCAATTCTTGAACTTCCAGCTTTCCCATTTTAGAAGGGATGGGCTACAACGAAGTCACGAAGACACCAAGATTGATGTTTTTTTGCGGCAAAAATACGTGCCCAGCTGACTTGGAGGTTAGGAACTTCAGTCTTTCAGAACATAAACAAGGAATGCTCTCAGCCGGCCTTTTCCGGGAGTTTCGTTCCACATTGGTTACAGAAACGGGCGGCGGGCGCATTGGCGGAACCGCACTGAATACAGAAGTTATTAGGCACAGCCGGTGCGATCGAGCCGGTCTGGAGAGGGATTGATGAAGCGGGAGTGGGTCTGATGGTGTTATTCATAACCACATTATTCGTCGCCTGCGGGTCGACAGGTTGGTTGACTTCCTGGCGGATGGAATCGGTCATTTCCCGGGTCCCGTTGCGGAATTCATTGATGGCCTTGCCGATGCTGCGGCCCATTTCGGGCAAGCGTTTCGGTCCAAAGATCAGCAGCGCGACAACAACAATTACGACGATATGGATGGGTTGGATTCCAAAAGGCATATTCGTCTCCTTTCTAGGGGTAAAATGGATTAGAGCCAGGCCTGGGAATGAATAAAATACGTGTTTTCGTCATCCTGCGGGGCTGTTTTGAGGCTCTGCTTGGATATTGGCAGCTCCTGTGACAGAATAAGGAGCCGATAATTTATTTATACCATGTAATAGGGTTTTATACCTTAATTTCTCTGGTGATTTCATTATTTGATAAAATAGCCTTATGGAAAAATTTCACGATCTCCCGATTGGCGTCCTGGAAAACGAGCACGTCCGCCTGGAATACCTGACAACAGCCGGCCCGCGCATCGTCGGACTTTCGTACCGCGGCTCGCCTAATATGCTGGCGGATGTACACGATCTGGCCTGGGATACGCCCAATGGAGCCTATCATCCATATGGCGGTCACCGCCTTTGGATCTCGCCAGAAAGCCCCGAGAAAACGTACATCCCGGATGGGACCGGTTTGCAGATGCAGCAATTCCCCAATGGGGTGGAATTGACCGGCGTTAAAGAAATAGGCTCGGGGGTGCGGAAGAGCATGCGAATCGAACTCGCGACAGGGCAGCCGGGTTTCCGGCTGACTCACAGCATTCGCAATGAGAATCCCGATCCGATCCGGATCGCGCCGTGGTCGATCACGATGTTCCGGCTGGGAGGCTGGGTGCTGCTGCCCCAACCGGCCGGAAATGCCGACCCGTATGGCCTGCTGCCGAACCGTTTCCTGGCGCTGTGGCCGTATACCCGTCTAAATGACCCACGACTGATATGGCGGGATGATTTTATTCTCCTGCATGCCACTTCGGACCTGCCGCCTGCGAAACTGGGCTATGCCGGTACCGCGGGTTGGCTGGCATACTGGCTGGATGGCATCCTATTCCGCAAGAGCTTCGATATCCAGGCAGGGGCAATTTATCCGGATGGCGGCTGCAACACCGAGTCCTATTGCAATGACCAGGATGTGGAGCTGGAAAGCCTGGGTCCGCTGGAGACGCTTGCGCCGGGCGCCAGCTCCCACTTGAGCGAAACCTGGGAATTGAAGGCCGGGTTGGATGTGCCGTTCATCCCGATGGAGATCAGGGATCTTATTCTGAACATATAAGCGAAATAGACAAGCGATCCATTTCAATACCCGACTAATTATTGGCTTAGTTATGGCTTCAGCCGTTGGATTTTGAGAAACGAGCGTCTGAAGTCGCTACTACACAAAAACGTACATCCCGAGGGCTTTCAAACCTTAGGATGGAGAGAATGCGGATTTTATGTTTTGGAAGAATTAATTGAGATTACCAGCAGCTGCCACAAGCGGCAGACTGATGATGAAGCTGGTGCCGGCGCCTAATTTACTTGTCACGGCAATCTTACCGTCCATCAGTTCGGCCAGTTGCTTGACAATCGCCAGACCCAGCCCAAATCCGCCGTATTTGCGGGTGGCCACATTATCCACCTGCCGGAAGGCTTCGAAGATGGTAGCCAATTCGGCCTCGGGGATGCCAATGCCGGTATCCTGCACTCCCAGAGACCAGGTCTTCTCGCCGGAACGGGACAGGCTGATATGGAGGGAACCCTTTTCTGTAAATTTGACAGCATTGTTAATTAAATTTACCAGAACTTGCTGCAATCGGGCAGTGTCACCCAGGATGAATTCCGGAAGCCTGGCATCAAGCTGGCAGGTGAGGACAAGACCTTTATCGGCGACAAGCTTGTCCATGAGGCAGCGGACATTTTCGATCAGGTCAGACGGCCGGAAGGGTTGGATGTGCAGCGCCAACTTGCCGGCTTCCATCTGAGTCTGATCGAGCAGATCGCCTACAATATCCAGCATGCGACGTGTATTGGTCATGATACGGTCGGAGGCCTGAGACTGCTGTTCATTGACCGGGCCGTAAACGCCATCTTTAAGCATCTCGGTGTAACTAAAAATGGCATTGAGCGGGGTGCGTAACTCATGCGAGACAATCGCCACGAAGGAATTCTTCATCCGCTCAACCTCGGCTGCCTGGGTGTAATCGCGGAAGACTGCAACCGTGCCAAGGGAAGCGCCTGCGTTATCAATGACACAGGCAGATGAAACCGAGAGAGTCCTTTTGGCCCATTCAATATTAGCACTTGTGACTTGTTCGGCAGGGTTGGCCAATAAATAGGCCAGAATAGAACGGCTTTTGGAATGCAGGGATTTGGATTGAACCAAGCCGGCAGAGGTTGAACCCATGATACGCTCAACCGGCATATCCAAAAGGCGCGCGCAGGCAGGGTTGGCAGCGATAGCAGAGCCATTCCGGTCAAAAACGATCACGCCGTCCGCCAGGCTTTCAAGTATGGCTTTACTACGCCTTGCCTCGGCTTGCTCGCGGTCCATGGATTTGGCCAGATCGTGCGTGCGTTCCTCAACCTGGCGGTCAAGCTCCGCATGGCTCTTGCGAAGATTTCTGAGGGCATTATCCAGGCTGCGTGAAGTGATCCAGGAGATGAGCGCCAGCAAGAAAAAACCGAACATGATGGTGAAGTTGGGGGTGGAGCTTGGGAAAGCTGCCGCGTTCGCCCAGGTGATCAAGCCGCAGCCGATGGCGGCGACGATAAAACTGGCAGATGGTAAGATCAATATACTTGAAAAGATGATTGGTAGGGCATAGAAAAAAACAGTACTACCGTTCGCGAGATTGGCGGGTGTATCGCTGAAAGCATAGCTTACGATAAAAAGAAATAAGAACAGGTAAATGGCCGGTTTGCCCCAATGGCGGTTGATCAAAAAAATGGCCAGATTCAATATGAGAAAGGGGATCACGAGCGTAATAAGAAATGAGGCCTCAGCAACCGTCCAGCGTTTTGCCAGGATACCGAATTCCAATATCAGGATGGTGAGAACTGCTGAAGCAAAAGTACCCGCCACTAAAATATTCAGTAGATATCGCCGGCGAGCATCTTCAGGATCGGAGGAGATTACTTGTAAGAAGCGTTTTAACTTATCGAGCACAATTTTCATTTCTGTCCACCTTGAGGTTTGCCAATCTTATCTACCTGGCAAACCTGTTGTCATTGTACAATAAGTCGAGGTTATTCTGTCAGATTTTTAAGCAATTATCAAAAGTGTTAAGCAAAAAGACATCCGAGTTATCCTCGGATGTCTTTTGGTTTATTTAGAGGCTGGTGGCGTCTTCCGGTTTCCTGCGGAACCAATTGCGCCATTCCTTGTTTTCCCAGACCACCAGGATTGGCGAGGCATTGAAGATGGAAGAGTAGGTACCGCTGAACACACCTACCAACAGGATGACCACAAAGTGACGGATGGATGAGCCGCCGAAAAGCGCCAGCGCCAGCAAAGTGATCATGACGGTCAACTGGGTATTGATGGAACGATCCATGGTCTGTACGACGGAGTGGTTAACCACCGTCTCGAAGTTGACCCGTCGGTAAATGTTGGAATTTTCCCGGATGCGGTCGAAGACCACAATGGTGTCATGCACGGAAAAGCCGATCACGGTCAGCAGGGCGGTCAGGAAGAGCGAGTCCACCGGCCAGCCCAGTAAATGACCAAAGATGGCTCCCATGCCCAGAACGACCAGCGCATCGTGGAGCGTGGCAATAATGGCTGCCACACCGAAGCGGAAGGGGTGCTGGACCTTGCGGAAAGCGAACCAAATATAGAGCAAAATCGCTGCTGAGGCTGCGATCACTGCAAATGCAGCGGCGCGGGCCACTTCCTGGCCCACCGAAGCAGTCACCTGGGAAAAGTTCTGAATAACCACATCCTGACCACCGCCATATTGGTCTTTCATGGTAGTCACGATCTTGGTTTTGGTGGCATCATCCATTTCCCTGGAACGGATTGAAAGTGAATCGGTCCCAAGCGGCTGAACTTCCGGGTCGGATACATCCATGGCGGTAGTGGATATCGCATTATAGATAGTGGTCACTTGAGCGGACGTAGCTGGTTTGCCGGATTTAAACTGGACATCCAGCAGACTTCCGCCTGTGAAATCTATTCCCAGCGGTAATTTCCAAAATATCAAGGCCAGCACACCTGGGATGATCACCAGCAGAGAGATGGCAAAGTAGAGATAGCGATACTTGATAAGATTCATTTCGAACCCTCCGTGATACCGAACCAGCGCGGATGTTCGGTGAATTTAACGTTGTCCAACACCACGTGCAGGAAAGTGCGGGTGACGATAACAGCTGTGAACAAACTGACCAGAACGCCCAGTGCAAGCGTAACCGAGAAGCCCTTGACCATGCTGGCTCCATAGGTATTGCCGAAGATGAACAGGATCAGGCAGGTGATGAGAGTCGAGATGTTGGCATCCCGGATGGAAGACCAGGCACGGCTCCAGCCGAGGTCAATGGCTTGATGCAAGGTCCGGCCGGCGCGCAACTCCTCTTTCAAGCGCTCAAAGATGAGGATATTGGCATCGACCGCCATGCCGATACCGAGGATGAAACCGGCGATACCAGGCAGGGTGAGAACGACGGGGATGAGTTTGAATAACATCAAGCTTAGAACGGCGTAGACAATCAGGGCCAAATCGGCTATGAAACCAGGCAATCGGTAGTAGATCAGCATGAATAATATTACCGCGAGGAGACCGATGATTCCGGCAATCAGGCTGCGGCGGACCGAATCGGCGCCCAGGGTGGCGCCGACGGTCTGGCTTTCAACCACTTTGACCGGGACGGGCAGGGAACCATAGCGCAATTGGATGGCGAGGGAATTAGCCGAATCGGAAGTAAAGCTGCCCTCGATAAAACCGGAACCTTTATCAATTTTGGCATTGATGGAGGGGGCAGAAATGACTTTCTTATCCAAAACGATCGCCAGGGTTTGCCCGATATGGCTGCCGGTGTATTCACCGAAGGAGGTACTGGTATCCGATTTCAGGGTAAAGGCAATCACATAGCCGGTGGTACCGACCGTAGAGCCAGCTTCGACATTGACAGAGCTAAGGGATGTACCGGCCAGAACGGTGTGATAAATGGTGGGGGCGATCGGTGCAGCGGTGGCGGTGGCCTGAGGGGTGGTCGCGGGGGTGGCGGCGGATGTAGCCGTGGCGGTGGGGGCTGTTGTAGGCGTGGGAACGCTGGTGGGGGATACAGTCACGATCCCGGTAGGCCCGGCGCCGGCTGACCGGTAGTCAGTCTGGATCTCGGTGCCCACGGCGGGATGCTCGTTGCCCATATCCACGAATTCAAGTACGCCGGTCTCCTGCAAGGAGGCGACCACCTGGTCCGAGTTTTGCAGGCCGGGGAACTGGGCTACAATGCGATTGGGCGGGGCGCTCTGCATGACCACTTCGCTGACACCCAGGGCATTGGCACGGTTCATCAGGATCTGTCGGGTGGTGGCCAGGTCGGTGGAGTTCACCGTGCTGTTGGCCGGCAGATCGGCTTCGAGCAGTACCTGCAAACCGCCGCGCAAGTCGAGGCCGAGGCGTACATCCGAGTTGCGGTTGATCAAGGTGGATCCGTTAAAAGGATTGGAAATATTGATTTGCTTGCTCAGGTCGATCCAGGCGGCAAAGGCCACTAAAAGAAGGATGATCACAAGCGTTAAGTAAGGACGTCGGGTCATAGACTGTTTCTCCGCTCATAAAAATGCCAGCCTTTGGCTGGCGGCGGGGAAGATTATACTATGATTGAAGAGGATAAGGAAGTAAGAGAGGAAAGAGGAAAGCTGAGCAGGATCCTGGATACCGTCCGCGATTACCCCGAGCCGGCTGAATGGTTCATCGGGCTGCTCCTGCTCGGTCCAAAGTATTGCCGGCATGGAATGGGACACCAGGTATATTGTGAAGGCTTTGAACAGTAGGTGCAAGCAGGGAGCCCTGAGCATTGGATTGGGTGAAGTGGAGCGGAATTCGCGTACATATTCGTTTTGGCAAAGGCTTGGCTTTGAAGTCGAAGAAAAAACAGGCTCCAAAAAGATTTGAGAATCAAGAGCAGATCGTGGTTTTGATGAGACGCTCGTTTGGGAACGCCTGGCGTTCCGGATAGCACATCCATCTCAAGCGGGATTAATTTTCCCCGAGGTAAAGCTCAAGGCATCGATAGCATTCTTTCAGCCGCCCCCGGATGACCTTGAACTGAGGAATTATAATAAATGAATCATGGAGGTATGAAATGGCAACAACCCAAACCAAATCCGGATATGCAGCCATCGACAACGCCCGGGTCTATTTCGAGACCGCCGGCGAGGGCATGCCCCTGGTGATGATCCATGCCGGAGTGGCCGACTGCCGCCAGTGGAATAACGAGTTTAATTTTTTTGCCCAAAACTGCCGGGTGCTGCGTTACGACATGCGCGGCTTTGGGAAAAGCGAACCGGTGGAGGGTGAATTCAATCCGATGGGCGATCTGGTTGCACTACTGGAGACTTTGAAAATCCACGAACCGCTGGTCCTGATGGGCTGTTCGATGGGCGGCGGCCTGGCGATGGATTTTGCCTTGACCTATCCAACCAGAGCGAGGGCATTGATCATGGTCGATTCCGGGCCAAGTGGATTGGAATTGGACATACCTCCACTCCCCAAATATGCCGAGGCAGAGCAGGCTTTCAAAGCGGGCGATTTGGAGCGGGTAGCCGAAATCGAAACCCAGATCTGGTTCGATGGCATGGGCCGGACGCCGGAACAAGTCAACCAACCTATGCGCAAGTTGTTATTTGAAATGGATCGTAAGGCGCTGGAATATGAAGTCAGGCAGTTAGGAAAACGTTTGCCCAACACCCAGATGCCGGCTTTCAGTCGCCTGGCAGAGCTGAAGATACCTGTGCTGGTGATCGTTGGGGCGCACGACACGCCATACACGCTGGCTGCAGCGGATTATATGCTGGAGAAGCTGCCGTCTGCCCGAAAAGTTACCATAGAAGATGCCGCCCATCTGCCTAACATGGATCAACCGCAGGAGTTCCAGAGGATAGTAAAAGACTTCCTGGATGGTCTACCGGTTAACCCACTGCGGGGAATTGGTGTTAACCTGGAAGAAAATTAACTGCGAAACCACGAAGAACGCTAAGAAAAAAAAGGTTTTCATCGCGCTCTTCCAAGCTTCGCGGTTAAATCCTCATGATTAGAACAATTCATGGATAAATCAAAGATATCGGGTTGGAACTCATTGCATAAGTATTGGAGCAAGAAGGTTGATGAAGGATGATGGTAGAGGAAGAAAAGATTCTTATGCCTATTGCTAAAATGCATACCGACGAACTGGATATCGATGTTACCCTGGTACGAAGGCTGCTGGCAGCCCAGTTCCCGCAGTGGGCCGGCCTTCCGATTGAGCCGGTCCCTTCCGCCGGAACTGACAACAGCCTCTTCCGGCTCGGTAAAGATATGGCGGTGCGACTGCCGCGCATCCAGTGGGCTGTCAAAGATGTGGAGAAGAACCACCGTTGGCTGCCTAGGATTGCCCCTTTCCTGCCGCTGACCATTCCTGTCCCGCTGGCGAAAGGCAAACCCGGCGAAGGCTATCCCTGGCAGTGGTCAGTCTTCCGCTGGCTCGAGGGCGAGAGCGCCACAACCGAGAATATTATTGATCCCTGCCAGGCTGCCGCTGACCTGGCGCAGTTCATAACCGCCCTGCAGCAGATCGATACAACCGGCGGACCGACAGCTGCGGAGGCTAACGTGCGCGGCATGCCGCTGGGCAAGCGCGACACGGACACCCGCAATGCTATTGCAGCCCTGAGCGGCATGATCGACACTGATGTTGCGATTAAGTTGTGGGACGACGCTCTGCAGGTCCCGGGTTGGGAGCGACAGCCGGTCTGGTTCCACGGCGACATGCTGCCTGGGAACCTGCTGGTCGAGCATGGACGCGTGAGCGCGGTGATCGACTTCGGGGGCCTGGCGGTAGGAGACCCGTCTTGCGACTTGATGATTGCCTGGGGTCTGTTCTCGGGTGAATGCCGGGAGGTGTTCCGTACGGCGTTACAGGTGGAGGAGGCGACCTGGCTGCGCGGCCGCGCTCACGCCCTTTCACAGGCGGTGATCTTTATCCCATATTACCTGAATACCAATCCCGTGGGAGTCGCCAACGCCAGGCACATGCTTGCTGAAGTGCTTGGCGAGTATCAGGCGGGCAATTAATAAGTGCCGGCCTCTGAAACCGGAGTGATTCGCCAGAAAAGTGTAATAATGATAATGATGGCTTGAATTTGGAGGTAATTCCGATGGACATGGATTTGACAAATCAAGACCTTTTATTAATCAATTGGTCGGAAACTGGGTCTTACGCGGCACGATTGCCGGGAAAGAAACAACGCATGATATCGTTGCAGAGTGGATGTAGTACTATTCATAAAAAAGACCAGCACTTTCCCCAACAATGTCTTCTGTGCTACCAAAAGGTGAGACGCAAGTGACCGCCACCAGAAAGGTGACGGTCACTCTATATGAAAGAGGGGATGAGAGATGAGTCTCTAAATACCTTCAAAGCCTCTGGTGCCTATGATACATCAGATACCTCAGGGCCTTATCTTCATAAACTCAACCACACGGTTCAATACTTCCTCGGCGGTCAGCATATCGGTATTGAGATACAGGTCGGCGTTGGCCCGGGCATGGCTGAGGCGGTCCTGCTGCTCCTGCCAATCAGCTTCGGTCCAGTCGCGTTTCCGGCGATGGCAGGAAGCGGGGTAGGAGACATCCAGGAAGACCAAGACCTGAGGATTGGTCAGACGTTGCCACATATCCTTAACAAAGGAGTGTTCCTGGGCAATATGGCGGGTGCGGTAACCCAGGCGGGTGAGGCCGGCGATCAGGGTGGATTTCCCGGCGGCATCCGGGCCGACCACTCCGATCAAAGGCTTCGGCGTACCTGGAGGTTTATCTTTTTTCCTGTTCATTCTCAAATATTGAAGTGCAACGTCTCGAAGGTTTGAATTAGTGAATTCATTCGCTCGAAGAAACCTCCGGGACGATTCTTATCCGTTGTCATGCAATAGATGGTTGAGCGGATCTGGTCCGCACAATACCGCCAGGGTATCCCCGGCATGCAGCTGTGTGCTGTCGGTGGGATGCATTTCAGATTGGTGGTCGTGGCGGACCAGGATGATGTTCAAGTGATAATTATCTTCGAGATGGCCAACCGTCTTCCCGGCCAATTCTGAACCCGCGGAGATGGTCAGGCGTGCCAGGCTGAGCTGCTGGCCTTCGACCGAGATGGGGTTGGTGACATCTGCTCCGGCGGCGGCTGCCGCAAAGACCGGGGCGGCCATTCCGGTGGCGCTCAGCGCGGTAAACCCGAATTGGCCTTGCAAGGATTGGGCAAAGTCCTCATCGAAGATTCGGATGACAACCTGGATATCCGGGTTATAACTGCGGGCCTTGACGGCGATCTGAAGGTTGAGCGAGTCGTTTTGTGTGGCCAGGATGATGGTCTTGGCCTTTTTGATGCCTGCGGCTTCGAGCGTGGCAAGACGGCTGGCATCATCCTGAATGACAGGTATCTTCATGGCCTGAACAGTCGAAATCATTTGGGCGGTAGGTTTTTGTTCGATCACAACCACGTTTTTCTGCATGGCATGCAACAATTCGACAACCCGGAAGCCGAGATGCCCCAACCCGACCAGGATGGTATGTTTGCTAAATGTGGAGGCAACTGCCATTTCCCACTCCTTGCTGCGAGCGCGGCGGTTGAAAAGCACCACGCCAAATTCTGCCAGTCCCTGCGCCAGGGTGATGACGCCGATAACCGGCAGCAAAAAATAAAAGATTTGTAGTATCGGACTATGCGGAAAGCTGCCGCTGGGCTGCAGGAATGCCAGTGTCAGCATCAGGTAAACCGCTTCCGGCAGGCTGCCCAGCGGTTCGCCGGCCTGGTGGGCAATATAATGGTACAGGAGACCCAGTCCCAATACGGCGATGACAAAGATCAGTACAGGCCGGCGGAATTCCTTGAGCAGGATCATGGTCTCGCGCCAAGCCATACGCCAATATTGCGAGCGCGAAAAACTTTGGGCTGGCACGGCTACCTCATCATGTCGATCGGCAGGCGGACGGTCATCCGGCGCACCGCATCGCCGCGCCTTTTAATTACTTTGAGGGTCACCACGCTGATATCATCGACGGGGCGGCCATTATCCAGGGTGACTGCTTCTCCGAGCAGGGCATCGGCAATCGCCTGGGGGGCAGGGTCCTGTTCTTCCAGCATGGCCTTTAATGAAGTGCATACATCCATGACCTTGCCAGTGCGGCTGCCGGCATGTACCAAACCGTCGGTATAGATCACGATCACCAGCCCGGCTTCGACCGGGATCTCACTGATAACCGGCCGGGTGTTGAGCCGGACGCCGATCGGGGAGCTTTCGGTGTTGATGCAGTCCACCCGTTCGCCGTGCGCCAGGAAAAAGGGCGCCGGGTTATTGCGGGTGAGCACCACCGTGCCGGAATGCAGATCGACCGAGATGATATTGAGCGTGGCGGAGACCTTGCCGCCCTTATCGGTATAGAGCGAATCAGAGGCGGCGCGGGCGGCTGCGCCATCCCGTACGCCCTCAGCCAGTAGTCCAATCACCTTGCGCACCACCAGCATCGAGACCGCCTTGGCGCCGCGCCCGGAAGTCTGGCCATCTGCCAGAACCACCGACAGGCCGCCGTTGGGTCGTTCGACCACCTCGAGCGTATCCCCGCTTTCGGTAACGGCGTATTTGTTGGTCTTGGCGACGGCGATCTGCACTTCCATGGGTTGATTTTACTCCATTGTCCAGTAGTCTTATAGACTCTAGTCTGATCGTCTTATAGACAGGTAAGGGAGCAGGAGTCAGAGGGTGGGGATGCCTGATCAGATAGGTGGATTATCTAATCGGCATTCTTTCAGGCAGAAACCCCGATTATCGAGGTTCGCGGGATCGGTATCCCGAAACAATGAGGAACAAATTGCAGGTAGGTTATAATTTTCGCATAGCCAAATCGACAAGAGGGCAAGTAGGTTTCGCTGGGGGCGGTTTTTTGGGTGCTATTATTACGAGATATCGAGGCTCGTGCTTTGATCCTTGATCTGGGCGATGGCAGAGGAGGCCAGGTTTTTTAATTCCTGGCTGCGAGGGGCGAGACTCTGCCACAGCATTTCTTTTTCTGAGGACGGAATCCCGCCGTTTGGATAGGCGATCTTCATCCGGTTCTTCTGACCCATGTCGAAGAGCAGTTCCACTTCCCCTGGCCCAACCCGGGTGAGTTTCTCGAGGGCGGGCACGGCCTTAAGGCTGCCCGTTTTTCCAAGGGCAGTGCAGGCATGCAAGCGTTCTTTATAGTCGCCGGTCTGAAGGATTCTGATTAATCGTTCGACTCTGGCAGCATTTTCCCTGGCTTGCCCGATCTCACTAGCCTGGTTGATGACCTTCGCTGCTTCCTGCTTATTGATCAGGGAAAGTAAATTTTCGAACGGTCTTTGTTGGAAATTTACTTCACAGGATTGGTAGGCTTTTACAAGAACCGGCCAGGCTTCGAGCGATCTCAAAGCGCTGGCAAATTCCGGGTTATTTTGGGCTGCAATCTCAAGCGCGTCGCCAGCCTTGAACCTGTTGAACGAATTATCTTGTTGGATTACCTCCAGCAGGCGTGGGATGGCGGCAGGCCCCAGTGCGGCGGCTACGATCCCGGGATATTCCTTGGTTGACAGGTAATAATTCTCCAGCATCTGGATGAGCGCTGGGATGGCTTCCGGACCGAGCTCACCCAGGGCGAGCGCGGCCTGCCTGGCCGCGGCCAGGTTGCCTCTCCGGTGGCATATTTCGATGGTTCTGACCAACCCTGGCAGATCCCGACGGCTTTTCAGATTATTAACATTGGGGATGATTGACTTCCGAAGGGCAACAATAACAGCCTGGATCCAAGCGGGGCGGATCAGTAGAATGATGGCAAAGCCTATTATGAAGAAACCAAGCAAAACTAGCGGCCAGTTATTCATTACGGATTCCTTATGCCCCTGGGCAGAGCGGCAGGAATTTGGGTAACTTATTTTACATCGAAAATTGGCCGGAAGAGCAGCCCAGGATGCAAGCTATCGGCATTAACTGTGATTGTAAGGAAATCAGATGTCAGTGTAAGGATTGGCGATTATGAGCAGGACCCGGCTGCCTTTTAACTCGACCAGTTCGTGCCGAACGCTGAATCCGCCGGAGCGGATGCGGGCTTGCATGCCGGGCAGGGTGGTTTCGATGGCTCCGGCCTGCCCGGTGGCCTTGAATAACCAGGCTGCCAGCCGCTCGAGCAGTCCGGTGCCCGTGATCCAAGCGGTGGGGGTGACCACCAGGCTTCCGCCCGGGGTGAGCACGCGGCGGATTTCCCGCAGAGCCTGGAGTTGGAAGATGTATTCCGTGGGAAAAGTGGCTACGACCGTGTCGAAGCTGTTTTTAGGAAAGGGGAGCTGCTGGGCGAAGCCACGCGCCAGGTTGGCGGGATATTTATGCCGGTGCAGGCGGCGGCGTGCGTGTGCGGCCATCTGGCGGCTTTCATCTATTCCATAAGCTGCCAGGCCGCGTTCTTTTAGGCTTAGCTGCAGGTGCCCGGGGCCAAAACCGATCTCGAGCACACGCCCATCCAGGTGAGGCAGCACACTTGACACCCAGGACTGCCAGCGCCCCACCGAGACTACCGCGGCAACCAGGTCATAGGTCCAGGCGAACTGGTGGTAAAGCAGGTAGAAAAATGAGCGAAAGAGAAAGAGCAGCAGGGACATGGATAAATAAACTAAAACGTGAATTGAATAACGTAAGGGTTGGTTATTTTCACCCAATCATCGGTGGGCTGAGGCAGCCTAAACTCCTAATCCTTATTTTACCCACAAAGGCAGATATTCTGTGCAAGTTTGCCTTGCGAAGGATTTGCAACTGGCAAAATCTTTGAGAAAACCAAATATTTTTATTTAAAGGCATTGCCTGTTTCGAAAAACCTTCGCAAGGGGAGGGGGTCCTTTTGGGGGATAGGGTTGGGAAGGGTTTTAGAGCAATATTAATCATAAATTTAATATTTATTTAATCAAATCAAACTAGAATAGATTGTTACTAACATTCATTTTAATTTGAGTCTCCTTTTTTGATGCAGCCCCTAAAAGGATGTGAGGAATTTAACCCGGCAAGAAATAATTAATCGAGAGGGTCCTGAGATAAATCCTGGCGTTGCAGGAAGATTGGCCTGTTTACGCACCGGGCAGTGGAACAATCCTATTTCTCTGATCTGCAAAAAAGGCTACTTATTTATGAAACAGAGGCACCGGCAAAATAAGCGTGAAGAAATAAACGTGGGTACTTACCCACAGAATAAAATGACATCCCTGGCCAGCCGCTGGATCGTCAAAGGTTACTGGTGGGTGACTGGATTGCTCGTGGTGTTCCTGGTTGCGTATGAAACTTACGACTTCAGCCACCAGCAGAATCATGTGATCAATATTATCGAGTCAATTGTCTTCATGACGTTGATACTGATCATCTGGTCATTGCTTTTTAGCCTGGCACAGGGTATTCGCAACCAAAAACGCATCATCCGGATCCTGGATGCCAAGCACAAGCTAAGCATGGAATTTTCGGGATACTACGATTGGGATGAGCTGGTGGACCAGATCGCAAGATTCCCAGCCAGCCTTGCACCGGTCAGCCAGGCTTGTTTGTTCATCTCCAACGAGATCAGCCGCGAATTTGCACTGGCTGCTCAATGGACCAGCGCAGTGGAGACGCCTGCGCAGGAGTGTTCCGAAGAAGCCTGCCAGGAATGCATGGGCAACGGGACAGACAAGGAGCCGGCTTTTAGGAAGTGTGATGCTGAGACCAATTCTGACGAGACAGAGGCCCAGGCTGAAAAATATTGCCTGCTCATAAAAGATGATCAAAGGCTCCTGGCGGTCCTGCAATTCACACTGGAGATCGGCAAATCTCTGACTAACAAACAGGTGGATATTTTCCAGAGCATCGGTGATGATCTTGCGGTGGCGCTGAAAGCCGGTCAGGACCGCAAGGTTTTGGCTGACCTGCGCAGCTCAGAAACGGCGCTGGCAGAACGGCGATCGGTTTCACATTATTTACACGACCACCTGGGCCAAAACCTGGGCTACCTGCACCTCAAAATGGATCAACTCCTGACCGAAAAAAATGAGCTTTCCCTGGAGAAAGTGCTTTCAGACCTGGAACTGATGCGCGATGCAGCCTTTGAATCATACGGGATCGTACGCGGAGTGCTGGAAGCCATGCACCCGGAGACTACCCAAACGCTGACCAATTTGCTGTTGGAACATGCCAGGAAGATCAGCCAACGTGCAGATATCGATATCGATTTTAAGACCAAAGGGAAACCCTACCTCCTGCCGGAAGAGACCCAAAGTGCAATATTCTACGCATTCGAAGAGTCGCTTAATAATGTAGAGAAGCATGCACAGGCGAACAAAGTGGCCATTCTGGCTGAATGGAAAACGGACCTTTTTTCGCTGATGATCTCGGATAATGGGGTCGGATTCAACCCGCGCTTCGTGAACACGCACCAGCACTTTGGATTGGAGATCCTGAACGAGCGGATGGCCAGGGTGAACGGTCGGATTAACCTGCTTACGTTGGAAGACTCGGGTACGGTGGTTAGTATCCTGGTTCCAACCACGCCAACCTCCGGTCAATTAGGAGCAGGCGCATGAGTGATGCCAATATTTCAGCCAGCACACTCCCAAAAGTATTGGTGATCGACGATCAGATCCTGTTCCGCGAAGGGCTGATGAGCCTGCTGCGGTCGACCCCGGATTTTCAATTGGTTGGATTCGCAGGCAGCGTGAGCGAAGGGCGTGAGCAGGCTGCGCTGTATAAACCGGATATCATCCTGATGGATTTTTCCCTACCGGACGGCACCGGCCTGGATGCGACCCGTGCGATCCTGGCAGAGCTGCCGGAAACCAAGATCATTTTCCTGACTGTCCATGAAAGCGATGAAAACCTGTTCGCAGCGCTGCGTCTGGGCGCGAAAGGTTATATGCTCAAAGATATCAGCAGTTCCGATCTGTTGGCCAGCCTACGAGCCCTGAACCGGGGAGAGAAGGCGGTTTCGCGCAAAATGATGAGCAGGATCATGGATGAGTTTGCGCGCACTCCGCTACCAGAAGCGGGGAATGAAAAGCTACTGACGCGTCTGAGCCCGCGCGAGCTGGATGTGATCCGTGAGATCGAGGCGGGGGCGACGAACCTGGAGATCGCGCAACACCTGTTCCTGTCCATCAACACGGTCAGGCATCATATGCGGAATGTTTTAGGCAAATTGGGTCTAAAGAACCGGCGCGAGCTGGCGGTTTTTGCGCGCAAGAATGGACTGGTGAGCAAGATATCCAGTATGAATGGGGCGTAGAGGAAAGGGACGTACAACGAAAAAAGTAAAACGTAAAAGGTAATTCCGCAAGTATTACGAAGGTCAGAGATCTGGCAAAACCGCCGATGAAGGGGAAGATTTGCTAAAAGGGATGCCAGTTATGCAATACCCCCGAAATGGGGAAAAAAACGAAAAAAACCAACCACAAATGAGATAACTAACATCAAGATGAAGGGGGAATGATCCTGTTGCACTGCAGGGGTTAATCCTTTTCATCAAGGACCATTCAGAAATGGTCCTTTTTAACCGCATACTGCCATAAGGAGGTAATGGACATTCATCCAGGGAACATGTATCATCGCAATAGGATAAATTAGGTCTATTTAGGTATATATAGGCGTGTAACTATGAACATTTTACGAGTTCTCGTTATGCAAAAAGAGTCGTTATTGAACCAGGCTTTGGCAAACATTCTTAAGAATTCGGAATGTGAAATTAAGGTAATTACCAGCGGTGCAAATGAAGTGAAGGGTTTGATCGCCGAGACATCAGAATTAAAACCAGATGTTGTCCTTCTCGGAGAATCCACGCCCATGGCCGGCAAAGAAGTGCTGGGGTACTTGCTGATGAGTAATCCTGAAATGCAGGTGGTGGTAGTGAGCGAAGATACCAACTATCTGCATATCTATCACAAGAAGGATATGTTGATCACCCGCCAGACCGACCTGCTGGACGTGCTGTGTGTAGGTTGAATTCATCGAATATTTTTCGGGAGTAGAAACACGCCTTACGCGTGTCAAGTGTTGGATAGCCTTGCCTCTTGAAAAGAAATTAATTAAAGGAGAAAGAGATGTTAACCAAAAGTGTGGTTTCCAGTAAATTTTTTACCCAGGAAACTAGGGCGAACCAAAGCGGCTTAACCATTTCAGTGGTTGTGCCCACCCGGAACGAGGCTGGAAACGTGGAGAAGCTGCTGACCAGCCTCAAGAGCGCCTTTTACGGTACTTTCATCGAAGTGATCTTCGTGGACGATTCCAGCGATGATACACCCGAGGTGGTAGTGGCAGCCATCGAGAAATTCCCGGCCCAAAACGTGCGCCTGATCCACCGCAGCCCGGAAGAGCAGGTGGGCGGCCTGGGCGGAGCAGTGGCGGTCGGGCTCAAGGCGGCCTGTGCCGATTATGTATGTGTGATGGATGGCGACTTGCAGCATCCGCCGGAGATGGTGCCGGTGCTGTTGAAAACTGCGCTCGAGCAGCAGGCAGATCTGGTAGTGGCTACCCGCCGCAGCGAAGACAGCCAGGTGAGCGGCTTGAGCAAGGCGCGCAACCTGATCTCACGCGGGTTGGACATGGCGGCACGCCTCTTTTTCTACCGGCGGCTGCATGGGGTGAGCGACCCACTGACGGGTTTCTTCGTCGTGCGGGTGAGCGCGTTGAACCTTGAAAGCCTGCATCCAAAGGGCTTTAAGATATTGCTGGAGATACTGGTTAGGAATCCGAACCTGCGCAAGGCAGAGGTGCCTTTCCACTTTGCGGAGCGTTTCAGCGGACAGAGCAAGGCTTCTGCCAAGGAAGCATTTAAATATCTAAACCTGCTGTGGAGTCTGCGCTTCGGGGAAGGCAGCCTGCGGTTCATCGGGTTCGCGCTGGTGGGGGTGAGCGGATTACTGGTCAATTCGTTATTCCTGTTCCTGGCGACCGATAAGCTGCATGTTTACTATCTGGTTTCGGCCGGGATTGCCACAGTGGCATCGACATTGTGGAACTTCGGCCTGACCGAGGCGATCGTCTATCGGGCTGGGAGCAAGGCGCAAGGGCGCCTCAAACGACTGGGATTGTTCTTCGTGGTGAACGTGATCGCCCTGGGGCTGCGCACTCCAATGATCTATCTGATGACCAGCCTTTTGGGCATTTACTACGTGGTATCCAACCTGGTATCGCTGGCGCTGTTGACAGTCCTGCGGTTCCTGGTGGCGGACAATGCAATTTGGGGCCGGGCTTCTTCCAGTTCCGGCATTGAAAAATCAACAACAATAAGGAGACGAACTGTGAAAAACACTTACGCATACAACATCCATGACATCGTCACGGTCGTATCGGAGGGAGAACTTCCTGAATTGGAACCCTTCCGAGTGATGACGGAGATCAAAGACCCGACCATTCTGGTAACGATCGGCCTCCCGCGCGCCCTGAAACCCGGTGAAGACAAGTCCCATTACATGCGTTACCGCGAGTTATTCGGGCACCTGGGCTTTGAGGTGGGCATCGAGATCGAGAAAGAAAATGTAAAGGTGGTGGCCGCGCCGATGCTGCGCTACAGCCCGCACGTACTGTATACGAATGTGGTCGAACCGCTGCTGCGTTGGACCTTTGTCAAGCGCGGCTATGCCCTGGTGCACGGCGCTACAATCGCCTTTGGGGATGCAGCCTATATGATCACGGCTCGGACGGATACCGGCAAGACTACCACGCTGTTGAAGATCCTGGCCTACCAGCGCCGCAACAGCGACCAGGCGGCCTTTATTTCGGACGATATGACCATCGTGGCGCCCAATGGAATGGCGCTGACCTATCCCAAGCCGCTGACGATCAGCTATCACACCTTGCGGGCGGTGAATACCGACACGTTGACCTTCAGGGAAAAAGTGACCCTGCCGATCCAGAGCCGCATCCATTCCCGTTCCGGGCGGCGCTTTGCCTTCCTGATCAGCAAAACGCACCTGCCGGCCGCGACCATCAACATGATCACCCAGATGCTGGTGCCCCCGCCCAAGTATTTTGTGAACAAGCTGGTCACCAAGGTCAAACTCAGCCAGAAAGCCTGCCTGACCGGGATGTTCATTATCGAGCGCGGCAAGAACGAGATCCTGCCAATCGAGAACAGCGAAGCCATGGAAGTGTTATTGAAGAACTGCGAAGACGCCTATGGTTTCCCGCCTTATGACGATGTGAAAGAGTTCCTGTACTGCTACGACGATGCCGATCTGCATGTGCGTGAACAGGCCATCATCCGCCAGGCCATGGATGTGCTGCCCGCCAGAGTGATCCGCTCCGACAGCCTGGACTGGTGGTCGCAGATCCCGAGCTTTGTCAACGATGAACATGTGTCCAGCGACATCAGCCGCGCACTGCAAGTGGAATCTTTCCCGCAAAGCCGGATTAGCGGTCAACCCGAAAGGGTCAGCGTTCAATGAGCGCTTTGAATACAAAACCCGAAAGGGCCTTCAATAATATTGCAACCAGCGCAGACCTGGCCGGGGCCGCCACACGGCCCCGCACCAGAGGCGCGGCAAGGGTTATGGTTCATGAAATCGCGATCAGCCGCCTGATGGTGGCGATCGCGATGGTGAGCGGCTCGATCCTGCGCTTGTGGCAGATCAATGCGATGGGCTTTAACACCGATGAAGCCGTGTATGCAGGGCAGGCGGCCGCCATCGCCGGAGTGACCGGCTTGAAGGATATTTTCCCGATCTTCCGTGCCCACCCGCTGTTGATCCAGTTCCTGCTGTCGCTGATCTATAAGGTCCATTTCAGTGACGTGGCCGGGCGATACCTGGCAGTGGCGTTCGGCCTGGGGGCGGTCTACCTGACTTATATGGCCGGGAAGACGTTGTATGGACGCTTTCCGGGGGCACTGGCCGCCTTGTTCCTGGCGCTGATGCCTTATCACGTGACGGTTTCCCGGCAGTTCCTGCTGGATGGGCCGATGATGTTCTTTGCCACCCTGACGCTCTACCTGCTGGCGCGTTTTGGAAAAACCAGGCACGCGGCATGGTTCTATGCCGCGGGAGCCGCGCTCGGATTGACCTTTCTATCCAAGGAAACCGGCATCATCCTGCTGGGGGCGGTTTTTGTTTTCCTGGCACTTTCGCCGGACCTCCATTTGCGTTTCAGGGATCTGGTGATCGCGTTTGTGCTGATGGTGCTGGCGATGGCGCCCATGCCGCTCACATTGTTGTTGGCAGGCAGAAACTCGACGGGCAACAATTACCTGGTCTACCAATTATTACGGCGCCCCAACCATGATGGGCGGTTTTATCTGCAAGTGATACCGCCGGCGCTGGGGATTATGCTCCTGGTGGTGGCAATTTTGAGCCTGGTTTTTCTGTGGAGGGAACGCTCATGGCGTGAAACCCTGCTGATGTCTTGGGTGTTTGTGACGGCGATCTTTTTCCAGATCTGGCCGGTGAAGGGCTTTCAATACCTGCTGCCCATCGCGCCGGCGATCGCCCTGCTGGCGGGACGTTTGTTGGGCAGGCTGGCCGGAGGCGGGCAGGATGATCCTGCTCAGGAGCCAGCACTCAATTATATGGCTGTTCCGCCGGTGTTGACCTGGGTGGTGGTGGGGGTGTTGGCCGTTTCGCTTAGCTTCGCAAGCTGGCAGCGCATCCAACCGGAGGCATCATCTCTATTCCTGGCAGGAACGGGCGGCATCCCGGGCGGCAGGGAAGCCGGCACCTGGATCAACCAGAACGTGCCTTTAAATGCAACATTTATGACCGTTGGACCCTCCATGGCAAATATCGTTGAATTCTACGGTGCCCGCAAGGCTTATGGGCTTTCGGTCAACCCCAACCCGCTGCACCGCAACCCGGCCTATGATCCGATCCTGAACCCGGACCAGCAGCTACGCAGCGCCAACTTGAACTATATCGTCTGGGATTCTTATTCGGCGGCGCGCACGCCATTCTTCACAGATAAATTGCTCGTTTATGTAAAGAAATATAACGGCCGGGCGGTCCTTACGGAATCGATCCTGATCCGGGACAGCCAGGGCAATCTGGTCAACCAGCCTGTCATTATTATTTATGAGGTGCATCCATGATCCGCCAACGAATTTTCGCAGTTCTCCTGGCAATACTGCTGGGGGCCGGTCAATTTGGACTGGCCCGGGCGGCCAGCCCTCAACAGGCTGCCACGCCGATCCAGCACCTGTTGGTGATGATGCAGGAGAACCATACCTTCGATAATTATTTTGGCACTTATCCCGGAGCAGACGGCCTGCCGGCCGGGGTCCAAATGCCAGTCAACCCGGCGGATCCGAAGTCTGGGTTTGTTACCCCCTGGCACATCGGTACCAGCACGATCACCGACCTGAGCCACAACTCGGCCACGTATATCGAGCAGTATGACCAGGGCAAAATGGATGGGTTCGTTTCCGCTCTGAACGAGCTCAACCAGAATGGAAAGCTGGCCATGGGTTATTACGACGGAACGGATATTCCCTATTACTGGAATTTGGCCCAGAATTATGTGCTTTTTGACCACTTTTTCAGTTCCGCAAAAGACGGCAGTACCGCAAACCATATGTACTGGGTGGCGGGGACCATGCCGCAGGTTCAAAAAGGTCAACAGCTAGCCAGCCTTCTGACAAATGTGCCAACCATCTTCGATAGGCTGCAGGCAGCCGGGGTTTCATGGAAATTTTACGTGGAAAACTACGACCCGAGGATAAATTACCGCAACCAGATAAACCAGGGCAACCGTGAATCCCAGGTAATCTGGGTTCCTCTGCTCAACTTCGACCGTTTCCTCGACGACCCGGCCCTGTCCAGTCATATAGTGGACCTGAGTCAATACTATGTGGACCTGCAGCAGGGCACTCTGCCGGCGGTGGCCTACATTGTGCCTTCGGGCGCCAGCGAGCACCCACCCGAGTCACCCAGCAGCGGCATGCGCTCGGTAAAAAACCTCGTGCAGGAGCTGATGCGTTCCACTTCCTGGAGCAGTTCTGCATTCATTCTGCTTTATGACGACTGGGGCGGGTGGTACGACCATGTAGCCCCTCCGCAGGTGGATCAGGCCGGTTATGGGGCACGCGTCCCGGGGCTGCTGGTCAGTCCATACGCACGCAAAGGCTTCATCGACAGTACCCAACTCGATTTCACTTCAGTTTTGAAATTCATCGAGGCCAACTGGAACGTTTCGGCCCTGACCACCCGGGATGCAAACGCCAACAATTTCCTGGAGGCCTTTAATTTCACGCAGATCCCACGCCAGGCAGTTTTCCTGCCGGCTTCGGTTGGTAGCGCTGTGCTTCCACAAAAGGCGCCGGCCTATGTGATCTTTTCAACGTACGGTCTGGCAGTGTTATTGACCCTCCTGGCGATCGGGTTTGCAGCCGTACGCATGCGCAGGGCGCACGTAACGGTCAAGGAGTAAGCCACCCATGAAACCTTCATTCCGCAGCTACGTTTTTGCCGGATTACTGGTACTCGGCCTGTTGGCAGGCTCCGGTCTGCCAACTATGGCTACAGCTGCAGCACGAATTGCCAAGTATCCGACCTCTTTTACTTTATCTCCAATAACGAGTGTAGAGCTGGGGCAACCATTCATTTTATCCGGATATCTTAAAACCTCAGGTGGACTTCCGGTTCCCAATAAGGGCATCTTCGTGACGATCGATGGCAATAAATTGGGCCAGACACGCACCAATGCATCCGGCGCATTCCAGCGCAAGTTCAGCGATCTAATTAATGCCGGTACTCATACGATTACGGTCTCCGATGACATAGCTCGTAATTATTATGGTACTACAGCTTCAACCTCCCTGGTGGTCACCCCGGCAGATGTGCGTATTCAGACCATTCCAGCAACTCCCGGCCTGGCTTTTGAAATCAACGGGCAGACCATCGTTTCCGGTGCGGATGGTGTAGCGGATGTCAAGATCGGCTACGCCGGCAGATATGAAGTGACCGCCAAGGTGGATAAATACAGCAACCCGGACCAGCGAATTGAATTTTCGCGCTGGGTGGACAATACATTCCAACCTTTCACATTCATCCAGGTGCCATCCAACCAAACCATCGAAGTGGGGCTGAATGTTTATGAGCAAGTTGGCGAGAGCTTTGTGGACCTGAACGGATCTCCGGTGAACACCGCCCGAATCAGCCAATTTACCATCCGGAGTGCGCAGGGAGACACGTTCGTTCTGAAAGATGGCACACCCCAATGGATCCCTTCCAGCCGGATTGCCCGACGCCAGGCCGGCCTGGAAGCCACTCCGCTGCAGTATTCGGTTATCAACGTGACGGTGGATGGTTCGAACGTTGTCAATGCATCCCAGCAAAGGTTCTTTGCGCAGCCGAACGGCACCTGGCAGATTTCCTTGATCCTATATTCGCTCACCATCCATGCAACCGACGGACTATTCGGCTCGACGGTGGGTAAATCGATCAATCTGGTATATCCGGATGGAAAAGTACTGAACTATCCCTATGATCTTAGCGGATCGGTCACGATAAACAACCTGGCACGCGGGAATTATTCCGTCCAGGTGATCGGCGCCAAGGGCTTGAAGCAGGTCATCCCGGTGGCGTTGTCACGCAGCCAAACGGTGGAAGTAAAGATTCCCACCAATATCGACCTGATCATATTATTCAGTCTGGGCTTGTTGGTGGTCCTGGGCCTGCTCGTGTTCGGGCGGCGCCAGCTCGTGATGGCCCGGGTAAGAGGCATTCGGGCTGCGTACCAGCAGACTCAAGCTGCAAAGGCCAAACTGGGTAATGTTCAAACACCGGATGGAAAATCCAAACTATCCAATCCTGAAGTTATCAAGTGGTCCTGATGGATTTACCCGGAAACGCGTGTAGATCCCAGGAGAATATGATGCGAAATAAAACGAGACCTTCGTCAAAACTCTTCAGGAGAATCATTTTCCTGGCCTGGCTGGCTGGCCTGATATTCGAAGCGGTCACGATCAGTGCGGCCGCACCTGTAATGGCGAAAAGCCTAACACCTGCCAAACCCGCAACGCCGGTCTCACTGTCAGGTATAGCCTCCAGCCCAATCCCGACCATGGCGTACTACTACATATGGTTTGACAGCAATTCGTGGAACAGGGCCAAGGTTGACTATCCACTGCTGGGCCGCTACAGCAGCGATGACCGCGCGGTCATGCTTCAACAAGTCCAGTGGGCAAAAGCGGCCGGGATCACAGGTTTTATTGTCAGCTGGAAAAGCACGGATGTGCTCAACCGCCGCCTGGAGCAACTGGTCGAAGTGGCGGAGCAGGAAGATTTCAAACTGGAGATCATCTATGAAGGATTGGATTTCAACCGAAACCCGCTGCCGGTAGCCACAGTGGCCAGCGACCTGGATTATTTCATCCAGCACTTTGCCGGCCGAAAGCCTTTCGACCTTTACCCAAAACCGATGGTGATCTGGTCGGGCACCTGGAATTTCAGCCAACAGGAAGTTGACCAGGTAACCCGTGACCGGCGCAAGTCTTTGTTGATCCTGGCCTCCGAGCGGAGCGTGAGCGGCTACCAGCACCTGGCTGGAATGGTGGATGGCGATGCTTACTACTGGTCATCCGTCAACCCGGATACTTTCTCAGGCTACCAAAGCAAATTGAACCAGATGAGCAATGCCGTCCATAAAAATGGCGGGATCTGGATCCCACCGGCTGCACCGGGATTCGACGCCAGGTTGATCGGCGGAACCAGCGTGGTGGACAGGAAGAACGGGGCGACTTTCCGCACCCAGATCAGCACCGCCCTGGCTTCTTCGCCGGACGTGCTGGGAATCATCAGTTGGAACGAGTTCAGCGAGAATTCGTACATCGAACCCTCGCAGAAATATGGCTCCACGTATTTGGAAATTGTCAGTGAAATCAATTCCCTGCCACCCCCGGTTATCGGAGAGTTTGATTCGAGCGAACCGGCGGCCATCTTTCCAGAGATATTACCAAATTCCAGGTGGATCGCCCTGGGCGGACTGGCAGTACTGATCCTGACCGGCCTGATCGTGATCGCCCGCCGGCATGCCTGACCTGAATTTAAAGAGTACCGAACTGAAATTATCGTTCGTAAATCCGTCCGAAATAAGCAACATCCATTGCAGAAGATAGAAAAGGAATCAAAAATGAAAAAGCTAATCATTTTTACAATCTTATCCCTAGTCCTGGCCAGTTGCGCGCCAACCGGTCAGCTGACTAGTCAAACCGCGACAACCCCCAACACCGTGCCGGTGACCGGTCAGACTGCCACGCCTTCCGCCGGGACGGCTGTCCCCAGTGGCTCAACCTCCAATAGTCCCAGCGCATCCGGGACAGCGCCCTCTGGCGGACCAACGGCTCCGAAGGGCATGCCCAATTTCCAGCACATTATCCTGATTATGTTAGAGAATAAGGATTACTCCAGCGTGATCGGAAACAGCCAAATGCCGATGATCAATGCCTTGGCGACCAATAACGTGCTGCTTTCGAACTATTTCGCAGTATCCCACCCGAGTCTGCCAAACTACATTGCCTTGATGAGCGGCAGAACCCAGGGAATTACGAGTGACTGCACGAATTGCTTTGTGAACCAACCCAACCTGGCAGACGAGATCAAGGCCAGCGGACGGACCTGGAAAGCTTACCTGGAGAGCATGCCGTCGCCCTGTTTCATCGGAGATTCGGGCAATTACGCCCAGAAGCATAACCCGCTGTTGTACTTCGACTCGGTACGTCTGAATACGGCTCTGTGCGCCAGCAGCATCCAGCCGCTGACCAGCCTGGACAGCGACCTGGCGAATAAAACGTTGCCAAATTTTTCATTCATCATGCCGAACCTGTGCGATTCGGGCCATAACTGTTCTGCGAGCGTGGCGGACAAATGGACCGGTGACATGGTTGCCAAGTTGCAGGCTTCCCCGGCACTGGGAAATAACAGCCTGATCATCCTTGCATTCGACGAAGGCAGCGAGAGCAGCAAGTCAGGGTGCTGCGGACTGTCGACTCCGGCCGGCGGGCAGGTGGCAGTAGTGCTTATCTCGCCTACGGCGCTCCCGGACATGACCGATAATACGCCCTATGATCATTACAGCCTGCTCAAGACAATCCTGACGTCCTGGAACCTGCCGCTCCTGGGTACGACCGCCAATGCGGAGACTAAGGCGATCATGGCGCCCTGGGTTGGCCTGGCCAACCAGTCAAATGGCAATAATACCGCCAGTGTGCCGGCTCCAACCAAAACCATAAATGATGCGGTGCTCACCGGGGTGCAGTCAGCCGGTTGTACCACCAGTTCACCGGTCTCGGCGGCTTACACCGTTAAGCTGTGCTTCACCAGCCCGGAGAGCGGCAGCAGCCTGAGCGGCAATGCCAGTGTGACGGCCTCCATCGAAGTAACTGGCAAGAACCCCGGCGTGAAACGCATGAAATTTAATTTGGGCAGAAGTTATCTGCTGACGGACTTTACCAACCCTTACACTTTCAGCCTGCCCACCAACAAATGGGCGGATGGTACTTATACCCTGTATGCCACTGTCCTGATGCAGGACGGTTTCACCTCGGCGCAAGCGGAAATCCCGGTCAGTTTCAGCAACGGAAACGTTAAAGCCCCGGTTAATACTGGCAGCTTTACGCCCTCCACCGGCACCACACCTGCCAGCGGTCAACCCTTTGTCGTAGCAGCCGCCGGAGACGGCGCCGGCGGTGAAAAAACCGCGGATACCGTAGTGAACCTGGTCAAGTCTTTGAACCCGAACCTGTTCCTGTACCTGGGGGATGTTTATGAAAGCGGAAGTGTGACCGAGTTCTATAACTGGTATGGGGACGGTTCGAATTACTTTTCCAGCCTGCGCGCCATCACCGATCCAACCATCGGGAACCACGAGTACGGCGCGGGCCCAAGTGCCCCCGGCTATTTTGATTATTGGAACAACATCCCCAATTATTACAGCTTCAACGCCGGCGGTTGGCATTTTATCAGCTTGAATGCGAACTCGGCGAGAATTGATGTCAGCCCGACCGGGTCTGAATACCAGTGGCTGCAGCAGGATCTGGCATCCAATACCTCGCCCTGTACGATCGCTTTCTATCACGAGCCATTATTCAACATCGGCGCAGAAGGGCCAGCCCCATCGCTGGCCAGCATCTGGGCTTTACTGGCGCAGAACGGTGTCAGCATCGTTCTAAACGGCCACGACCACGATTACCAGCGCTGGGTTCCGCTGGATGGCAACGGGCAACCCAGCCCGAAAGGGATCACTGAGTTCGTGGCCGGCGGCGGTGGCCACGGTATACAGAAGCTCAGCAAATACGACAGCCGGGTGGCCTATTCGAATGCCATAGCCCCGGCTACCTTCGGAGTGCTGCTGTTGAAGCTCGGCCAGAGCAGTGCCAATTTCACTTACCAGAGTGTGAATGGGTCCATACTCGACACCGGCACCATCACCTGCAAAGGTACGAGTACGAAATGATAAGTCTGCCGGTATTAT
>JADGQB010000339.1 GCA_017882145.1 Anaerolineales bacterium
GAACTCCCAGCGAAGCGTGGATTTAATTGACCTGGAAAAGAATGCCCTGATGACTTTCCCGGTCCGGGAAGTGCTGTCAGCGCAGTATCCACTCCTGCGATACGTTGCCCAGGCCGAGGCGGATGGCTTTTTGATCTCCCTGAACAGCAACATGGTGGATGTCAGCCGGTTGGTTGTCTCCTTCGACGGCTTGTTGCGCAGGACCGCCTTTGCCAAACGGATGAATGGCCTCCTTTCCACCCTTGAAAAATACTATGATTCCCCGGTAGACACCGAGTTCACAGTCGAAATCGTTGACCCCACCGCAGTCCGACCCGAGGTTCGCATTACATTACTCCAATGTCGTCCACAAAGTCACTTGCGTGACACGCATGAAGTGGAACTGCCTGAAAAACTTGATCCTGCGGATGTGATCTTCTCCACACGGCGCATGGTACCCCGCGGTATGGTGAATAATATTGGCTGGGTGCTGTTCGTTTCTCCGGAGGGCTATTTTGCCCTGAACTCCACTGCTGATCGTAACCGGCTGGAGCGCACCATCGGAACCATCAATGCGGCTCTGAAAGAGGAGGCCTATATCTGCGTCGGGCCGGGGCGCTGGGGGACATCCACACGTGACCTGGGAATTGGGATCGATTATGGAGATATTTATAATACATCCGCCCTGGTCGAACTGACCGGCAAGGGCGTTGGCCCGGAACTCGAGCCGTCCTTCGGTACCCATTTCTTCCAGGATCTGGTCGAATCAAATATTTACCCGCTGAACGTCAATCTGGACGACCAGGAAGTTATTTTTAACCGGGATTTCTTCTATGGGACCCCTAACCACCTTTCCGATTTTGTCCATCCTGACGATGATTTGCTTAACGCCTTGCGCATGATAAAGGTGGAAGATTTCAGTCCGGATCGCAGCCTGTCGCTGGTGATGAATGACGAGTTGGGGAAAGCAGTGGCGTTTTTGAAGGGTGAGTAAGCGGCTTTCACCGCTTCAGCATCTTCAAGGCGGTTGTACTCAGGAATGGTAAAAGTACTTTAAAGATTGCTCCTTTGCCCAATCCCGGACTTTCCGCCCAAATCGTCCCACCATGTGCATCCACCAGCCCCTTGGCGATGGAGAGACCGATACCCATCCCGCCATGCTTGCGGGTGGTGTGCGGCTCGATTTGACAAGAACAAATGTTCTAGTTCTGAGTACCCTTAATGATGTACAAAATATATATCCGAAAATTCAGGAGAAGTTCGCATTTTGAGGGTGTGCTGCGGAGCCGCATCCCCTCAAAATGCAGTTCCTCAATAATTTTCGGATAGATTCAAAGTCAAATTAGAATAAAAAAGTTCTTCCGGAAAACATTCCGGAAGAACTGGTTCTACCGATATTTGTACGTGCTCTATTTGGGAAATGCAGCCTAGGCTTTCAACGCTTTTGGGGAAATAAAAATCGTGATTGCCACCAGGGCGAATCCCAATGAGCCAATGATCCCTACCGGTAACGGACCAAGTAAAGGATTGGGTTGGCCGGTCATTGCAAAGATGGCAATACCGGCAATTCCATTGATGGCTCCGTGACCGATGACAGCCGGCCAAATGCTTTTACTGCGCAAAGTCAACCAGGCCAGAAAAATCCCCAGCCCAAAAGCAACCCAGATAAATAACAATGGCCCAGCCCATGGATATCCCGGATAAACGAAGCCATACTCATACCCCATGAAGATAACCGGCCAGTGCCAGATACCCCAGATTAAACCGATCAGCAGCATTGCCTTGCGCCCACCCAGCGGCATGAGTTTCGGGAGCAGATAGGCGCGCCAACCGAATTCCTCGCCGAAGGTGGCGATGGCGTTAAGGATTGGAGCAATCAGCACGCCCTGTGCCGCCTGGATGATCAACAAAGTCCAGGGTGACATGGATGACATGCTGGAAGGCGAGGCAGCCATTAACTGTCTCAGGTAGGGCAGGCTTGCATCGAAATACTGCGGAAAAATTACAAAGAACACGGCCGCTCCCGGCAAGGTCATTAGTACAGGCAAAAACCAACCTGCCAGCCAGTATCTCCAGCCAGTTTTGAAATTCGGCCGCAACCCCATCTCTTTCCAGCCTTCGCGTGTGATTAGGCGCGTAAAAATATTTCCCAAAGCCGGGGCCCACATGTAAACAGTGGCCATGAGCACAAGTGCCAATGAAATGCCCGGGGCAATTTGTGGGCTGTGAGTCAATCCACCGGTCAGGTAGATAATAAGCCCGGCTATCCAGGAAATTCCAAAGGAAAAGGCGAGGAATATTCCAATCCGACGAGTATCAATCTTTGTATCCAAAGCGTCTCCAATCCAAGGTTTCACGTGAAACATGAAGGAGCCAGGCGTTACTAGATTTCCTGGTGGCGAAAAACGATGCAGGCAGCCAGCAGTGCTATGGCGATTATGCCCAGGCTGATCCCAAAAGCCGGCCAGGCAGTGTCGGTGCCGCCTAACATGTTCGTCGTCCCCCAGCTGAATAGCCGGCCGGGAAAATAGTCCCCGATGGTGGGTATGGATCCGATTCCACCGATGAGTATCAGGGCCACAAAAGCCAGGCCGACTGCGACGCCATTGCTGCGGGCGATCGTGCTTGCCAGCAGTGCCAGTGCCATGTAGACCAGGAATACCACCAGCATCAGTCCATTAAGCACCAGGAAGGGCCCCCAGGCCAGCGGCTCGAAGAGCACCAGGGTGTAATACCAACAGCCGACAGCCGCCAGTCCCAGTCCGCAGATAAAGGTCACGATCAGTGCGGCATATTTTGCGAGCAAGAATGTTTCACGTGAAACAGGACGGGTCAAGAAAAAAGCGGCTGTGCCGCGTTCTTTCTCCTGGACTACCACGCCCATCGTCACCAGCAGTGCCAGTAAAATACCAAACTGGCTCATATTTTTCACATACTGGCTGATGGCGTCCGCCACAGTCGGCGCCGGGATGGCTTCCAGGAGTCCGGGCGGCAGGCCCGGGATGACTTTGAGCATTTCAGGGGTAAATTTTGCAAGCAGGGGCGAGGCCAGACCGAAAGCCGCAAAAACTGCCGCCACGATCAGGAATCGGTAGGTGCGCCACTGCTCCTGCATTTCTTTGCGAAAAACAGTAATGAAGTTCATAATTCCTCCTCCGCCCCGACCAGTTGCAGGAATACATCTTCGAGCGAGGGCCGGACTTCTTCGTAACGGTTAAGTGTCAGGCCTGAATTGACAGCCATGGCCAGCAGGGTGCGCTTGGCTGACTGCACGTCTCTGACGGTGATGCGAAATGCGTCATTTCGGGGAACAACCGAAATCACCCACGGCAGGCGGCGCAGCTCCTGCGCCCAAAGCGAAAGGGCCGCCTGGTCGTCCCCTTCCACTTCAAATGCGGGGATGGCGTATTGCTCCAATAACTGTTCGCGCCGTGATTGGACCAGCATGCGCCCTTTGGCGATGATCCCGACCACGTCACAGACGCGCTCCACATCCGCCAGGATGTGAGTGGACATGACCACCGTACACTGGCCGCGCAGATTCTCGATCAGGTCGAGCACTTCCTTGCGCCCGGCCGGGTCGAGGGCGCTGGCGGGTTCATCCAGGAAGAGTACTTCAGGATGGTGGATAAGTGCAGCCGCCACGCCCAGCCGCTGGCGCATGCCGCGCGAAAAGCCGGCGATACGCCGCTTGGAAACCTCCTCCAGGTGTACCAGCGCAAGTAATTCCCGGGTCCGGGAGAGGCGCGCTTTCGAGGACAGGCCATATAACCGGCCGAGGTAATCCAGGAATTCGCGCGGAGTCATCCAGGTATAAAATGCCGGTTCCTCCGGTAAATGCCCGATGTGCCGGGAGAGCTGGTTTCCGTCCTTCAGGACATCCACGCCAGCCACCTGGGCTGTGCCGGAGGTCGGACGCGCCAGCCCAGTCAGAATACGCAGGGTGGTGGTCTTTCCGGCTCCATTGGGGCCCAGGAAGCCGAAGATCGTTCCCGGAGCAACCTCCAATTGCAGGCCGTCCAAAGCGTGGACCGCACCATAATATTTTTTTAGGTTATCAACATGAACACTGCTCACAGTTGGCTCCTATTCATCCTTGCGGCCCGCAATGAAATAGATGATCGGGCCGATGAAATTGACCAGGATAATGACCAAAGCCCAGGCCCATTTCGGGCCGTTTGTCTTTTCCCGTCGGATCAAGTCCACCAAGGCGGTGATCAACAGGGCCAGTTCGATTAAAATGACTGGGATGATCAGGGGCAGGTATTGTCGTAAAAGTTGCATAGGTTGCATAACGATTCTCCTTCTTTATTGGCCGGGCCAGGCGGACCGGCGGCGCGC
>JADGQB010000340.1 GCA_017882145.1 Anaerolineales bacterium
CAGAAGCGTCAATTTTGCCGTGATTTTGGCACAATTCAGTTTAGATATTTATGCAATGAGCAGTATTTCCTTTCGACCGGTCACAGAATATGGCTGCCCGGCAAGCCTGCCCTCGGATAGGCATGTCACGCTTGTCCTGGTAAGGGCAGGTAGCTTATATATGGACATATTACACCTAATTTATCCAAGTTCTATATCAGACATAAGTACCTCCCCCTCTCAAGCACCATCCCGCAGGTTCGAGCACATCCAACCGATCGCTCGATCAAACCTGCGGGATGTTTTGTATTATTGACAAAAAATTACGAAATTTTTTCTCTTCCCACCAAACCATCGATCTCATTCATCTGCTCGGGTGTTAGCAGAGCGGATTGCAGTACTCCGGCATTTTCCTGCACCTGCTTGACCGTGCGGAAGCCCGGGATTGGGATCGTCTTTGGGCTGCGAGTCAAAACCCAGGCCAGTGCGCCTTGTGTAAGAGTACGCCCGTCACTCGTCAGGATACTGCGCAGGGCCTCGAGCTTTTCCAGAGTGGGGGTGAAGAATTTCCCAACCGACCACTCATCCCGGCGGACATCATTTTTAGCGAAAATTGTGTCTTTGCTGTATTTACCGGTCAGGGCCCCGCGTGCCAATGGACTGCGGTTCACGCTGGCAAGATTGAGTTTTTCGCACAAGGCCAGCATCTCGGGCGCGTCCATCATCACATTCAGGTCGTGCTGGATGGATGCACAGTGTTCCCCCTCTGCAAACACCTGCGCAGATTCAACTGAATCCGTGCTCCAGCCATAGGCCCGGATTTTGCCTTCGTGGACCAGCGCTTCAAGCTCAGCCCGTACGGCGACCGCCGGCCCGGCTGGAAAATCCCAAACATGCAGTTGGAACAGGTCAATATAATCCGTGTTCAAACGGCGCAGGCTGGCTTCACAGGCAGTGCGCACATCCTTGATAACCTGCTCATCCTGGTCAAAGCGGCTGACGCGTTTTCCGGCCTCATCCACGACGAAGCCGAACTTTGTGGCGATCACCACCTGCGCTCGCCGCCCTGCCAGGGCCTGGGCCAGGATGCGTTCGCTGTGCCCGGTGCCGTAATTTGCGGCAGTATCAAAGAAGGTGATGCCGTTTTCCAGCGCGGCATGGATGGCCCGGATGGATTCGGAGTCATCCACTTCGCCCCAGCCTCCCGGCCCATCCAGCCACTGCCAGAGTCCCCCGATCGCCCAGCAGCCCAGCCCGAGTGCGCTGACCTCGATCCCGGAACGTCCCAAAATCCGTTTCATGTGAACCTCCTTTTTATGTTTTTAATGCCGCTCACTGCCAGCCCACGAATTTTTGGGATGTATCAGGGCCAACATCGCAGCGCCGGATCATTTCGCAGCTGCGGGAATAACGCTCTCGACTGTAATGCTGGGTCGTTCGCGGCCGCCAAGATCATATGGATAAGTGTCGATCCGCCGCGGGTAGCCGAGGGTCGGGTCGTAAGCCACGTTACAGTACTGGAACGGGAAGCCTCGGATACACTCCGTATCGACCCGCTCGAAGAGTGCTTCAACCGTCAACAGACCGAATTCATTGAGTGAACAATTTGGACAGTTCGGGTTATCGGCCTTGACCACCATCCCGTCGCGTACCTGCAGGGCATTGCGGCCTCCGGTCGGTTGCGTGGGCGAATTGCTGTAAACAACCATATCGTAAGAACTCGAGCCTTTCTCAAGCCACAGGCTGCGGTTGTCTTGAAACAAGGAACTCGCCCGCAGGGAATAGATCAGGGCCGGCAGACCTGCAGCCAGCAGGAAAGCCAGGGCCAGTCCGGTAAGAACAGTGACAGTCAGGGAGAAAAGTTTGCGATGCTCAGGCATTCTGATAACAGAAGTTCGCGATTAATACTCACCGTCCCGCAGGTTTGATCAGTCAACCCGGCTGCTCTCGGCAAGCCTGCGGGACGCTTTTTGTAGTGGATCTCAGATCCTCTCCCCCTTGATGAATGACCAGTGGTTGTGGATGATCCGCCAATTGCCATCCATGCGTGCGTAGACTTCGCTGCAGTTCCAGGGCGTCCGGCTCGCAATCGACCCATTCGGGTTCAGTTGCGTGGAGAAGAAGCGGTAGGTCAGCACCGCCATATCCCCATGGGCCTGGACGCGCGGGGCGATGAATTCCATCACATCGTAATGGATCTTGCCCTCGCGCTGCTCCAACTCGGTTCGCATGGCCTCCAGGCCGTTCAAGCGCTGTGGGGTTCCGGTGTCGAAGTAGGTAACTTGCGGGGCGTACAGCTCGATAAAACCCCACGGGTCGCCCTTGCGCCAGCGCTCCATCGCCGCCGATTCGAGCGCCATCAGCTCGGCTGATATCCCGGCATATTCCTGCGGCGTTAACTCCACCGGGATCGGCACTTCCAGGCTCTCGGGCAGCTTGTGCCGGATAAAGGACCAATGGGAATGCACGATTCTCCATTGGTCCTCCCTTCGAAAGTACACCTCGGTTGCATTCCAGGGAGTCTGGCTGGTGACAGCCCCCTCCGGCGAGAGTACGGATGAGCGGTAGTTGTACGACAGTACCGCCGCCTCCCCGACAACGACTACATTGGGATCGATGAATTCCGAGCGCTGGTAATGGACTTGCCCTTCGATCTGCTTCATATAAGCCTTGTACTCATCCAGCCCCAGGATGGGTTTGGTCAGTCCGGGGTCCACGTAGTTGATATCCTCGGCGCTGATTTCCACAAAGCCCCAGGGATCCCCATTGCGCCAGCGTTCCATGGCAGCTTTCTCGAGGGAGAGGATCGTGTCTTCCATCGCTTCTACTCCTTCCTACAACTCTTCCCGGTTAAACCGCCACAGGCCGATCAGCATGAACACAATGCACTCGACTGCCACGGCTAAAATAGGGATATACGAATAGACCGGCTGGCCGGACAGCAAAGCGGGAACGATGGCATCCGTCTGGTTGTTGAGCGGGACTACCAGGGTCCACGGCAGTATAAATCGCAGCGCCGGCAGCAGGCCGACCAGGTACTGCTGCAGGAACAGGAACGCCAGGCCGATGCCGATGACCGGGCCGCGCCCGTTGAAAAGTGCCCCCAGCATGAGCGTCAGGGTCAGGTAAAACAGCAGGTTAAGGAAGAGTATTCCCAGCGCTTCCAGGAACGCGAGCGGATCCGGAGCCACTTTCAGGCGGATGAAAAAGAGCACGTAGGCCACCACGCCCGGCAGCACCACCATCGTCAACAGCACTCCCAGGCTGTTGGCAACCAGCTTGGAGAGGATGAATGCCGTGCGGGAGGCCGGCTTGGACAGCACCCAGGCCGCCGTGCCGTCACTCTTCTCGCCGACCAGCACACCCTGCATGATGATGACCACCGCCACGGCCGGGAACATGCCCGCAAAAACGCCGTAAATCATCACCCCATCCTGCAGCTTGAAATCAGCCGTGCCGAACAGGATCGAACCCAGAATGAACCCGATCAGACCCCCCCAGATCAGGCTCTGCACCCACCAGGTGCGGGTCTTCCACCAGCGTGCGGAGGCGTTATCGATCAGGTTGCCCAACCCGCGCCGCCAGCCGCGTTCGCTCACCATTTCGAATTCGCTATTTCCGGACATCCTGGCCTCCTTCGATAACCTGCATGAAGATATCTTCCAGATCATACTGCTTGCGGCGGAAATCGGTCACCTCGGCCGGACCGCTGACCAGCAGCTTGAGCAGTTGCGCTTCGGCCGCCTGCGGGTCGCTTACGCTGACCTGCCAGGTGGTCTCGCCGGCATGCTCGCCGGTGGTGATCCCGCTCACCCATGGCATGGAGCGCACCTGTTTGATGGCCGCCTCCGTGTCGCCTTTCAAGTGCACCTGATAGATCACCCCCTCGCTGCCCGCCAGCAGTTCTTCGATCGGCCCCTGGGCCACCAGCGCGCCTTTGTTCAGGATGACCACTGTGTCGCTGACCCGCTGGACATCATCCAGGATATGCGTGGAATAGAATATGGTCGAGTACTTGCGCAGCTTGGACATCACTTCCAGCACGTCCCGCCTGCCGATCGGGTCGAGCGAGGCGGCCGGTTCGTCCAGGATCAACAGGTCCGGGTAGTTCACCTGGGCCTGGGCGATCCCCAGCCGCTGGCGCTCGCCTCCGGAAAAGGTTTTCAGCGGGCGGTCGGCCTTTTCGGCCAGGTCGACCAGCTGCAGCATCTCGTCCACGCGCGCCTCGATCGCTTTTTCCGGCCCCTTGAAGAAGAACTTCGCCGTAAAGCGCAGGGTCTGGCGGGCGCTCATATATTCGTAGAAATGCGGCTCCTGCGGCAGGTA
>JADGQB010000020.1 GCA_017882145.1 Anaerolineales bacterium
TGCACCGGCGCGCGCGTCATGACTTCCTCCTCCAGCCCTGGCATCAGCCTGATGCAGGAGGGCCTGTCTTACATCGCCGGCACCGAAATCCCGATGGTGTTGGTTAACGTGATGCGCGGCGGCCCGGGCCTGGGGAATATCGCCCCCTCCCAGGGCGACTACAACCAGATCTGCAAGGGCGGCGGGCATGGCGATTACCATCCGATCGTGCTGGCGCCCTCCTCGGTCCAGGAAGCGGTTGATCTCATGCCGCTGGCCTTCGACCTGGCAGAGAAATACCTGACCATCGGCTGCGTCCTGCTGGACGGCTCGATTGGCCAGATGATGGAGCCGGTCGAACTGCCGGCCATGCGCGCAGTCAAGCGCCGGGAATATTCATGGGCCACCTCCGGTGCCATCGACCGCCCGCGCCACGTACTGACCTCCATCTACCTGGAACCATACGATGAGGAAAAGACCAATATCCGCATGCTCAAGCGCTGGCAGCAGGTTCAGGAAAACGAAATACGCTATAAGGAATATTTCCTGGAGGACGCCGAGATCATCGTAGTCGGTTTCGGGACGGCCGGCCGGGTGGCGCTCTCAGCCGTGCGGACTGCCCGAGAGCAGGGCATTAAAGTGGGCCTGTTCCGGCCGGTCACGGTTGCTCCATACCCGTACGAACGCATATCCGAGCTGGCTGGGCGGGCTAAAACGGTTTTGGTGGTCGAGATGAACTCCGGCCAGATGCTCGAGGATGTCCGCCTGGCCGTCAATGGCCGGACCCCCATCGAATTCTATGGCCGCCTGGGCGGCGTGGTGCCGTTCCCGGATGAGATCCTGGGCGAGATCCAACGCGTTGCCCGTGAGAACCCAAAAATCGTGGATGACCCGGCCAAAGCCTGGTTGAAGCGCATGGACGCTGTGGTTAAGGTATAGAGGTAGATATGGCTGTGATGACTCCTGAAAACCTGGTTTATGTACGTCCATCGGCCTTTACGGACACCCCCACCCATTATTGCCCGGGCTGCACGCACGGTGTCGCCCACCGTCTGGTGGCGGAAGTGCTGGACGAGATGGAACTGACCAACCGCACCATCGGCGTCGCGCCGGTCGGCTGCTCGGTTTTTATGTATAACTATTTCGCCACCGATTTCGTCGAAGCCGCCCACGGGCGCGCCCCGGCCATGGCAACCGGCATCAAGCGCTGCCTGCCGGACCGGATCGTCTTTACGTACCAGGGCGATGGCGACCTGGCCTCCATCGGTACGGGTGAGATCATCCACGCGGCTGCGCGCGGTGAGAACATCACCGTCATTTTCATTAACAATACCAACTTCGGCATGACCGGCGGCCAGATGGCCCCCACCACCCTGCCAGGTCAGAAGACGACTTCCTCCCCCAATGGCCGGGATGTGGAATTGCAAGGCTATCCCATTCGCATGGCCGAGATGTTGGCCACTCTGGATGGCGCCGGGTACGTGGTCCGGCGCAGCCTGCACGACCCCGCCAATATCCGCAAAGCCAAGAAAGCCATCCGCACTGCCTTTGAAACCCAGCGGCGCGGCCTGGGCTTCTCGCTGGTTGAGCTGCTCTCCACCTGCCCATCCAACTGGAACCTGACCCCGGTCGAATCACTGAAATGGCTGGAAGAGCACATGCTTCCATATTATCCGCTGGGCGATTACAAGGTCGCTCCGTCCATTACCGCCGCGAAAATCTAGTTAGCGTGTCATTGCGAGCCGCCGTTCTTTGGCGAAGCAACCTGTACCACGAAGTGGCATCTCCTCATCGGTTGAGGATTGCTTCGTCGGGAAGAACACCCTCCTCGCAATGACACACCAGGAGATAATTATGCATACTGAGATCATCCTTTCCGGTTTTGGTGGACAGGGCATCATGTTCGCCGGTCAGATCATGTCGTTCGCCGCCATGGACTCCGGCAGGGAAGTCACCTGGATCCCTTCTTATGGGCCTGAAATGCGCGGCGGGACGGCCAATTGTACGGTCGTCATTGCCGATGAAGAAATCGGTTCACCGGTTGTAAAAAATCCGGATGCCGCCCTTGCAATGAACCTGCCTTCGCTGGATAAATATGAAGCCATGGTCAAGCCAGGTGGCGCACTGGTCATCAATGCCTCCATGGTGGACCGCCCGGCCAAGCGTACGGATATCACCTCCGTGGCTGTCCCCTGTAATGAAATTGCGGAAGAGATTGGCAATCCGCGCCTGGCCAACATGGTTGCCATCGGTGCGCTGCTGGCTTGCATGAATGTGCTCACCCTGGCGGATATGGAAACCGCCCTGAACAACCACATGCCGGGTCGCCACAAGGCTTTGCTGCCCAAGAATGTCGAGGCGCTCACCCGCGGCGCCGAGTTTGCTAAAAAGGCCCTGAATAAGTAAGCACGCAGCCCGCCTCGATTAGAGGCGGGCTTTTTGTAATATGCTGGCATCCTGTCAAGCCGCGCTTTAGGCGGAAAGATTCAATCTGGGAGAGAGCCATGAGCATCGTACCTGTTTTTAGGGGCGTTATTGCTTCGTTCTTGCTATTATCGTCAATCGTCGGTTGTCAATCGTCTCCCACCATCTCTGTACCGAATGCTACAGATCAAAAAGCTACCCTGGCGCTGGTCAATGGAACCCTGATCGACGGCACCGGTGTTGAGCCCATCCCCAACGCGATCATTCTGATTGCCGGTGACAGGATCCTGGCGGTTGGATCGCAAAAGACGCTGGCTGTCCCCGCCGGGGTGCGCACGCTGGATGTTTCAGGCGCCACCCTCCTGCCTGGTTTCATTAACGCCCATATCCATCGTGGGTTCGACAAAGCCAATTTGCAGGCCTGGGCGCAGGCTGGGGTGACCACCGTGCGGGATGAAAGCGCTTCGTCTGCCCAGGTCGCCGGGCTGAAGACCTTCCGGGCCGGGATTGAAGCTGACCCGCACTATGCCCGCCTTGTTTCGGCCGGGACCATGCTGACGGTTCCAGGCGGCTACGGTTATTTATATGTCTCCTCGCCGGAGGAAGCCCGCCAGCAGGTATTCGACGAGCTGGATGCCGGCGCGGATATGATCAAGGTCTCCTTGGAAGATGGCTATGCCGGTACGCAAGGTCTGCCGAAATTGACTCCTGAGGAACTGCAAGCCATCGTTGAGGCGGCGCATTCTCGTGGACGACTGGTTTCGGGTCACATTACCCAGGCCGCTTACATTCAGCCCATGCTGGAGGCCGGAGTGGATGATATTGCCCATCTGCCATACGACTACATCTCACCTGCTACCCTCCAGCAAATGGTTGATCAGGGTGTCTATCTCACCCCCACCTTTACGGTTTTCCGGAACTACGGAGCGCCGGTTTCAATGCTGGTACAGAACCTCAAACGCTTCGTCGAATTGGGCGGAAAGGTGGCGCTTGGGAATGATTATGGCGGCGGCCCGGGTGATTTTGAACTCGGCCTCCCGCTGTACGAGATCCAGAGCATGCGCCTGGCCGGCATGACCCCCATGCAGATCATCGTGGCCTGCACGAAGAATGCCGCCCACGTAAGCCAGATCGAAAATGAAGTCGGCACCCTCGAACCTGGAAAATTCGCCGATATCCTGGTTTTGGGGGGTAACCCTCTGGAAGACTTGCAGGCCCTGACTGATCTGCGCATAGTCATCCATAGCGGTATGATTATCCGGAATGATACCTAGATCCCGAATCCGGAGTCCGAAGTCGTCGCGAAGCACCCAGTAGGGGCCGACTTCGGCTTTCCCGCCCTCATTCGATGCCTACCCCCACCAATTCGTGTGTGCTATTTTTTCTCATTTTTTTCGTGTATCGCCTGCCCCCAGCCATGGGGATCGTGTGTCTTCGTGGAAAATATCTCTATTTACTTCGGTAAGAGTATAATCCACCTATGAATTTCCTCATCACCGGTGCCGCCGGTTTCCTCGGTTCCCATCTTGCCAACCAGCTTGCTCGTGAAGGCCACCAGGTGCGTGGCCTCGATGATCTTTCCGCCGGCGATCCGCAAATGCTGGACCCGGATGTACATTTCACGCGCGGGGATGTGAACGACCGACCCAAGCTCTGGACCCTGCTCCAGGAAGTGGATTGCGTTTACCATCTGGCAGCCCGCATCTCTGTCCCTGAATCGATACTCTACCCGCGCGAATACAACACCTCCAACGTCGGCGGCACGGTCAGCTTGATGGAAGCCATGCGGGATGTAGGCATCCGGCGTGTGGTGTTGGCCTCCTCGGGCGCCATTTATGGTGACCAGGATATCCAGCCTCTTACCGAAGGGCAGACTCCCCGTCCACACAGCCCGTATGCCGTTTCGAAACTGGCCGCGGAATACTACGTCCGCACCATTGGCAGGCTGTGGGGGATCGAAACGGTCTGCCTGCGTATTTTCAATGCCTATGGTCCCGGTCAGCACCTGCCTCCCTCCAATCCGCCGGTGGTGCCTTACTTCCTGCGCCAGGCCACCCGTGGCGGCACATTGGTCGTCCATTCCGATGGTACCCAGACGCGTGACTATGTCTACGTGGACGATGTGACCTGCGCCATGGTCGCCGCTGCCACTGCACCTAATATTAACGGGCTGGTCATCAATGTCGGTAGCGGGGTTGAAACCAGCCTGCGAGGCCTGACAAAACTGGTGCTGGACGTAACCGGCAGCCAGGCCAATGTGGTCTATAACGCCCAGACCTCCGGCGGCGTCTCGCGCCTGTGCGCCAACCTGGACCTGGCCTGGCAAAAACTGAAATACAAGCCTGCCATCCGCTTTGAAGACGGCCTGCGCCTGACTTTGCAAAAAGACCCCCGTTTCAAGTTTACCAAGGAACCCGCCCCCAAAACCACAGAATAACCTTATGTCATTGCGAGCCGTTATTTGGCGAAGCAATCCCCTGTTGAATCGGAAGAATCAACTTTTTGGAGATTCCTTTGTTCGTGGGACAGCGCTCACTCGCTATGACAATTACATCGTGTCATTAGTGTCCGCCTGTCCCAGCCTGTCCCAGTTCTGTTGGGGTACTATTGGGATCGTGGTGAAGGTTTTTCCCTCCGGCCGAATATGAACTCTTCCTCCTGCCTCCCCCGTGAATTCTACGCCCGCCCCACCCTCACCGTCGCCCGCGCACTGCTTGGCATGCGCCTCGTCCGGCTCCAGGACGGCGTTCAGCTTTCCGGCATAATTACCGAAGCCGAAGCCTATATTGGCCAGGAAGACCTGGGCTGTCATGCGCATTCCGGCAAGAGCTTGCGGAACGCCGTCATGTTTGGGCCGCCCGGGCATGCTTACGTCTACTTCACCTATGGCATGCATTGGATGTTGAATGCCGTCACCGAGCGCCAGGACTTCCCGGCTGCCGTCCTGCTCCGCGCCATCCAGCCGCTGGAAGGCATCGAGATCATCTCAGCCCGCCGCCAGGGTCGCGACACCTTCGGCCCCGCCAAATTGACTCAGGCCCTCGGCATCGATGGCACCCTGAACGGCATCGATCTCTGCAGCCCGGCTTCCGGCCTCTGGATCGAACCCGGCCCACCCGTCCCCGAAAGCGCAGTCCTCACCGGCCCGCGTGTCGGCCTCTACACCGTCCCCGAGCCCTGGAAATCCATCCCCTGGCGCTTCCGGACGGCCATTAACCATTAACTATCGTTTATCGTCCATCCTCCATCGTCCGAATCAAAAATTCTTCGCCGGTTGAAGAAAAATGAATGTTTTTTTTTGACGTTGAATTCAGGTATATAATGAATTTGTCCATTGATTTGCCGAAGAAAGGAGTCTCGATGTTTAAGAAAAAATTCCCTACGATGTTCGTCCTGGTTGCTCTCGTTCTCGCCTCCGCCTGTAGCCAGCTGGGAGGGCAGCCCGCAGCCAATGGAACGGATCAGGGATCGACCCTTTCCATTGAGACGCAGGTGGCTGTCATGGTTGCGTCCACGTTGACTGCCCAGGCAGACCAGGCCGGCGCCGGGGCTGCCACCCGCTCAGCCCTGGCCACCAGCACGCCTGAATTCACCTTCACGCCCTCGCTTACCCCCAGCGAGACGTACACCCTTACCCCGGCATTCCCCATGGTCACCGTCTCGGTGAACATCAACTGCCGTACCGGCCCCACCACGGCCTATGATCTGCTTGGCGTCCTGCAGGTGGGGGAGCAGGCCGAGGTGGTGGGGCGCAGCAGCCTCAGCGACAGCATAATCATCAGGCTGCCCTCCAACACGGCCATCACCTGCTGGTTGTGGACGAAGTATGCCACTCTGTCGGGGGATATCTCCGGGCTGCCGCTCATCCCCATTCCACCCACGCCCACCCCCAGGTTCACCGCCACCCCGCCGGTCACCTTCAACGTGAGCTACGTCTCCACGGATTTTTGCGCGGGCTCATACCGCATCAAGTTCAAGATCACGAATACCGGCAGTCTTACCTTGGAGTCAGACAAAGTCACTGTAACCGATCAAAATACCAGCGTCACCAAAACCACCACGCAGGACAATTTCCCCTATTATTCCTCCGCATGTGCCACAGCCGCGGATCTGAACCTGGAAGCGGGTGAAGTCGGCTATACCACCTCGGATGGATTTGCGGATGACCCTGCCGGTCATGCCATGTCTGCCACCCTCCGGGTCTGTTCGCAGAATGGAATGGCAGGCACTTGCCAGGAGAAAACGCTCACCTTCACGCCCTAGCTCCTGCTTGTGGCTGCCTGCAGGTATCCTCCAACCTGTTTTATGCAGATGCTTGGGGAACATGGCGGTGCAGAGACTGCCTGTAGTGGAAACTGCCTGCAGTGGAGACTGCCCGCAGGCTGCTTTCAAGCCGGGAACCTCAACAAGGCTTGTTTGAGCTCTATCGCCTCGACCTTTTGTATGCGTCCATGGAAGCCGTCGTCCAGCAGGCTAAATTCCGTTCTTCTTCACAGAACAGGAATTAGCCGAAGCGCAGCCCAGGCCAGGTCGCATGCACGCCGTTGTTGGGCGCAGGAGTGGAGTGCTTCCTCAAAGCCACAAATCCGTGCTGAGATATTTCAATCCAGAATCTGGCAGTAACACCGCGATTGTTTTGCCTTTATGCTCCTTCTTTAGCAATTGCAGTGCCGCGGCCACATTCGCTCCCGAGGAGAAACCTGCAAAAATACCTTCTTCCTTTGCGAGACGCCGCGCCACCTCCATGGCTTCTTCATCGGTCACCTGCAGGTAACCATCTATATTTTCCTTTTTGAGAAGCGACAATTCTGTCATCGCATATCCGCCGCCCTGGATGCGATGGTTGGGATTGGTGACCGGCTTGCCCGCCAAAACTGCTGCGCCGGCAGGTTCAACAACGTAACACAAGATGTGGGGATCGTGCGCTTTGAATGCCGCCGCGCACCCCCCGAACGTGCCACCCGAGCCAACATAATCGCAGAATATCTCAATTGTCCCACCGGATTGCCTCAGGATTTCAGGAGCGGTATGCAAATAGTGTGCCCGCGCACTACCCGGCAAATGGAATTGATCGGCGCGAAAGGCATTCCGCTCTTTCGTTAAGCGCTGTGCGGCTTCCTCGACCAGCGCCAAATCTCCGCCGGAGACCTGCCCGGGCTTTGATCCGGGCAATTGATCGATCAGGATCACCTCCGCGCCAAAGGCTTTCATCATACGCGCCCGCTCGGTCGAGTTGCCCTTGGACATCACGGCCACGAAGGGATACCCTTTCACCGCACAAACAATCGATAATCCTGTGCCGGTGTTGCCGCTGGTCAATTCGATCACAGTTTGACCCGGCTTCAGCAATCCGTCGGCTTCAGCTTCTTCGATCATTTGCAGGCCAATCCGGTCTTTTTTGGAAAAGCCGGGATTGAGGTATTCCAATTTGGCCAGGATACGACCTTCCAGGCCACGCGTGATACGGGACAGATCGACCAGGGGCGTATTTCCAATCGCACCCAGCACAGAATCGAGCATTGCGTCCTGCCGAGAATTATCCATCCGGACCTCCTGTTCCCTTTAAAAAACGAAATAGAGTTACTCCTTCGTCAACTCTATCATAAACCAGATCGTTTGTGCTCCCGTCCAGATAACTATTGAAAACTACCGAGGTAGGAAGGCTGTGAAACGTGACAAATGTCAATTGCCAGTGCTTGTTGAAAATGTCATAATCGCCAAACTGATAATCCTCGCAGATTAAAACGATTTGTCGTAACACACTTTCACATCAGAAAATGATCAGGAGAGAATATGTTCAATTGGATAAAACGAAATCCGCTTATTTCATATTTCGTTATTGCCTACGCGGTTTCCTGGAGTTTTGAAATTCCCCTTGCTCTTCTGCACCAGGGATTTATTTCGGTGCAGATCCCGATGTGGTTTCACTATTTCGCCTGCCTTGGCCCTCTGAGTGCTGCACTGATCATGACATTTCTTACCGGTGGCCGATCAGGGCTTCGTAATCTGGTTGTACGCATCTTCAAATGGCGCCTCGATGCTCGCTATTATGTTTTCGCCATCCTTGTCCCTGTTGGCTTATTTGCGTTCGCTTGTATCCTGAACCGCATGATTACCGGCGTTTGGCCCAACATTAGGTTACTCGGCGAAGTAGATTATCTCCCATATCTCACGCCATTAGGCTCGCTGGGATTATGGCTGATTACATTCGGCCTCGGGGAAGAAACAGGCTGGCGCGGTTTTGCCCTGCCTCATTTACAGAAGACACGTTCTGCGACAGTTGCCACACTAATTCTTGGCATTCTGTGGGCATGCTGGCATTTGCCGATGTTCTTCTATCGTGACACGTATATACAAATGGGCCCCGTCGGTTTCCCAATGTTGGCAGTGTCATTGCTCTGCGCGGCAATGATCTTTACATGGCTTTATAACAGCACAAATGGAAGCCTGTTGATCGTCATAATTTTCCATGCCGTGTTTAACTGGCTGACAGCCAATGAAGCCGGCGGGCAGTTCGCCGCAGTTATCCTGAGTGTAGCGGTCATCTTGTGTGCGCTTTACATTCCGCGACGATATGGAATGAAAAACGCCGCACCTTTTGAAAAACAAGTAGCCTAAACCGCCCAAAAGCACCATAAAGCGCCTCAAAACCCCTCATTTACCCCTCGATTCCGGAGGATCAATTCCTGTTCCGAACTCCTTGCTCCTCTCTCTCGCGAAGCAGGTGTGCCCGAAAGGGTATCCCGGATGGGCAGATGTATACTTTCATCTCGAGAGGGGTTGGGGGAAGCCCCCAGACATGGGGGTGAGGCCACTCTGCACGAAATCCAAAAAAACCCTCAAAACCTGCATGAAACCGACTTTCAACCTTTGAGCTTCAACCTTTGACATTTATTGATCCTCGTTGTTTCAATCTAAATCCCTCCCGAAACCCGAAAAAACGGGTTATCGCTGCCTTCTTACTCATTCCTTCTTCCTTCTTCCCTCCCCATTAGATGATAAAATAGACCGCACATTCAATAAGGTGAATGTTAATCCATGTTCAAACGAAATGACCAGGCAGCAACTCCTCCCACCGTGCAAACGGTGGAACGTATCACCTCGGTACTGGGTGCCGGGATCATCTGGCAGGGCAGCCTCAGCGGCTCCGGCGGCGTGCGCATCGAAGGCACGTTCGAAGGCCAGATCGCCTTGAAAGGCTTGCTAGTCGTGGGGGAGACCGGCAAAGTGACCTGCGACAATCTGCGCGCCGCCAATGTGATCGTAGCCGGAGCCATCAAAGGCAACATCTCCGCCCAGAAGGTTGAGATCCGTTCCACCGGGCGTGTCTGGGGCGATATCGTAACGACCGCCTTTGCCACCGAAGAAGGCGCCTTCCTGCGCGGCCAGATCCGCATGGAAGATGCCGTCGACCTCGGCCTGGATGTCCCTGCTGGGACCCCCCCTGCCACCCCCCCGACCAACCCTGAATTGGGAAAGGCCTGACTTGAGCAAATCGAATTCCCCTAAAGTCCCCATGTCCTACCCCGACCTGGCCGACAGCGATCGCCAGGGTATGCAAACCGCCCTGCGTCAGGCCGGCCTGCCGGATGACGATCTGCGCTCCGTTCTAAAAGTTCTGGATGGCCCCAACCTGAGCATGGGCCCGCAGATTGCCGCCTTCGAAAAAACCTTCTGTGAGTACACCGGCGCAAAACATGCCATCGGGGTCAACTCCGGAACTGCCGGTCTGCATCTGTGCGTGCGTGCCGCCGGTATCCAGGCCGGCGATCTGGTGCTGACCACCCCCTTCTCCTTCGTCGCTTCCACCAACGTGCTCCTGTTCGAGAATGCCGTCCCGGTCTTCGTGGACGTGGACGAACGTACTGGTAATATCAATATTCCCCGTCTTGTCGAAGCCGCGCGCGACCTGGCTGCGGGTGGCAAAAAAGCCGAAAAATGGCTGCCCCGCACCGGTGCCGGGACCACACGCCGCTTGAAGGCCTTGCTGCCGGTGGATGTCTTCGGCCAACCCCCGGATATGGATGCCATCCGCCTCCTCGCCGGTGAGCTCGGCCTGGCGGTTATCGAGGATTCATGCGAGGCGCTTGGCTCGGAATACAAGGGCCGCGCGGCCGGCCGCCTGGGAGATTACGGCGTCTATGCCTTCTACCCGAACAAGCAAATTACCACCGGCGAGGGCGGTGTCATCGTGACCGATGATGATAAAGCTGCCAATTTTATGCGCGCCCTACGCAACCAGGGCCGCGCCCCCGGCGATACCTGGCTCCAGCATACCTTCCTGGGTTACAACTACCGCCTGGACGAGATGTCCGCAGCCCTGGGCGTGACCCAGATGCAGCGCATCGAGGAGTTACTGGCGAAGCGTGAACAGGTGGCGAAATGGTACGATGAGCGCCTGGCCGAACTTCCCGGCATCGAGCTGTATGCCGTCGAACCCTCCACCTCGCGCATGTCGTGGTTCGTCTATGTGGTTAAGTTTTCCAAAGGGATCGACCGCGACGCTGTGGCGCAAGCTTTGGATTCCGCCGGCATCCCGGTGCGACCGTACTTCGCCCCCATCCATCTCCAGCCTTACATGGTCGAGCGCTTTGGCTATCGCCCCGGCGACTTCCCCGTCACAGAAGACCTGGGCAAGCGCGGACTGGCCATCCCCTTCTCGAGCGTCATGACCGAGAAGATGGTCGAGCAGGTTTGCCAGGCCATCCGTGCCGTACTGCAGGCCTTGCCCAAGCCATGAAAGCTGGCGATTTTCCGCCTCCCCGTCGGCGCGGGCGGATCCTGCATATTTTGCTGATCCTGGTGCTGGTCAGTCTTGTGGCGATCCTGGCGGTTTTGATATCCAGGCAGCCGATCAACCTGGTTTTCACAGCCCTCGTTTTGCTGGCTGTACTGGCTTTTTTCCCCATCCCCTTCCTGTTCTACCGCTTATTCGCTCTGGCACGCGCCAACTACGGCCTCAACCGCGACCAATTGACGCTTAAGTGGGGCCTGCGCGTGGAACAGATCCCTGTTTCCGACATTGAATGGGTGCGCCCCCTCACCGCACTCTCGGAGGCCCTCCCGCTGCCGCTCTTTCGCCTGCCAGGCTCGCTGCTTGGCAACCGCCGCCACACGGACCTCGGCCCGATCGAGTTCCTGGCCTCGGACGCGAAATCCCTGGTGCTGGTGGCCACCTCCCAAAAGATTTTTGCCATTTCGCCGGAAACTCCGGATAGATTTATCAAGGATGTCCAAAGAGCCATCGAGATGGGCAGCCTGACCCCGGCAGTACCCCGATCGGTCTACCCTTCTTTCGTTGTGGCGCAAGCTTGGGATAGCCTGGCGGCGCGTTACCTCTGGTTGGCAGGCTTTTTCGCCAATGTCGGCCTGCTGGCATGGGTCAGCCTGATGGCTCCTTCACTGGGTCAGATCACGCTGGGTTTCCTGCCCTCCGGCGCGGCGCGTCCTCCCTCCCCGGGCCTTTATCTTATCCTGCTGCCCATCGTCAGCATTGTGTTCTATCTGGTAGGTTGGCTGGCTGGCCTGATGATTTACCGCCGTGAAGATCACCGTCCAATGGCATATATCGTCTGGTCCAGCGGCGTGGTTTCTTCGCTGTTGTTTCTTCTGGCCGTGATGTTTATCGTTACTACGCCCGCATAAACCGGCGGATAAAATAAAGAAGAACTATAAACACATAGGGCGCCACGTACACAACGGTTCAGCTCAAGCAGTTTTTTTCCTTTGTGTCCTTCGTGCCCGCCTGCCCCCAAATATGGGCGGTTGTGTTTAGTCTTTTTTAATTAATATTATCGCTTTTCGTCTTGGCTGGTGAAAGATATGCAATTCCATCTCTTGCAATTTATTTTCGGTTTTCTCTGCGCTGCCATCATTGCTTTCGTTGCTTATCGTGCCCACAGCCTTAGCCGGTCGGGGGCCTGGGCTGCCTTGGCGGAAGGGACGATCATTTTTGGTTTGGGCGGCTGGCCCTGGGCTGTGCTCTTGCTGGCTTTCTTTGTCTCTTCCAGTGCCCTGACACGAGCCTTTGCCAAACGCAAAGCTGTTTTGAATGAAAAGTTCGACAAAGGCGGACAACGCGATATTGGTCAGGTGCTTGCCAATGGCGGCATTGCCTCCGTCTTTGCCGGACTGCATTTCTTTTTCCCGCAAGCCGCCTGGACCTGGCTGGCTTTCGCGGCTTCCCTGGCGGCGGTCAACGCCGATACCTGGGCCACCGAGTTGGGAGTGCTGAACCCGTCCATGCCGAGATTGATCACAAGTTGGAGACCGGTTGAACGCGGCACTTCCGGCGGCATCTCTGTCTTTGGCACCCTGGCAGCTGCCGGCGGCGCGGCCTTGATCGCCATTCTGGCCGGGTTGGTGCGTCCGTACGGTACCTTCTGGACCGTAACGGGGTTCGCAGTCCTGGGCGGCCTGCTCGGTTCTTTGTTTGATTCCTTCCTGGGTGCAACCGTCCAGGCCATTTACCGCTGTCCGCATTGCGATAAGGAGACCGAGAAACATCCCCTGCACACCTGCGGCACGCAAACAGTCCAGGTGCGCGGATGGAAATGGTTGAATAACGATATGGTCAATGTGGGCTGTGCGCTGGTTGGAGCGCTGATCGGTCTTGTTTTGTAGGGCCGATGGCCTGTACCACGAAATTGCAGGTCCGCCCAACTGTATCCCCCGTTCGATTCATAATGTCCTCCGGGTTTCTCCGAAGGACATTATTTTTTAGGTTGAGGTTTACCTAAAAAAATTCTACTTTCCGTTTCCTTTGTCTATGAAGCGGTTGTGTTTTTTTCCTTTGTTTGCTTGGTGGCCTTCGTATTCAATTTTTCCTGGTGGTTTCCAACCGCTCAATCATCTCGAAACAGGCCCGGCTGTGGTGGTAGGGGCATTCCCAGGGTCCCACTTTGTAGTTGTTGTTATCCGGCGTACCATCCCGGTGCAGTCGTTTGATCCAATCCCCGTGTATCCGATCCACCAGTTTGTTCTGAATATAATCCCAACTGCGGCTGGCTGCCTGTGCAAAATGTTGCTGTCCGGAGAGCTGGTAGGCGTTATAAAACCCCAGCATGGCCTCGGCCTGCACCCACCAGGTTTTGTCGCTGTCCACCAGGCCTTGCGGACCGGCCTCATAGGGCAGGCTGCCATCCGGCTCCAGTCCATCATTGTAGACAGCCGCCGCGATCTGAATTGAGCTTTCACGGATCTTGTCCATCAATGCCAGGTCACCTTGTACCTGGGCAGCTTCGAAAAGCAACCAGCTCCCCTCGATATCGTGCCCGAAGGATACATTATCCAGGAGGGAATTCCACCGGTCATCGAAAAATAGCTTGAAATGACCGGACTCATGATCAACGATATGCTGCTGGAAGGTTTCGATCAAGGCTTTGTGTTGCCTTTTAAGTGTGTCATCTTCCCATACCCGTAATAAATTGGTATAGGCTTCCAGGACGTGCAGCATGGTGTTCATGGATTTGCGGCAATTGAGATCCCGGTCGCTCAGCCGCATATCTGCCAGCGCTTCCCACTTGCGGCTGCTGCCCTCGATATAACCGCCGAAGGTCGGGTCATAGGCATGCTTTTCAAGGAGCCGGAACAAGGTCTGCGCCAATGCCAGACTTTTCGGTTCTCGGGCAGCCCGGTAATATTCTGACAGCCCATAAATTGCAAATGCCTGGGCGTAATGATGCTTGCGGTCGAAAACCGGTTTAGCGGTGACATCCACGCTCCAGTAAAGACCGCCATACTCCGGATCCAAAAAGACGCGATCGAGATAATCGTAAGCCCAGCGGGCCATGTCTAGATATTCTTTGTCGCCCAGCTTCCGGTAGGCAGCGGCATAGGTCCAGAGAATGCGTGCACATAGAATCGCCGAGCGAGGAACTTCATTGTGGATCTCCAGATCATTGGTCAAAGCACCATAAAAGCCGCCGTTGACTTTATCAATACTGTGTGCCATCCAGAACGGCAGGATGTTACCGGTCAGTTCTTCTTTTAGTTGTGTTTGGAGCTTATCTTCATTAGATATTGGCGCTGGCGAAGCCATAAATCCTCTCAAAGCGGCAAGAGCTAAGAACGGATGTACCTGAACAAGAAAAAAGCCTGGCCAAATGAATTTTAGCCGGGATTAGTTTAGCATAAAATTGCCCTGTCCAATGTGATTTATTGCAGCTTGCGGCCTATCGCTAACAGCGTAATATCATCGTAATTGGGCGCCTCTTTGACCCAATCGCTCAGTGTATTCTGTAAATGGTCCAACAGGTCCTCGGCATGCGGCGGTGCGGCGCTGATGGCTGTTTTTAGCTGCGCCATTTCGTAGGACTGATTGCCGGGGTTGTTGGCGTCCGTAACCCCATCCGTATACGCCACTACGCTGTCACCGGGCGCCAATGCCAGGTTAATATCTTCGTATTTTGCTTCTGGGCTTACGCCCAATGCAATCCCCCGGCCATCCAGTTTCTTTACCTGTCCGGAGGCCGTGCGCAGGAAGGGCGCCGGGTGACCTGCGAGCGCATACTTTAACTCAGCATTTTTTGGATCCAGAATTCCGTAAAATGAGGTAACGAACTGCATATCCGTATCCTGTTTGCACAGGGATTGGTTAACCTGACCAAGCAGGGCAGCCGGTGAAGATTCTTGCTCAACCCGTTCGCGGATCAGTCCATGGGTCATCGCCATGCGTAACGCGGCCGGGGCGCCTTTCCCACATACATCCGCCACGATGAACCCCCATTTTCCGCCCGATAACTTGAATACATTGTAATAATCCCCGGAGGTCTCATATGCCGGTTGCCAAAAGGCCGCCAGACTGTAACCAGTGATCTCCGGCAGTTCATCCGGGAATAAGCTGACCTGCATTTGACGGGCCAGGTCGAGTTCATGCTCCAGGCGGGAATGCTCACCCCGGATCGTATCATACAGGTGCGCCCGCTCTAGGGCAGAGCCCAGCTGATTGGCCCCGGCAGTCAGAAAATGCAGATCAGAGGCTGATAACAACTGCCATTCTTTTGCCGCGAAATTCATCACTCCGATAACCTGGTTGTTTAGCGCGATTGGCACACTTGCATGGAACATCAAACTGTCGCTTTTTTTCTTGCCTTCCATGGCATCCTGCAGGCGGGTGCACTCGACAATATTCACTCCCCGCAATAGCCTGCCGGTGCGTAATAATTGCTGGCAGTGGCATTCCGGAGGCCGGGTCAGGTAATAACGATTGGATTTCTCCAGGCTGGGTGGCAGGTTATAGGCGGCCGCAAGCACAAATCCGTGTTTTGGGGCTGGATTTTGGGAACGCCCGAGCAAGCCGCTGTCGGCCTTCAGAGATATCCAGGCGGTATGCAAGGTCATCTCTCCCAGCAGTGTTTCTAGGGTCACATTCAGCAGGGACTGTACGTCGGAAACCTGGTTGGTTGACTTCGCCAACCGGTTGAGTGCCCGCAGCCGTGCGATCTCGCGTTCATCCGGTAGGCCAGGAAAGGCATCATGCCTGGGTAATAAATATTTAAGATCAAGAAAAGGTTTCTTAAGGTTATATTTTTCGAATGGGCTTTCTTCGATCCGTCCATTGGCCTTGAGCCAGGCGTAGAAACGCTCCATGGAAGCGGAAATCCGGTTCAGGTTCGAGCGTTTGGCGCCTCGGATTCGACAGTCCAGCAGGTAGGTGCGGATGGCCACGTCGTCGGAGGTTTGAGGAACGAACTTAATTTCTCCATGATTGGTCTCCCACTTGATGAAGTCCTTCACATCCTGGAGAATCATCTTATCTTTTGGGCCTGTGGATGCGGCAAAATCCTCAATCAAATCCATGTTTGCTCTTTTGTTATCGTAGTGGTAAGTATGGACAGAATTTCTTTAGGAGATAGGTCGGCCTGTCCGCTAAAGATTTCTGGGCAGTTCGACCATCACCAGATGACATTTTTCAACGGCTGTAAGGGTAAGCGCATATTCATCCCAGACTTTAATTGAATCGCCATGTTCCAGGGGTACATTATTGATGTCAAGACTTCCTTCCAGGCAGGTCAGATAGACCTGACGACCCGGAAGCTGCAGCACGTCAAGCTGCTGGCCTGCCTCAATTTCTGAAACGTAGATATTCGCATCCTGGTTGATCCGGGTTACATTTTCCAGCGATTGCCCTGAGACGATATGCAGGAACTTGTTTAGATGGTCAGACGGCTTGAAATGCGTGGCGCAATAATGCGGCTGCAACCCGGGGGCGTTGGGGCGTAACCAGATCTGAATGAACCGGAGAGGAATATCCGGTGATTCATTCCTCTCGCTGTGTGTAATTCCCGAACCTGCACATGTATATTGCATTCCTCCCGGTTTGATTATTTCTTTATTTCCAAGGTTATCCTCGTGAGCGAGTTCTCCATACACGCAGTAAGAGACGATCTCGATCTCCCGGTGCGAGTGGGTTTCAAACCCCGAACTGGGCTGCAAAGTGAAATCATTAAATGTGATCAAATCCCCGAAGCTTAAATTATCAGGATCTTCGTAATCAGCAAAAGAGAAATGGAAGCGACCGACATGCCAACCATAATCTCCGAGGTATATTTGCCTTGCAGGAATCTTGGATAGCATTTTTTCAGATTTTGGAGTACGAGAGATTTACCGTATCCAAAGGATAGCAGACCGAATTGGATAAGTCAAGTCTAAATAGGTTGAATAGAACAGGCCATTGGTACCCCCCCATATGTGGAACAATCAAGCCGATGTAGGGCCATATAGGGTGTCAGGAGCCCCATCCCTTCTGAGCAAAAACTGCGTTTTTTCCCCCCAATAATTTGATGCCAGCCATTTTATAGTGTGCAGAAATCACCAGGAAATCGGTATTTCTTAACCTGTTTTAATTTTAAGACTGTGCCTGGAATATATAATTTTAGTGAAAGGAGAGCATATGGCTGTTATAAATGTGGTAGTCGGCGCCCTTTTGCTTATCCTCGGGCGGAAGATTTTTTGGTTCTTCGTTGCGGCAGTCGGCTTCTATGCCGGGTATGAATTGGCATCCCGATATATTAACCTTCAGCCTGCCTGGGCGGCCTTAGCGATTGGCCTGGCGGTTGGATTGGCGGGGGCTCTATTGGCATTCTTCTTCGAGAAGCTGGTGATAGGGGCATCCGGATTTCTTGCAGGGGTCTTTATCGCATCGCGCCTGATACCTCTGGCAGGCACGCAACTCCAATTGAAAAATTGGGATTGGGCCATCATCCTGATCGGGGGAATTATCGGGATCGTCCTGGTGTATGCTATTTTCGAATGGGCGTTGATCATCCTATCCGCAGGTGCCGGCGCGATCCTGATCGTCGAAGCATTAAAACTGGCCAGCCTGGTGGCATTGGTGGTTGGGGTGGTTTTATTCTTTATAGGAGTGGCCGCACAAACCGGTTTGAACCGCCGGGCATCCTCCCGGAAAAGGGCAGCGGAGTAAATCACGCATTATGCGTGACCTACATTAAATAAAATCAATCCACAGTCAAAGTCTTCGATAGATTTCTTGGGAAATCCGGATCATACCCGCGCGCCACTGAAATGTGATAAGAGAGCATTTGCAATGGCAGAACAGCCAACAATGCGGAGATTTGCGGGGTGGATTTAGGCAGCACGATCAACTCACTGGCATTCGCCCGCAAGCGGGCATCCTCTTCTCCGATGGCTATCGCTATGCCGCCGCGGCAAGTGACCTCATTGATCCCGCTGACAATCAAAGATACGTTGTCAGGTGGGGCTACGAATAGGATTGGGAAGCCGTCGGTAACCGCTGAAAGCGGTCCATGCTTGAACTCGGTCGAGAGCATCCCCTCGCAGTGGGCGTAGGTGATCTCCTTAAGCTTAAGCGCTCCCTCTTGTGCAATCGGATAAGTCGCGCCATATCCCAGACAGTACATATCATTCCATTTATCGATCTCGGATGCCACAACCGCAACCTGTGAGGCGACCATCTCCAGGGTTTTGTCCATCAGGTCGGGGATCTGCTCCAGTTCGGATGTATCCCGCCCAGCCAGGCGATAAGCCAGGTAAAGGAAAGTGACCACCTGGTTGGTGAAGGTCTTGGTGGCGGGGACGCTGATCTCGTAGCCACAGCACAGCGGCAGCGTGAAAGACGTCGCCTTGGTCAGGGTCGAACCAATCACATTGGCCAGCCCGAAGGCGGTCATGCCTCTGGCCTCGGCTGCTTGCAGGGCAGTGAGCACATCCTTGGTTTCACCGGACTGGCTGACGAACAGGCCAACATCCTCATGGTTGACAGTCAATATGTATTGCGGCAGGAACTGAGGCGCAAGTACCGGAATGACGGTCCGGCCTGCGATCTGGGCGAAGTAGACCGCCCCCGCCAGGCAGGCATGGTAACTGGTTCCACAGCCAATAAAAAACAGATTACGAGCTGTACGCATCTTCTCCAATACACCTTGAAGCTCGGCGCTGCCAGCCAGCATGTGCAAGACTTCGCGTGCCACTTGGGACTGCTCGTGGATCTCCTTCAGCATGAAATGGGGATAACCGCCTTTTTGGACTGCATCCATTGACTCGGTGACCATCTCCGGTGCGCGTTGGATGATCTTGCCATCCTTGACCGAGCGCAGCTCGATTCTGTCTGCCCAAAGTGTGATAATCTCACCGTCCTGGATGCGGATAATCTTGCGGGTTAAAGGCAGTATGGAAGGCAGGTCTGATGAAAGGCAGGTAAAGCCTTCCCCCAATCCGACTACCAGGCCTGAGCCTTTCTTGATGGCGTAGAGCTTGTCATCGGAGACCTTGCCGATCACAAAGGCGTAATCGCCTTGCAGATCGCCGTAGGCCAGGCGGATAGCGTCCAGGAACTCATAACCTTTGTTAATATAACGTTCAACAGCATGCACGCAAGTCTCTCCATCGTTCTGCGAGCGGATGGTGAGGCCCTCGGCAATGAACTGTTGTCGCAACTCAAAGTTATTGACCACATTGCCGTTGTGCGCCCCGACCAGATCCCCGTCCGAATCCAAATGCGGTTGGGCGTTGACCTGGGATGGTTCGCCGAAAGTGGCCCAGCGCAACTGGGCAATGCCGCGCGAGCCGGTCATTTCGGCGAAGTTGTATTTGACCGCAACTTCATCGACCCGGCCGGTGTCCTTCCGCAGGTCGATCTTTTTTCCATTCAATGTGGCTGCTCCGACCGAGTCGTAGCCGCGATAGGTCAAACGTCGCGCTGCCTCGATCAGGATCGGGCCGAGGGTCTGTTCTTTATCGGTGACTATTCCAAAAATTCCACACATAAAAGTTATTATTCTCCATATCTGGAGTGCGAACTCTGGGTGCCCCGCTGTAATAACCCTCGCACAAGGGTGGTTTCAAACGTTACGACCGAACAAAAAATGCCCGCACAACTTACCATCGAATTCGGCTACATTCGGGAGATAGCCCCAGCGCTTGAATTCGAATTTTTTCAGCAACCCAGCACTGGAGGTGTTCATTTCCAAAACAAAGGCAAGAAAAACCTTTTTCCCTATCCGGCTCGCATCCTGGAGCGCGTATTCCATTAGAGCCGAACCGATGCCTCTGCCATGTTGAGTGTAATCAACATAGTAAGAGACTTCTGCCGTGCGTGCAAGGGCCGGCCTGGGGCGGTAAGGGCTGACCGCCAGATACCCTGTAACCAGGCCGTTCTCATCTTCGCAAGCGTAGATGGGGTAAACATCGGGAATATGGCTCACGAACCAGACTCGCCGTGTCTCGACAGTGAAAGGAAGGATATCGGCCGTAGCGGTGTGTGAGGCTATCGCCTGGTTGTATATCTCAACCAGGCGCGCCAGGTCGCTAAGGGTGGCGAGTCGGATGGTGTGCATGGGACAATTGTAGGGGCCGACCTGTGTGTCGGCCCCCGGCTTACGAGTAGATCCGTCCCTACTCATTAACTTCGGGCAGCCAGCAGCACAGCACCAGATCGCGTGCCGCCTTGACCTCATCCATGCGCCCAAAAGGTGTTTTGTGCGGGGCTTCTTTCAAAAGCTCAGGTTGGGTCTTGGCTTCCTCTGCGATCTTGATCAGCGCGTCGGCGAAGGCATCCAATGTAGCCTTATTCTCCGTCTCGGTCGGCTCGATCATGAGCGCTTCGTGCACGATGAGTGGGAAATAGTTGGTCGGTGGGTGGAATTCATAATCCATAAGCCGCTTGGCGATATCCAAAGCGCGCACCCCGGGTGCAGCGGCCCATTGACCCTCGACCACGAACTCGTGCATGCAGGTGCGGTCGTAAGGAATGGCGTACTTGCCATTCAGGCGGGCTTTAATATAATTGGCATTCAGTACGGCATATTCAGCAATCTCGCGCAGCCCTTCTGCCCCATGCATGGCGATGTACGTATAAGCCCGCACGAACATGCCGAAATGTCCATTGAAAGACTTTATGCGACCGATGCTTTTTGCAGGGCTGAGAAAGCCATACAAGGGCAGCCGATCATCTTGACCTTCTTCGACGATCCCAATGATGGGGCTGGGCAGGAAATCGGCCAATTTCTCCGAGACACCTACCGGACCTGAACCTGGTCCGCCGCCGCCGTGCGGGGTGGAGAAGGTCTTGTGCAGGTTGAAGTGCATAAGGTCAAAGCCCATGTCGCCGGGCCGGATAATCCCCAGCAAGGCGTTCAAATTGGCCCCGTCTCCATAGACCAGCCCACCACAGGTGTGAACGATCTGGATGGCCTCTTCAAGGTGTTCATCAAAAAGTCCGAGGGTGTTCGGGTTGGTCAACATCAGCCCGACTACCGTCTCATCACAAGCAGCCTTCAAGGCAGCCAGATCCAGGTTGCCGCGCCCATCGGATGGGATCTGCACGACCTCCAGACCGCTCATGGACGAGGAGGCCGGGTTGGTGCCATGCGCCGAATCGGGGATGAGCATTTTCTTGCGTTTAATATCGCCACGCGAGTTGTGGTAGGCATGCATAATTAGAACGCCGGTAAGCTCCCCGTGCGCACCGGCAGCCGGTTGCAAAGTTACCGCCGCAAAACCAGAGATCTCTTTGAGCCATTCCTGCAACTGGTACATCAGCACCAGGTTCCCCTGCACTGTCTCGACCGGTTGTAGCGGGTGTGCGAAGGCAAAACCTGGCAGACGTGCGGTATCTTCATTGATCTTTGGGTTGTACTTCATGGTGCACGAACCCAACGGATATAAGCCGTTATCCACATTATAGTTAAATGTCGAGAGGTTGGTGTAATGGCGGACTACATCCACTTCGCCAAGCTCAGGAAGCGGCAGATCAGACCGCAGCAAGCCCTGCGGTAGTTCGGCCTTGGGTACATCCGGGGCGGGGAAGGTAACGCCGGTTCGTCCGGGGGAGGAGAGGTCGTAAATGGTTGGCTCGACGATACTCACTGCAAGGTTCTCAGTCATGGGCCACCTCCGCGAGTACATCCACCAGGGCATCAATTTCCTCTTTCGTATTCATTTCAGTAACAGCCAGCAGCATTTGGTCCTTGAGTCCCGGATAGTCCTGGCCGAGATCGTATCCGCCCAGGAACCCGTGCTCGAGCAGATGTGCGTTGATTTCCGCCACCGGTTTCGGGCAATGGATTGTAAACTCGTGGAAAAAAGGGGTCGCGAAGCCCGGCGAATAACCGGGGACTTCGGCTATTTTTTCGGCGGCGTAATGAGCTTTGTGGTAACAAAGTTCAGCCACCTGGCGCAGGCCCTGAGGTCCAAGCAAAGCCAGGTAGATTGCCGCGGCCAATGCCATCAAACCCTGGTTGCTGCATATGTTGGATGTGGCACGTTCACGCTTGATGTGCTGTTCACGGGCAGTCAGTGTCAGGACATAGGCACGCTGGCTACGGTTATCCACAGTCTCGCCAACCAGGCGGCCGGCCATCTTGTGGATATACTTCTTGCGGGTGGCGAAAAAGCCCAGGTAAGGCCCACCGTATGAGAGCGGGATCCCAAGCGGCTGGCCCTCGCCGGCAACGATATCTGCGCCCATCTCGCCGGGTGTTTTGAGCAAGCCCAATGCAATCGGGTTGGCGGCGATGCAGACCAGCGCACCCTGGGAATGAGCCGCCTCGACCAGCGCTGTAAAATCGTAAATGCGCCCGAAAAAATCCGGGTACTGCAGGATGACCAGTGCGGTGTTGTCGTTGATCAATGGAATAAGCGTTTGAGGATCCGGGGCCAGCTTGGCCGACGGATCATCGCCTTCGATGCTCAACCCCATATCCTGGGTGTAGGTGCGTACAACGGCCCGGTATTGGGGATTTACCGCCGGTGAAAGCACGACCTTCGTGCGCTTGCCGCGAAATTGGGCAAAAGCCATATTGACAGCTTCAGCCACGGCAGTGGCGCCATCGTAATGTGAAGCATTCGAGACCTCCATGCCGGTCAAGGCTGCGATCAGGGACTGGTACTCGAAGGTGGCCTGTAATGTACCCTGTGAGATTTCCGGCTGGTAGGGGGTATAAGCGGTGGAAAATTCACTGCGTCGCAGGATGTGATCCACGGCAGCCGGGATGTAATGATTGTAGGCGCCCGCGCCGAGAAAACATACCAGGTCGGTGCGGATGTTTTCGTTGCCCAGGGCGAGTTCGCCAAGTTCGGCGGCAGCTTCCATTTCCGTCAGGGCTTTTGGCAGGTGCAGATTCGGGAAACGATGCTTTTCGGGGATATCCTTAAATAAATCTTCAAGGCTTTTTACCCCGATTGTTTTCAGCATGGCATCCCGTTCTTTAGGGGCGTGCGGAATAAAGGTCATAATTGTCTTCCAATCTATAAAGTATCACACGTCTGGCACATTAAATATGTTTACAAGGCTCAAAAATCTGGGAGGATAATCCATCCAACTTATTTCTTGCCGACAGATTAACCTTGTTGGACTTATCGTTCTAGTGAGAACGCTCTTCACAATACTTGGTGTAAGCTCCAGCATCCATCAAACCGGAAACATCCGCGCCCTCGATCTCTATCATCCAGCCTTTGCCGTATGGATCGCTGTTCAGGATTTCGGGATTGTCCGCCAACCCCTCATTGATGGCTGCCACCTTGGCGGTTACAGGCGCGTACGACTCTGCTGCGGCCTTGACCGACTCAACCGAGGCGATTGGTTTTCCGGATTTGACTGCATCGCCAACGGCCACGACGATTTCCACAAAAACGATATCCGAGAGTTGGCTCTGGGCGTAATCAGTCAGCCCAGCTTTACCAGTGCTGGGGTCGAACCATTCGTCAGTTTTTGTATATTTTAAATTGGCGGGAATGTTCATCTTTCATCTCCATAAGATTTTATCGAAAAAACAAAAAGGACGCACCTTAATAATGTGTGCGCCCTCTGTTATAAACCTGAGAGATTCTCCTTCGGTGAGGCCTGTGAATCAATCGGACAAACAGACCATACCGGAAGGATTGCCCCGTCGGTGTCCCGTGAGAAAGTGCTTCCCGCGGGGGACTTTCCAGAGATATAGGTAACAGGGTCCTTTTTGCCTGAGAGTTTCACCCGGACTTGCCAGTCAAGATTTGCACCTTCGGCGCTCAGCATCGCGTCTGACGCTAGAGTCTCTTCCCTGTTACTAATTGTATTGTGGGTAGCATTGTACGAGCAAGCCCTACAGAAGTCAAGTGGATGTTCCAGTGGATGTTCCAGGTTCAGAAAGGCCAAAACCGGCATCTTTCGACGCCGGTTTTGAATGGAATTGTAAGTATTATCGCCCGGTAAGCGTACCGCGCACCCAATCACCCACCAGCCAATATTTAAAATCAGATCCCTGGTTGACCTGGATCGCCCCGATGACGCCGTAGATTACCGCACCAATTGGGAGGAGTGCCAGCACAAGTGTCATTACGATCGCGATCGGGATCAATATTACGCCGATCAGGATGGCTGAGAGCACGCCTACGACTGCCCACATCCCGCCGATCAACAAGCCACCGCCATACCACCAGATCAGTTGGAAGATCATCGCCTGCAAGGCGTGGTAAGCCACCGTGCGAGACCGATCCTTATAAATCAGATAAATCACCAGCGCCGCAATCGGACCAGCAAAGCCGGTAACCAGGTTAAGCAGGACAGTCAGGTGAGCCAGTACGCTCCAGGTACGCTCATCGGCCGGCGAGAGCGGCTGGGCTGGAGCGGACGAAGCCATCGTGGGTTGGGAACTAATATTGGTCATGGTTTTCTCCTTCATAAGAACATGGAATTCATAATTGGACTATCCATATAACGAAATCCCGGCCCAAACGTTGCACGACTTTACCGGCTGAGCCCAATTCTCATCGATATCCCTCATTGTAGTTTGGCCAGTCCCAAACCTGGTTGTATAGCCAGGCAGAATACGGTTATGGTTTTCCTGTATTAACTTTTGCAATATTAAACCAAAGAAGCCCACCGCCAGGCAGGCTTCTTAGATAATTTAATTATAAAGCTATGAAATCCAGTGCTGGGTGCGCAGGAATTTGGTGACGACTGGTACCTCGAAATATTTACCCTGGTAAGCCAGAACCGCCGGCCAAATCATGAGCAGCCAGAGGACGGGGTCGCAAATGGCCAAAATTACCGTGATTGAGGCAATCAGAATAACAACCCACAGGACTACATTCAAGGCCAGTGCCTGGACAGCATGGAATTTTATAAACGGCCGGTCTTTCTTTCCTTCAACAAAAAGCATGATAAGGGCAATGATAAAGATGGGATAGCCAAGGGCAGCCCAAAGTTTATCATCGCTGGTGATTTCGGCATTCATTGGTTGTTGTGTCATACGTGCCTCCTGGAAGTTTGATTATGAATTTGAATAAGATTATGCATGATTTTACAACATATTCGGACGAAAAGCAACCGATTTAGTGCTCCATTCGTCCTACTCCGGAGGAAATTTGGAAATATGCTAGAATTACCCTATGGTTTCAACGGTTCGTATCGTTTTTATGGGCTCTCCTGAATTCGCGGTTCCATCCCTGGAAGCACTGACGAAGTATTACCAGCTCGCCGGCGTGGTGTCTCAGCCGGATCGCCCGGCGGGTCGTGGTGGGATTCTGAAACCGCCGGCGGTTAAGGAAGCGGCTCTGCGACTCCACCTGCCCATTATTCAACCCGAAAAACTACGCCAGCCGGAGGCCATGGAGCAACTGCGAGCCTGGGCTCCAGATCTGATCGTGGTGGCCGCTTTTGGGCAGATCCTGCGCACTGAAGTGCTCGATCTGCCGAAATTTGGTTGTATCAATGTGCATGGTTCTCTGCTGCCGCGCTGGCGCGGCGCAGCCCCTATCCAGGCCTCCATCCTGGCAGGCGACCAGGAAACCGGGATTACGATCATGAAAATGGACCCGGGCGTGGATACCGGCCCGCTGTTGAACCAGCGATCCATTCCAATTTCAGCGGAAGAGACTGCCTCCACACTCTTCGAAAAACTTGCTCCCATTGGAGCAAGCCTGTTGGCCGAGACTCTGCCACGTTATCTTTTCGAAGAACTCCAGCCTCGTGCGCAACCTGCTAATGGCATTACGTATGCTCCCATGCTTAAGAAAGAATCCGGCCGGTTGGATTTCAATCAGCCAGCTGTCGTCTTGGAACGGCAGGTGCGGGCGTATGATCCATGGCCGGGGACCTGGTTCGAGTGGAACGAGGTAACGCTGAAAGTATTACGCGCGCGTGTCAGCGCACAGAAAAGTCCGGGCGCAGGCAAAAAATTGATCGCTGATGGGCTTCCAGCTGTGGGCACGGCCGATGGGATTCTTATCCTGGAGGAAATTCAACCGGCTGGTAAAAAGCCCATGCCGGGTAAAGCCTTTGTAGCCGGAGCAAGGAGCTGGAGTAGTATCACGAATAAAGACGAATGATATGTAAGAATTGACAACCAACGTTCTTGTTCGGGAATTCATGTCATTCGTGATGGGAGAGTATTAATGGCTAAATATGTTGCATCCATCGACCAGGGCACAACCAGTACTCGCTGCATCCTGTTTGACCACAATGGGAATATCGTCTCCACGGACCAGAAGGAGCACCAGCAGCTCTACCCCCGGCCGGGTTGGGTGGAACATAACGCGCTTGAAATCTGGGAACGCACCCAGCACGTGGTGCGAGGCGCACTGGACAAATCCGGTGCAGATGTAACCGATATCGCCGCCATTGGGATCACCAACCAACGCGAGACCAGCCTGGTCTGGGAGCGCGCAACCGGACGCCCGGTCTATAATGCGATTGTTTGGCAGGACACGCGCACGGATGCCATTTGCAACGAATTGGCCAAAGGTGGCGGACAGGACCGTTTCCGGGCCAGGACCGGCCTGCCGCTTGCGACTTATTTCTCCGGGCCGAAGATCAGATGGATCCTGGACAATGTTCCCGGAACGCGCCAACGCGCCGAAAGGGGCGAATTGATTTTCGGCAATATGGATACCTGGCTGCTCTGGAATATGACCGGTGTGCATGTCACCGATGTTACCAATGCATCCCGCACGCTCCTGATGGATCTAAAAACACTGGATTGGGATGCTGAGATCCTTGGAATCCTTGGCATCCCCCGTTCGATGCTTCCGGAGATCCGCTCTTCAGCGGAGATATATGGCAACGCCAAAGGCGGCCTGGGTGGGGTACCGCTGGCAGGTGACCTGGGTGACCAGCAGGCGGCTCTCTTTGGCCAGACCTGCTATTGCCCGGGTGAGGCCAAGAATACCTACGGCACAGGTTGTTTCATGCTCATGAACACCGGCGAGCATCCCGTTATTTCTAAAAATGGATTGTTGACGACTCTTGGTTACAAGATCGGCGATAAACCTGCTGTCTATGCCCTGGAAGGCTCGATTGCCATCACCGGCGCACTTGTGCAGTGGTTGCGTGATAATTTGGGTTTGATCGAAAAATCCGCCGACGTGGAAACATTGGCAAGGTCGGTGCAGGATAATGGTGGTATATTTTTCGTCCCGGCCTTCTCAGGTTTATTTGCACCTTATTGGCGGTCAGATGCACGCGGCGCGATTGTTGGGTTGACGCGTTATGTCAACAAAGGCCACATTGCGCGTGCAGTTCTGGAAGCGACGGCTTTCCAGACACGTGAAGTGCTGGATGCGATGGAGAAGGACTCCGGCGTCAAGCTGACCGCTTTGAAAGTGGATGGCGGCATGGTCTTCAACGAACTGCTGATGCAGTTTCAGGCCGACCTCCTGAATGTGCCTGTCATCCGCCCAAAAGTGTCTGAGACCACCGCCCTGGGTGCGGCGTACGCAGCCGGACTGGCGGTCGGGTTCTGGAAGGACTACGATGAATTGCGGGTCAATTGGGGCAAGGATAAGGAATGGAAGCCTTCCATGCCTGCCGGGAAACGTAACACGCTCTATGCCGGCTGGAAAAAAGCCGTGACCAGAACCTTGGATTGGGTCGAGGAGAAAGAAAATTAATCTGATCATCAATTTACATCCAAAATGGAATGATTTATAAGAAGAAGTGATGCTATGAATAGACAAGATACCCTCTCCTCCCTCAAATCCCATTCCCCCACCGTCCTCATCGTAGGTGGCGGCATCAATGGCATTGGCACTTTCCGTGACCTGACTTTGCAGGGCGTGGACACGCTCCTGATCGACCGGGCAGACTTCTGCTCTGGCGCCTCTTCCGCCTCTTCACGCATGGCACATGGCGGTGTCCGTTACCTTGAGAATGGTGAATTCCGTCTCGTACGCGAAGCCGTGCAGGAACGCAACCGCATGATTAAGAATGCACCCAGCCTGGTCAAGCCGCTGCCGACCACCATCCCCATCTTCAAAACCTTCTCCGGA
>JADGQB010000084.1 GCA_017882145.1 Anaerolineales bacterium
TTGGCGGTAATGATCTCCGGTCTGGTGACTCAAGCCCAACCAACTGCCATTCTAACCTGTCTGGCGCTCTCCGTTTTGTTGTGGTTGATCCCCTATGGCGAAATGAGCATCCCATTCTTTCTTGCATTCCTGTATCCTTTCACTATTCTTGCGAATGTTGGTGTTGCCTTCCGATCGTTAGTGCATAGCCTTGGGGGACATATAACATGGAAAGGCCGAACCATTGCCCGAATTCGCTGGAGGTGGCTGTAAATTCGATAATTCCTTAATCCACCCTCTCACCTTTGTATTATCCGTATATAAGGTATCCCCTTGGGGTACTCACTTCTTCCCGCCGAGCCAGGCGGGTTTTGATTCCCGGGCGCTCTCATCCCTGGCAAGACCCAGGCTCAAACAGCGGATGCCATTCGTGCTAGAATACGGCTGAATCGGCTTTCCAAACCGAATTGAGCCGATACTTTTGAATTTTTCCGTATATTTGGCCACGCCAAACAGCTTTGCCAACTGGATGGCTTTGATCAATGAAGATGGCATTGACCCATAGGCGGCAACTCTCATTCATCTGGTCGCGGATGAGCTGTGGTTGGTTGAGCTTTTTTTGCCTGGCTTTTATTGTAAAAAATGACATGTCCCCGGAGGTACTTCATGAAGAAAACTAGACTTGAACATGACCTGCTTGGTGAACGCAAAGTTCCTGCTGACCGTTATTTCGGTATCCAGACCCTGCGCGCCACTGAGAACTTTAACATTTCCGGCATCCCGATCTCTCATTACCCGGACCTGATCAGATCTCTGGCTTATATCAAGAAAGCCGCCGCCCAGGTCAATTTGGAACTCGGCTTGCTGGACCGTCCGCTGGCGGATGCCATCGCCCGTGCCTGCGACGACCTGCTGACCGGGGAGCTGCTCGAAGAATTTGTCGTGGATGTAGTTCAAGGCGGGGCCGGGACCTCGACCAACATGAACGCCAATGAGGTGATTGCCAACCGGGGGTTGGAACTGCTTGGATGCGAAAAAGGCCGCTATGATATCCTGCACCCGCTCAATCACGTCAACATGTCACAGTCCACCAATGACGTCTACCCAACCGCCCTGCGTCTGACTCTCAGCCATAAGCTGGATGACCTGATGAAGGAAATGGCCTACTTGCGGGATGCTTTTTCCCACAAAGCAGGCGAATTCGCCGATGTGATCAAGATGGGCCGCACCCAATTGCAGGATGCCGTCCCGATGACGCTGGGGCAGGAGTTCGGCGCCTGGGCTGTCATGGTGACGGAAGATATCCAGCGGGTGCAGGAGGCCCAATCCCTGATCCGCGAGATCAATATGGGAGCCACCGCCATCGGCACAGGCTTGAATTCCCATCCCGATTACGCCCGTCTGGTGACCGAAAGATTACGTCTCCTGACCGGCATCCCGGTCGTCGGCTCTGAAGACCTGGTCGAAGCGACGCAGGACACCGGAGCCTATGTCCAGCTCTCCGGGGTGCTCAAACGGGTGGCAACCAAACTGTCCAAGATCTGCAACGACCTGCGCCTGCTGTCTTCCGGGCCGCGCGCTGGACTGCACGAGATCAACCTGCCCGCCATGGCACCCGGTTCTTCCATCATGCCCGGCAAAGTCAACCCGATCATCCCGGAGGTGGTCAACCAGGTGGCTTTCGAGGTTATCGGGAACGACATAACCGTCACGCTGGCGGCCGAGGCCGGCCAATTGGAATTGAACGTGATGGAACCGATCATCGCTTATAACCTGTTCACCTCGCTTGACATGCTGAGCCGCGCCTGCCGTACCCTCGCTGACCGCTGTGTAGTTGGCATCACCGCCAACCGCGAAGTGTGCCGCCAGATGGTGGAGCACAGCATCGGACTGGTGACCGCCCTTAACCCGTACATTGGCTATGAAAAATCCAGCCAATTGGCCGACGAAGCCCTGAAAGGCGATCGGTCGGTTTATGAGATCGTGCTCGAGAAAGGTTATCTCAGCCAGGCCGAACTGGATGATATTCTCTCCCCTGAGAACATGACCAAGCCGAGATATCTATATCAAGGAAAAGATCGCAATCCGCCAGCCGATACTTGAACATGGAAGGTCGGCAACCGGTTAATGACAATAGAATGGTAGGTTGGCAGGTTAATTGAATTAGATTCTTATTTGAATTCTTTACCAAATGTAGCATACCTCGAGAAATTATGTAATAATGCGGATAAGTAATGTCGCTGGATTGGCACAGGTAAATGGAATAGTGAGGCCTGCATGGCAATCAGAAATGGTTTACTCTGGGGTAACTTTACGGCGGGGGCATTCCAATCCGTTCATCGCAGCTGTCAGCCGGAGTCGGTTTCATCTAAAAGGAGAAAATAATGATCCACAAAATTTCTGCCAATGAAACGCGCCTGGCTTGTGATCCTAAGACGTTCAGCCGCAATAGCTGTGCAATAACTGGTATGCAAAGCATCCTATAACTACTTCCGATATTACCTGTCAACGTTGATGTTGGCGAAAAAGTGCCAGGAAAGGAGGCATTTTGAATATGAACCGTAGCTCAATTTCCCTGGGTCGCATTCTCGGCATCCCCATTGGAGTGGATTATTCCTGGTTCTTGATTTTTGCGCTGCTCACCTGGTCGCTGGCTACAAGCTACTTTCCTGTAGAATTTGCAAACTGGCCCGTAGCACAGTATTGGATTGTCGGCGCGGTAACGGTTATTCTTATGTTTGGCAGTGTACTATTGCATGAGCTGGGACATTCAGTCGTGGCTTTGCGCTATAAGATTCCGGTGCGAAACATCACACTTTTCATATTTGGCGGTGTTGCCCAGATCGCGGCTGAACCGCCCAGTGCCATGTCTGAGTTCTGGATTGCCATTGCCGGCCCGATAGTAAGCTTTGGCCTGGCACTAATTTTTGGCTTGCTGCAAACCATGCTGGGCGCCCTCGCTCCGCTTTTGGCTGTTGCTAAATACCTGGCTTATATAAATGGAGCTTTGGGCCTCTTCAACCTGATCCCGGGTTTCCCTCTGGATGGCGGCCGGGTATTTCGAGCCATTATATGGGGAATCACGCATAACCTGCGCAAAGCCACCCTCATCGCTGGGAATGTGGGACGATTAATCGCCTTCATATTCATACTTGTGGGTGTCTGGCAGATATTCACGGGTAATTTTGGCAATGGCTTATGGATCGCCTTTATCGGTTGGTTCCTGGAATCAGCCGCCTCCTCACAGATTCAACAGCAAACCATCCATGACTTATTGGCTGGCCACCATGTGGCAGATGCAATGCGCCGCGACTACACCTGGATTTTACCTGACACCACCCTCGAGCAGCTGATCGATAAACACATCCTGGGTGGCGGACGGCGCAGCCTGGTGGTCAAACAGGCGGACCAGGTTGTAGGCTTGCTGACCTTGCATAATGTGAAAGCCATTCCATCCACTGCCTGGTCGTCCACAAGCGCGGCCCAGGTGATGATACCCATGGAAAAAATGAAATGGATCCGGCCTGAAGCGGACCTTGTGGATGCTCTTGGAGAAATGGACCGGGATGGCGTTAACCAGTTACCGGTCATGCTGGGAGATCAAATTCAAGGCATACTTGGCCGGGATGATGTCATCAATTTCTTACGTACCATGAGCGAGTTCCGCCGCCCTCAGCACAGTCATTCAAAATAATAAATAAGGAGGGATATGCCACAAACACCCCATATTGAGAAACATTTTACAGGCTCTGAGGTCATTCGGGATATTGTGATCGGCATGTCGGATGGGCTGACGGTGCCCTTCGCCCTCGCAGCCGGGCTCTCCGGGATTGCCAGCTCGACTGCCATCGTCATCACTGGCGGGCTGGCTGAGATCGCAGCCGGCGCAATTTCCATGGGGCTGGGAGGCTATCTCGCCGCCAGAAGTGATGCGGAGCACTATGCCAGTGAACGGGAGAATGAACGTAATGAAGTGGAAATAATCCCGGCTAAAGAAGTTGAAGAAGTGGAAGATGTGTTCTTATCCTATGGCCTCGAGAAAGAGCACAGCGCACTCATTGCGAAAGCTTTGAGCAAGCGCCCGGAGGCCTGGATCGATTTTATGATGCGTTTTGAGTTGGGTCTCGAAAAACCCGCCCCCAAACGCGCTCTTAAAAGCGCTATTACGATTGCGCTCTCTTATATCGCCAGTGGGATGATTCCGCTTTCCCCTTATATGCTGATTTCCAACACGAACTCAGCTCTTTTATTCTCGATTATTTTTACGCTTGCAGCGCTGTTCATCTTTGGGTATATCAAAGCCCGCTTCACTGGCGGGCGTCCCTTCCGCAGCGCATTTCAGACCGCGTTGATCGGCAGCCTGGCTGCAGCTGCGGCTTTTGGCCTGTCGAAGTTGATCGCAAAAAGATGATAACCCAAGCCGTTATTTGAGATCCACCAATCGAAAGGAGAATGATATGAATAAAAATGCTCTAAGCAATTCCGCGACAATGCCTGGAACAGCCGCACCCTTCATGTTACCCACGCTTCCCTATGCCGAAAACGCGTTGGAACCGATCCTGTCTGCCAACACGCTCAGTTTTCACTACGGGAAACATCATAAAACCTATGTGGACAACCTGAACAAGCTGATCGCAGGAACGGAATATTCCAACCAGTCCCTGGAGCAGATTATCTCCGGTACTGCAGGAAAAGCAGAAGCGGTCGCCATCTTCAACAATGCCGCCCAGACCTGGAACCACAGCTTCTACTGGAAAAGCCTGCTGCCTAACGGCGGCGGCGAACCACCGGCGGCCCTCAAGCAGATGATCGAGACCTCCTTTGGCACCGTCGAAGCCTGCAAGAAGGAATTTGCCAGCACGGCCGTGTCCCAGTTCGGGAGTGGTTGGGCCTGGCTGGTCCTGGACGGCAGCCAGCTCAAGCTGTTAAAGACCGCCAATGCCGGCCTGCCTTTGACGATGGGTGTTAAGCCGTTGCTAGCCATCGATGTATGGGAGCATGCCTATTATCTGGATTATCAGAATCGTCGTGCAGATTATGTTAATGCCGTGCTCGACAAGCTGATCAACTGGGAGTTTGCCCTCCAGAACGCCAGCGTTTGACGGCCTCTTGTGTAAATCTGCACTCCCCGGCGCTTACTTTCGGGGAGTGCAGATTTGTGGCAGGTGTTCAGAATTGATCTCCTGGCCGATGGCTCCAAGGCTCTCACCTTGATACCCAATGCTATGAAGTTACAAGTTGGTCTGGCGCCTGTCCTATAAATTCCAGTTTTTCATTTCCGCGTTCCACGCGGATGGTTTCACCTTCATGAAACTCGCCACCCAGGATCTTGACCGCCAGTGGGTCCTGTAGTTCGCGCTGGATGGCCCGTTTGAGGGGGCGGGCGCCGTAATCGGCATCAAATCCGACCTCGGCCAGGTAGGCGCGCGCCTCCGGGCTGATGATCAGCTGATAACCGCGGGCTGCCAGCAGTGCGGAAACATGCCGGAGCTGGATGTCCACGACCTTAACCAGGTCGGCGCGGCTGAGCGAATGGAAAATGATGATCTCATCGATGCGGTTCAGGAACTCGGGACGGAAATGCGCCTGCAACACTTGCGTGATTGCGTCGCGGCTTACACTGCCCCCCTTTCCACCCAGCCATAGTTCACTACCAAGGTTGGAGGTCATGACGATCAATGTATTGCGAAAATCCACCGTGCGACCCTGACCATCCGTCAGGCGACCGTCATCCAGCAATTGCAGCAGCACATTGAATACATCCGGGTGGGCCTTCTCGATTTCATCAAACAGGACCACGCTGTACGGGCGCCGGCGCACCGTTTCGGTCAACTGGCCGCCTTCCTCGTAGCCGACGTACCCTGGAGGGGCTCCAATCAAGCGGCTGACGGTGTGTTTCTCCTGGTATTCACTCATATCGATCCGGATCATGGCCCGTTCATCGTCGAACATGAATTCAGCCAGTGCACGTGCCAGTTCGGTCTTGCCCACACCAGTCGGACCCAGGAATATGAATGATCCCAGCGGCCGGTTCGAGTCTTGCAGGCCGGCCCGGGCCCGGCGCAGTGCATTCGAAACAGCTCGCAGGGCATCCTCCTGCCCAACCACCCTTTCGCGCAGCCGATCTTCCATATGCAGGAGTTTCTGGGTCTCGCCCTCCATGAGCTTCGAGACCGGGATGTGGGTCCAGCGGGAAACGATTTGGGCGATCTGCTCGGCATCCACTTCCTCTTTAAGCAAGGCGCCTCCTTCGGCCTGCAATTCCTTCATATGGCCTTCCTCATCGGCCAGTTTCTTCTCCAACTCCGGTAGAGTTCCATAGCGCAGACGGGCAACTTTTTCCAGCTCCGCCTGCCCCTCTGCGCGTTCAATCTCATGGTGTGTTTGTTCGATCTGCTCTTTGGTTGTGCGCAGTTCTGCAATAGCCTGTTTCTCGGTCTGCCAGCGCGCCTGGAGTTCGTGGGACTTTTCCTTCAGGTTGGCCAGTTCTTTTTCGATGTTCGCTAACCTTTCCTTTGAGGCCTTATCTTGCTCCTTTTTAAGCGCCTGGCGTTCGATCTGCAGCTGCATCACCTGCCTGTCAACCTCATCCAACGCCTGCGGTTTGGAATCGATCTCTGTGCGCAGCCGCGCGGCCGCTTCGTCGATCAGGTCTATGGCCTTATCGGGCAGGAAGCGATCGCTGATGTAGCGCTGCGAAAGTGTCGCGGCGGCCAGAACAGCCGCATCAGTAATACGAACGCCGTGGTGAACTTCGTAGCGTTGCTTGAGACCGCGCAGGATGCTGATGGTATCCTGCACGGACGGCTCTTCTACCACCACTGGCTGGAAACGACGCTCCAGCGCAGGATCTTTCTCAATGTATTTGTGATACTCGTTCAGCGTGGTTGCACCGATCAGGTGCAGTTCACCGCGCGCCAGCATGGGCTTTAGCATGTTGCTGGCGTCCATGGAACCCTCGGCCGCGCCGGCGCCCACAACCGTATGCATTTCATCCAGAAACAGGATAATTTCCCCTTCAGACCCTGTAATCTCTTTCAATACGGCTTTCAATCGTTCCTCAAACTCGCCGCGGTACTTGGCTCCTGCTACCAGGGCACCCATATCCAACTGTACCAGGCGTTTATTCTTGAGCCCCTCCGGGACATCCCCTTTAACGATACGCTGGGCCAGTCCCTCGACGATGGCAGTCTTGCCGACACCCGGTTCGCCGATCAGGGCCGGGTTGTTCTTGGTGCGGCGGGACAGGATCTGTATCGTACGGCGGATCTCCTCATCGCGCCCAATGACTGGGTCGAGCTTGCCTTGGCGGGCCATGGCGGTCAGATCCAGGCCATATTTTTCTAGCGATTGGAAGGTCCCTTCGGGATTCTGCGAGGTAACGCGCTGGAAACCGCGCACCTGTTTTAAGGCAGCCAGGATGGCATCCTTGGTCAGACCGAAATGGCCCAGGCGTTTGCCTTCACTGCTATCTGCCAGACCCAGTAGGATATGCTCGGTGGAGACATAGTCATCTTGCATGCCCTTGGCGTAGCGTTCGGCGGCAGACAGGACTTCCGCCGTCTGGGACGATAAACTGACCTCCATGTTGGTACCCTGGATCTTTGGTCTTTTATCAAGCTCGTTGCTCAATTCTTCTTGGAAGGCTTGTGTTCCCCCGGATACCTTGGTGATGATTGCCCGGACGATCCCATCCTGCTGTTTAATGAGCGCCAGCAGTAAGTGGATGGGCTCGACAAGTTGATGCTGGTAATCCTGCGCCAAGTTCTGGGCGGCGAGTAAAGCCTCCTGGGATTTCTGTGTGTACTTATCCAGGTTCATGGAAACCTCCTTAATATATACAATTGGAAGATTTCGACATCCATCCTTGCAAATATCAGGCTATTTAGCCACTACTGCCTGGCTGCGCGCGCGGAGTTCTGAGATGGTTTGCCGCAGTCCATCCAGGCTGTTCCCGGCCTTGTCGATGCGCTCACGCTCACTGCGAACGTAGCGGGTGTAGGGGGCCACGCCATCCTTCAGGCGGGCGATGGCATTTTCGCTCTCGTTGCTGAACTGGGTGGTCAAAGCACTGAGCAGCTTTGTGCGCAGGCTGACCATTTTCTCTTTGAACCTGTCTTTGGCCTGTTTGCGCTTGAAGGGGATCACGAAAAAGCCCAGGATAGCCAGGGTGCTGGCGGCCAGGATGCCGGTGATATCCAGGGTGGAAGACAGGACGGCGAGGGTGACCAGCGCCCCCAGCCCCACTGCACCGACTTCCATCAGAGCGGTCTGGGCAACGGCGGCCTCAACGTTGGCAGCCAGTTCGCTGGCTTCCTGGTTGCGGTCGTAACTCTCCACAATGGTCTGGACGGTTTTACCGACGGTGTCGATCAATTCACGCCGGCGGGTCTCACGCGGACCGAGGCTATCGCCGACCGTGTGGTCAAGGTTCTGGGCCCGGCGGCGTTGCAGATAGCTCATGACTTGCTGCCATTCGTGCAGGTCTTTCTGCACCAACCAGTCGATCAGGCGTTGGACTTGATCTTCGATCTGCTGCGGGACATCGGCCAGGACCTGCTTTTCGAACTGAGCCCGGACCCTGTCGCCGCGCACCAGGTTCTGGACGTTGGTCAGGCGCAAAGTGCTATCGAAGAAGTCGAGGCCGCGCTGTTCAAGACGGTGCAGGATGTTCTCGACTTCGGCCAGGCGTGGAGGAAGTTCATTGTGCAGTTCGCGCTCGTACTCTGTGATGACGGTTTCCAAGGCAGCCGCGGTTTGTTTATCCTCCCCCAAAGCTTCGGCTTGGTTTGCCAGGGATTGGCTGGCCTGGTCGCCCAGATGTTCGGCTACCCCTAGTGGGTTGTTGAACTTGAGCTGGAGCCGGGTGGTATCGTCAAGGGTGGACTTGACGAACTGCTCCAGTTCGTCAAGTCGGCTGGCGCTGCGCAGACGGGCACGTTGCTCAGGATCTGGTTCGGATTGGGCGCGCTGGGCCAATTTAGCGGAAACCGGGTACAACTGAGGTGGATCGCCAAGTATCCTGGTGGTGTGTTTTAGGATAAAGTCACGGACTTCCTGCAAGGCAGAATCGTCCTCGAAGATGTCCACTTTATTCAAAACAAAGACGACTTTTTTCCCCCAAGCCAGGATTCGTTCCAGGAATTGACGCTCGCTTTCGGTTAGAGGATGATCGGCAGATGTGATAAACAGAACCAGGTCACTCCGGGGAACAAACTCGTCCGTCAACCGCTCATGATGTCGGATGACAGCATTCGTACCCGGTGTGTCAACAATGTTCAATTCTTTTAAAAGTGGCAGGGGGTAGGCATAGATGGCATAATTTTCGTCGATTACTTGTTCGGCTGCCTGTTCGCCCCACTTGATCAGTGTGACGTGGGAGGTGGTGGGGGTGGTGCCTTCAGCCAGTACTTTTTGTCCGAGCAAGGCATTGATCAAAGCGCTTTTGCCAGCGTTGAACTCGCCGGCGACAACGATCAGGAAAAGTTCGTCCAGTTGCAGAATGGCTTTCTGCAAACTGTCCAGAGCCTCGCGCGGTAAATCGAACTCGGCCAAGGCGAGTTGGAACCGAGCCAGGGCTTCTTTTTCGTCGCGGAGGAATTGCGCTTGTTGATCGGTAAGTATAGGCTGTTGCATGTGCTTATCCTTGCTAATGCCGACAGGTTGGCATCATTCCTGAAATTCCACTTCAATCCAGGTAGCTTCGTAATAGCTTTCCCGGTAAAGAGCCAGGCGCATTTGCTGCTTGACAGCATGAGTGGCCAACTCGGCTTCCAACTGGTGAATATGAGACTGTAGTTCAACAACTTGGCTGCGCAGGTGCAGGATCGCCTCGGCAGCAGACTCATCGATTCCCAGGTCATCTTTTAGACGGCGCCGGGTGCGCGACTCATAGCCTTCGGATGGACCATACCTGTACTGATTTTTGGATGAATTTATGGGAGTCATACACTTACCTCATTTTTTCTGCGGTTCAGAATGATCCGGCCGGGAGTCAGCCAACGCGCGGATGCTATTGACTTCCTGGTCGGTCAATGGTTCGGGCAGCACCAGCCTGACCATGGCATACAGGTCACCGCGCATTTTTGGATCGCCCAAGTGGGGCATGCCTTTTCCGCGCAGGCGGAAACTCCGTCCAGCATTAGTCCGGGGCGGGATCTTCAGGATCAGAGGCCGCTCCAGGGTGGGGATGTGGATTTCACCACCGGCAATGGCAGTAAACATATCGACCGGTACATCCATATGCAAATCATCTCCTTCGCGCTCGAAGGTTTCATTGGGTAAGATGTGCACGATCAAATACAAATCTCCGGCGGACCTGCTGTCTTGGCCTGGCTCTCCCTGCCCTGCCAGGCGAACGCGCGATCCGGTGCGTACGCCAGGTGGAATACCGGCTTTGAAGCGGTGCCCATCTAGTTCCAACAGGCGTTCTGTGCCATGAAAAGCATCTTCCAGACTTAGATCAACCTCATACTCGACATCCCGCCCGCGGCGCGGGCCGGATGGAGCACCCCGTCCACTGCCCTTGCCGCTCCTGCGAGCCTGGCCGAATATATTAGTGAAGAAGTCGGAATACGGCGATGCGCTTCCGAAGAGGTCTTCCAAATCTTCAGCATTCGCATATTGGACGTGCACCCCCTCGTCAGGCTGCGAGGTAGTCCCGGTTTCAGCATGGGGAGCCGACCAATTCTTCCAGTCGAAATCCTGTTGGCTCTGCCCCGTCTTCTGCCATTGCAGGTATTGCGCACGCAACTCATCATACTTCTTGCGCTGTTCTTTATCCGATAGAACCTGGTAAGCCTCATTAATCGTCTTGAATTTCTCTTCGGCTTCTTTATTCCCCGGGTTCACATCCGGGTGAACCTTGCGAGCCAATTGGCGGAAGGCCTGCCTGATCGCTTTTGCGTCGGCATCCGGTGACAGTCCTAGTGTTTCGTAATAATCTTTAAAATCCATGGGGCACCTGTTTATGAGTCTCCTCTCCATTATAAAACTCTTTGCCCTTCGCGGATTGCTATTATTCAAGGGCTTTTCCGGCAAACGTATCGAGCTGGTCATCCTTTCCGCACTGGCGCTTGCGCTCCTGCCGACCATGCAGTTGGCCTTTGCCAATCCACTCATGCCCCCACGGTCAGCTTCTATCACTTTGTCGAAGTCTCCGTTTCCACCGGGATCTTCGGAGCACTATGTGCCTGGTTCATACCGAAGCTATTAATTCCCAGCTCAAAGCCCGCATAATTTTTTACAGGGACAATCTCAAACTCCCCCTTCCGAGGGGGAGTTTTCTTGCAATAACCCGCTGGCTCCAATCATTCTGGATAACACCTGACCACGGAGACCAACTCCAAATTGAGCGAATGGATCCGGGTAAGGACACTGAACAGAGCTGCCTGGTCGACCAACAGCCCTCTCAAAGTGGTCTCTCCATTTTGATCTGAACAAACCTCCAGCCCTTCGAACCAATCCGACCAGCGCTCTTCCAGAACGCCTTCCACACGGATCTCATAAATGCAAGGCTTGTGCATAATTGTTACTGGAGTAACCGGGAGGGAAGGCTCTCTGCCCAGGCATGGATGGCGCTCCAGTCCCGGTGGTCACCTTGCTTCCAGACGCCGATCAAAACTACAAAGCGCATCGCCAGTACATTAAGCGAGAAAGGCAGTTTGGAGAAATCCAATGCGCCGGCAAAATAACCTTCGCTGACCGGATGTACCAGGTCGCGCACCGGGCTCATCCAGCTCTTCAAGCCTTCCAGATATTGACCGGCATTGGTCATGGAAAGGGTGATGCATACCATGAAGGCGGCGAAAGGTTTGCGTGACAGTTCGGAGCGGTGATCACTCAGGAACTGCATGGCTTCAGGCAGCCACTTTTGCCCGCGGATGGCACTACCGGCCACCACGGCCCGATATGGCGAGAGGTCTTTAACATCTTGCATTGGAAGAACATCCACCTGCAGCCCCTTCCCAATCAGGGTTTTGCCAATAGCTTCGGCCACGCCGGCAGTGGATCCAGCCCGGCTGGCATAGGTTACCAAAATTCTGTTGTTCATTGGTTTATTACTCCTTTATTCATATCGAACATCTGCTGTGCCTTGTCAACCGGAACTTCCTCGCCCGCGCCGCGTACTGCATAACCGGCATTGTTGACCAGTACATCGATCCGACCGTAGCATTGGATAATTTGTCCAACCGCTTCCTGGATTGTATCCGGCTGGGTGACATCCAGCGGTTGTTTCAACGCCACTCGGAGATCTGCCAGCGTTTTTACATTTCGGGCCGTTGCCACGACGGTGTATCCCGCCTGGCCCAACCTTCCAGCAAGATTGCGCCCGATCCCGGTGGAACAGCCTGTGATCAGAATTATCTTCGACATTTTACGCTTCTCCTACGATTCCAATTTTTGTTTGCGTTCAATCCGGCCTTGGCTAAGACCGCCCCAGTTGGAAAAGCCTGATGGCAACCAGGATGTTCCAGATCATCGAAGGCAGGATCACGATGTAAGAAAGAACAAGTGCGATCATTCCCAGAACAGGCAAAGGCGGCACCAACAACATCGCACCCACCGCCATCCCTGTAAAAGCTGTCGCTTTGTTGAAGACACCGCTCCGCAACATGACTGCAGCGATGATCAGGTCAGCAACCCCGCTGAGAATAAAGAACAAGCCGAACGCGGTGCCATTGTAGTTGGCCACCAATGCTTCCCCGGCAGCCAGGAACGCAGCCCGCTGCACATCCGTTGCTGCTGCGGCATACTGGTCGCTCAGGTAAAGCATCGAGAAGGTCGGATTCACGGCAAAGAAGAAAGCGATCCCACCCAGGCCAAGA
>JADGQB010000341.1 GCA_017882145.1 Anaerolineales bacterium
TGCCGTCCCGCCGGAAGTTGAAGTGCGCAGCCCGGTCGGCGCCGGGGACGCGGCCCTCGCCGGGCTGTTGTGGGCCGCCTACGAGCAGTGCGACCCGGTCACGACCGCCCGCCGAGCAGTCGCATGCGGCACGGCGGCTGCCATGCAAGAAGGCAGCGGGGTGGGGGAAGCCTGCCTCATTCGGGAATTGCTGGATAGAGTTGAAATACACCCAGTTTGATTTCTTACGGTAAAAACCATTTGTTGAGGAAAACCCTATGACAGACGAATTCATTATACCCAGTGAGATGCGTGCCCTGGTTCTTGACGGAACCGGGTTCGAGCACCTGCAAATCCGCAAGGTGCCCACACCGCGACCTGGACCGGGCCAAATGCTGGCGCGCGTCGATGCAGCCGGCATTTGTACTTCGTTGATCAAGCTGGTCGAACAAGGGTCGAAGCATCAACTGGTCTATGGGTGGGATCTGGAACGCTGGCCGCTGATCCTGGGTGACGAAGGCGCGGTTACGCTCGTGGAGGTGGGGGCCGAGCTGCAGAAGACCTATCACCCCGGTGAGCGCTACGTAGTCCAGCCGGCAATCGAGCACGCTCCAATCAACCACCCTGAACGCTACCGCGATGGCGGGCGCGGCATCCACAAAATAGCGGTCAGTTACACTCTTGGCGGGCACCTGGCCGAGTACATACTCATTCCCGAAGAAGTCCTGGCGGCCGACTGCTTGCTGCCGCTGCCAAGCCCCGGCCTGGCTTATTCCCACGCGGCGATGGCTGAGCCGATCTCATGCGCCGTCTCGGCCCAAGATCATCACGTTCATTTGGATCAAAACAACGGTTTGGCTGAACGGTCGCTGTTCAAAGGGCTAAAACCGGGCGGAGTGACCGTCATCGTCGGAGCCGGAGCGATGGGACGCTTCCATGTGGAGCTGGCACTGGCCTGCCATCCACGCCTGGTGATTGTTGCAGACTTTATCGAAGAACGGCTCGAGCTGGTAAAACGCCTGTTTGCTGGGCGTGCCAGGCAGTCAGGGGTTGAACTGATACCCTTTAATCCCAGCCAGGCCGACTTGAAGGCCTTTGTTAAAGAACAGAGCCAGTATCTTGGCGCCGACGACGTGATCATTGCCGTTGGTGCGCGGTCCGCCATCGAGGAGGCGATGAGCTACCTCGGCCAGGGAGCGGTGCTAAACCTTTTTGGAGGCTTGAAAAAGGGCGACGAGGTCGTAGGTCTCGACACGCTTACAATCCACTACAAATCCATCAACGTGACCGGCTCAAGCGGCGGATCGCCATGGGATATCGCCCGCACCCTTCAGTTGATGACCAGCGGCGAGTTCGACCCGGGCGTGCACATAACCCGCATTGGCGACCTGGAGCATGCCATCGAGCTGTTGAAGATGGTCAAGGCCCAGCAGATCGACGGGAAGGCTATTGTCTACCCACATCGCCGGACGGAATCAATCCAAGCGGTCCAGGCATGGACGGCTGGAGACGAGCAAAGTTATCTTTCAAAACAAGGGTAAAGCATGCCACTAACCGGGACGCGCACGTTCGTGGGTTTTGGTTTCGGGGCAATCCAAAGCGGGTTATTCTTGTATGAGGCTTTTCACTCGGGAGCATTCCGCCGGCTGGTTGTCGTAGAGGTGGTGTCTGAGGTAGTGCAGGCCGTGCGGCAGGAAGGCGGTTCATTTTGCATCAACATTGCCCACCGAGACCGAGTCGAGTCGGCCTGCGTCGGCCCGGTTGAGATATACGACCCGGCCGTGGAAGCCGACCGGCAGAAAATCCTGGGGGCCATCGTTGAGGCAGAAGAGATCGCCAGCGCGGTCCCGAGCGTGGCATTCTACGTTTCAGATAAGTCCGGCAGTATCCACCGTCTGCTGGCTGATGGGCTGTGCCAAAAGGTCGATTTGAATGGACCGCGCGCAGTCATTTACGCCGCAGAGAACCACAATCATGCAGCTGAAATCCTGGAAGCGGCCGTGATGGGCGCGACCCCTCTGGAACAACACTCCGCCGTGCGAGCACGGGTGCGCTTCCTCAACACTGTCATCGGAAAGATGAGCCAGGTTGTCGTAGACCGGGAGGAGGTCCAGGCACGCAATCTAACGCCGATCACACCCGGCTATCCGCGCGCCTTCCTGGTCGAAGCCTTCAACCACATCCTGGTCTCGAAAGTCCAATTCCCCGAGCCGTTCGAACGCGGTATCTCCGTTTTGCTAGAAAAGGATGATCTGCTGCCCTTCGAAGAAGCCAAACTGTACGGGCACAACGCCACGCATGCCGTGTTGGGGTACCTGGGCGCCCTAGTAGGCGCTCAACGCGTCGCCGACCTGCAAGAGACGCCGGGTATGCTGCCTTTTGCCCGGGCGGCTTTCATCGATGAATCGGGGACGACCCTGATCCGCAAGCACGCCGGTCTCGACCCGCTCTTCACGCCGGATGGATACATGGAGTTCGCCGATGATTTGCTCGAACGTATGACGAACCTGTTTCTGGTGGATATGATTGAACGTGTCACGCGTGATACTGAACGCAAACTGGGCTGGAATGACCGGCTGATCGGGACGATGCGCGTGGCGCTGGAGCAGAGCGTCATTCCCAGCCGCTACGCCATGGGTGCCGCTGCGGCACTGGCCCGGCTCGATCCGGCCACCCTGGAAGGCCATACCCCGGCCGGAAACATCCTGGATGAATTGTGGCGGGAAGCTTCCCCCGGTCAGGCCGAGCGGGATCAAGTTGTGAGTCTGATCGAGACCGCACTGGTTAAATTACGCACCTGGCGCGCCGAGGGCTTTCCGAATTTAGAGATCTTTTACAGAGGTAGTCCTGCCTGACGACCGGCATATCATTCCCTGCCGGCCAGTTCGCTCTGCTCGTAAGCTTTGATCTCGCCTATAAAGTCCATTCCCATGGGAACACCTTTTCGTAAGCAATAGACGTTCCAGACGGCGCTGAACGGCATGGTTTTCAATTCTTCCTGCAAGCCCAAGCGGCCGGAGTAATCCCCGCCTTTCTCGTAGTCAGAGAGCAATTCGAATGGCTCAAGCAGCGCCAGGAGCAACGCACGCAAGGTACTACGTGCGCCTATTGCCAAGGCTGCGATGCGGTTAATGCTACCATCGAAGTAGTCCAGGCCAAAGTGGATGCGTTCCAACGCCTGGCTGCGCACCGCTTCGCGGGCGATAGCCTGGAGATCATCGGTTAGGGTTACCACGTGGTCGCTGTCCCAGCGGACGCCGCGGCTGACATGCAGCAAAAGTCCGTTCAGGTAAAGCATAAGTGAAGCAATCTTATCGGCAATGCTCTCGGTGGGATGAAAATGCCCACTATCGAGAGTCAACATGACCTTCCGTTCAACCGCGTAGGGCACGTAGAACTCCATTGAGCCTGTAACATAGCTCTCTGAAGCCAGGCCAAAGAGCTTGGGTTCGACTGAATCCAGGTTAAAGCGCGGGTCGATCTTTTCGGCAAAAATGGCATCCAGGGATTCGAGCAGCAGGCGGCGGGGCGTTTGGCGGTCGGCTGGGGTATCTTTGAAGCCATCTGGAATCCAGATGTTCGTCACTGCCGGAGTACCCAGTTGTTTACCAAAATAGGCCCCAATCCTGCGACAGGCAATGCAATGTTCCACCCAGAATTGGCGGATGGCCGGATCCCGGTGGGAGAGAGTGAAACCATCCGCGGCAAGTGGATGGGAGAAACAGGTGGGGTTGAAATCCAAGCCATGCCCATTGGCTTTTGCCCAATCCACCCAGGCCGAGAAGTGGGCCGGCTCGATCTTATTACGTTCGACCTGTCCTTCGGCTTCCAGGTAGATGGCATGCAGGTTCAGGCGGTGTTTCCCTGGAACCAGCTGGTAGGCCATATCCAGATCACGGCGCAGTTCGTCGGCGTTGCGAGCCTTACCCGGATAATTGCCGGTGACGGCGATGCCGCCTGTCAGCCCACCGATACGTTTTTCGAAACCGCCCACGTCATCTCCCTGCCAGCAGTGCAGGCTGATGGGGATCGACTCGAGCCTGAGGAGGGCAGCTTCTGTATCCACACCCAGGGCGGCATAGCTTTCTTTGGCCAAAGTATAAGCAGATTGAATTTGGGAATCAGATTTTTGGCTCATAAAATAAATCCTTTGAAGAATATGGTTCTTGGGGTTATTCCTGTGCGCGAACGGTATCAATGAACGCCAGCAGGTTTTCCAGGGGAATATCGCCTGGCATATCATGGGATGGGGCAACAATGAAACCACCTCCACGTCCCACTTCTTCCATCA
>JADGQB010000085.1 GCA_017882145.1 Anaerolineales bacterium
TCATGACTTTGGAAACAGACAGGCCCAGCCCCATGCCGCCATGCTTGCGAGTCAGGTGCGATTCCACCTGGTAGAACCGCTCGAATATATGCGCAAGATCTTTTTCAGGTATCCCGATCCCGTCGTCGATGACCGATATTTTGATGTATCCGGGGATTTGCCCGGCTGTGATGAAGACATGCCCCCCCGGGTTGGTAAAGTCGATTGCGTTCTTAACTACATTACTGAGGGCAATGGAAATTTTGGATCCATCGCCTTCAACCGGCAGATCGCCCGGTCCGGTATCGGTACGCATCGATATGTGCTTCCTGTTTGCCTCCTGGCTGAAAGATTCCATAACATCTTCGACAACCCGTTTGATTGAGACTGAGCTGGAACGCAGGCTGGCCGTTCCACTTTGGGCGTTATCCATGTTCGAAATACTGTCGATTATTTCTTTAAGCCGCATGACACTCCGGACAATAATCTCCAACTGGGTCCGGTATTCGGGCTGGATGATCTCCTGCAGGAAGGTGGCATGTCCAAGGATAAGGCCAAGCGGGGTGCGGAGTTCGTGGGAAGCAATGCCGATAAAGTCACTTTTCATCTGTTCGAGTCTGGCCGTCTGCTCCTGCGCCTTTTTTGCATTTTTCGCTAGGCGTGAATTTTGGATGGCAACCGCCGCCAGGGAAGCCAGAGTCTCTAGAATTGTGAGGTCCTCTTCGGTATAATTGGCTGCGCCGGTCTTATTGACCACTTCAAATATGCCCAGTTTTTCCCCCTGAAAAGTAATCGGCACTGCCATTAAAGAATGGGTAACGAAATCCACAGCCTGGTCGGCGCCTTTAAAGTGACGTGGTTCCATTTTTACATTCGGGACAACCGCCGGATTTTGGTTTTCGAACACCCAACCGGCCACGCTGGCCTGCAGCGGAACATGGATGGATTTCAATAAAGCGCGGTGGAAGGGATACACGGCCAAAAAATGTAAAAATTGACCGCCTTCTCCCAATTCCAAGATCGAAGCTGTTTCACAGCCGGTGAGTTCTCCGGCAGCCGCAATCAGTGAGTCCAGGAAAGTGTCCAGATCTGCTGAGACACTCAACGTGCGGCTTATCGCCAGCAGGCGTTCGGTAGGCTGGGTAGGTTTGATCGAGGAAAGGGATGTTTCCAAGTCCATGGGTGATTCGATTATACTGCAACAGGTATAGGGCACCCACGCGAACAAGTATAATCACGTGGAAAAATTTTTATTTCAGGGAGTTGCCAGTTGGAGAGAGTTTATTTGGTATGGCGGCAATTCTCAAAAAACATTGCTTTGCACCAAGTTTATATTATGGATTAAGAAGAAAATATGAGTGAGAAGAAAATCCGTGTAGCGATTATTGGCGTGGGTAACTGCGCCTCTTCGCTCGTCCAGGGTATCGAATATTATAAGAATGCTGCCGAGGATGCCAGCGTTCCTGGTCTCATGTATGTCAACCTGGGCGGATACCACATCCGGGATATTGAGTTCACGCTGGGGATCGATATCAACGTCACCAAGGTCGGCAAGGATCTGGCCGAAGCCATTTATGCCGAGCCGAATAATACCTATAAGTTCTGTGATGTGCCAAAGCTGAATGTCCCGATGGTGCGCGGCATGACTCACGATGGGCTGGGCAAGTACCTCTCGCAGGTCATCACCAAAGCCCCCGGCCCGACCGCCGATATTGTAAAACTGCTAAAAGACACAAAAACTGATGTGGTTGTCTCTTACCTGCCGGACCAATCATCGGACCCTCCTCCTATTTCTTCAAAACCCCGCCCAAGCAATTCCGGGATGACCTCTGCCGCAACAAAATTGAGACCTTCATCCAAGCCAAGGAATAAATACCATTTATAAGTCTGCGCACCTCCGCTCCATGACTCGGTTGGGTGGTGGAGGTGCGTTTAATTTTCTTACCGTGGAGCAAGTTGAATGGTGATACGCCGCGTCTTAAAGCGCGAATGGTTGATTGGTCTGGTGAGTTTCCTGGCATGGTCACTCGTTTTTGGAATGATCTATGCTCAATCCCCGCTCTATACGAGCAACCAGAATGCTTATTTCCTGCATGGGCTGGCAGAAGCCGGCTTTGGGAACCTGAGCCATGACTGGCTGGCGACCCGCCAGGAATCGATGCCTGTTTTCAGCTGGTTGGTTTACATCACATATACGATTTTCCATAGCAAAGCGCCCTTTTATCTCTATTATGTTTTACTGATGGGTGTGTATTTATTCAGCATGTATGGAATCATGGATATGTTCTTTGACTTGCGCAAGTCAAAGACCCGCACGCTGCTTTTCCTGGCGTTGTTCCTGGCTGCCCATTCGGCCGCGCTACGCTTCATATTTTCGCGGCTGGTTTCCGCAGATTCCACCTTCCTGCTCGAAGGTGGTGTGGCTGGTCAGCGCATTCTCGGGCAGGTCTTCCAGCCGAGCACTTTCGGTGTATTACTGGTCCTGTCCATTTACTTGTTTCTACGCAAAAAGTACCTCTGGTCGCTGGTGCCGATCGCAGCAGCCATATACTTCCACCCTGTGTACCTGTTGGGCGGGGCAATGCTAACCCTTGCTTACATGTGGATCATTTTCCGCACGGAGCATAACCTGAAGCGGGCATTATTGCTCGGGACTGCCTCGCTCCTGCTGGTCGCTCCAGCCTTGATATATACCATTTTCGTCTTTTCAGATCCTCTGCCAAAATTGGCCCAGGAAGCTCTCGATATTCTGGTGAACTTCCGCAACCCGCAACATGCATTGGTCAGCTCCTGGTTGAATTGGACCGTTCTTGTCCAGTCCTTGGTATTGTTGATTGGCCTTATTATCGTCAGGAAAACGAAGTTGTTCACCATTCTCCTGATCGTAACCTCAGGTATGCTGATATTGACCATCATTCAAATCCTTACCGGCAATCAGTGGCTGGCTCTTATTTTCCCCTGGCGTGTCTCGGTGTTACTGGTCCCGATGGGAACCACCATCGTGATCGCCTGGTGTGTAACAAAATTCCTGGATCTTATCAAACAGCCGCTTAGAACCGATCGATGGGTGGCCTTGTTCAGCCTTCTGGTTATCGCCGGATTGATGATTGTCGGGGCACTGCGTTTCCAAATCGAGAGCGCCCGCCAATTGGCCAATCCTGCCCGTCCGATGATGAACTATGTGGCTGCCCATAATTCCAACACAGATCTGTACATGGTGCCATCCAAGATGGAAGATTTCCGCCTCGTGACGGGTGTGCCGGTCCTGGTTGATTTCAAATCTGCCCCCGATCGTGACGCGGATGTGATGGAATGGTATGACCGCCTGCAATGGATCAGCTGGTTCTATAATGGTAACGATTATCCATGCAAAGCGCTCAACGATATCGCAACACGATACGGAGTAACCCACGTTGTTGTCGAGCGGCATGATACCCATACGGTTTGCAGATCCTTGCAGATCGTTTATCAGGATGCATCCTACCGTATTTATGCATTCCCAACCCAATCGCAATAAAGCTGCCATGCGACACTCCTTTGGTCTCCTATTTATGCTGTTTGTGATAACGGGTTGTGCCGGCAGCGCCTCGCCGACATTGCCTGCCACTGCATCCGCGATATACGTTCCCAGCCTGACTTTAACCCCGCGCCCAACGGGTACTCCCACACTCGCACCCAGACCCTCTGCCACGGCCATCCGCACGCCGCCGGCACTGCCGGAGCTTTTTCAGACCGATCTCCTTAACTCACTCGATCTACCCCAAACCTATATTCCGGATTCATGCCAATATTTGTATGATAAATGGTCCTCGAAAAGCAGTATCCCAGGCACAGTGGTAATGGCCATTATGTTCCATTCAGTCGGCGGAGAAACCAGCGGCAGCCAGATATCAGAGGCTGACTTCCATGACTTAATGCAGGCCCTCCATACGGATGGATTTCAGGCTGTTACCACGGCCCAAACAGCTGATTTCTTGGAAAATAATGCCAAAATTCCAAACCGCTCAGTTTTACTGATCGTGGACGACCGCAGGACGCTCTATTATTTTGATACGCTTTTTCGCCCTTACTGGGAAAAATATGGTTGGCCGGTAGTTAATGCCTGGATCAGCCTGGATGACTCCATTGGCGCAAAGAACTTGCCGGACCAGGTTGCATTGGAGGCAGAAGGTTGGGTTGATCATCAAGCCCACGGTTTCCAGCATTTCTCAATCGGGCCGGCTTCCACTGATGAATACATAACCCAGGAATTGCAAAAACCAATCGATATCTTTCGGGAAAATTTTCATAAAGTACCGATAGCCTTTATTTGGCCTGGAGGAGGATTCACCCCGCATGCTGCTGAGATGGCGCGCCAACTGGGCTATCGACTGGGTTTTACAACCAATCCGCGTGGTCCGCTGATGTTCAACTGGATTCCTCTGACAGCCGAAAAAGATCCGAACCGGCCTACCTGGCTCCCGGAAGGTTCAGTGAACGATCCATTGCTGGTCCTGCCGCGCTATTGGGATACGGATGCCCTCATTCATCTCGATGAGGTGATCAAAATCTCGCAGGATGCCGCTGCCTATGCCGAACAGAACAGGGCCACCGAGCTGGAATATTACAACATAAAGTGTGCACCAACTCTCGGGTTGATACCATAGGGTAGTGCCCGGCTTATCCGCCAGATGGATTGAACATGTTTCGGCGTATTTTTCTTCAGACTCTGATCCTGTTGATGATCCTACTCCCTGCATGTTCGCCGGTTTCTCCAGCCTCGCTGTTATTTCCAACCAGGACACCCACGGCGCGTGCTACAACCAGCTTTACTGATAAGCCAACCCTATCGCTAACTCCGACGATATCGCCGACCTCCATTACCGCCCCGACACAAACTCCTCCGGCGCTCCCCGGTCCGTATCAGCCCTCGCTCTTGAACCCGCTCGATACCCCGCATACTTACCTCCAGGATACCTGCCAGTACCTGCATGACAAATGGTCCCCAGCAGGTAGTACACCTGGTACGGTGGTAATGGCCATCATGTTCCATAGAATAACCAATTCGACGATCACCGACCCCAACGAAATCTCGGAATATAAATTCCGCCGCTTGATGAGTCTGCTCCATCAGGATGGATTCCAGGCGATTACCACCCTGCAGCTGGCCGGATTTCTTGAGCATAATTCCAAAATCCCTGATCGTTCCGTCCTGCTTATTGCCGATGATAAGCATTCAGTCGATTATTTCAATGGCCTATTCCGTCAATACTGGATAGCTTATGGCTGGCCGGTAGTCAATGCCTGGATCAGCGACAATCTGACCACTTCCGAGATTTGGAAACAGCAGGAAGTTTTGAACATGGAAGGCTGGGTGGATTACCAGGCCCATGGGGTGGTGTCCGCTCCCATCACGAGTGATTCTTCTGTTGATTATATACTTGGTGAATTGCAGGGTCCGTTGACTGTGTTCCGTGCGCATTTCAACAAAACGCCCATCGCCTTTATCTGGCCGGGAGGCGGATTTACAGCACTTGCCGTTGCTCTGGCGCGCCAAATGGGTTACCGACTGGGGTTTACAACCAATCCGCGCGGACCGCTGATGTTCAATTGGATTCCGCTGGCGGATGTTGACGATCCGGCCCGCTCCACCTGGATACCCGAAGGTCGCATGAACGATCCGCTCATGGTTCTGCCGCGCTATTGGGATACCGACGCCAGCCTCCATTTGGATGAAGTGATCCAGATCGGACGGGAAGCTGCCGACTTTGCCCAGGCTAATAAATCTACCGAACTGGATTATTATGATAATTTCTGTTATCCTGCGCACGGTGCAATTCCCTAGTTGCTGATAGCTGATAGCTGAATGCTGAAAGCTGCTCATGTCCTGTGTATTTTGTAAAATCCTTTCCGGCGAAGCACTTGCATCTATCATCTACCGCGATGAGCAGGTTACGGCCTTTCGCGATATCCACCCGATTGCGCGCACACATATCCTGATCATTCCCAACCGGCATATCGCCTCGGTAAACGAGCTGGAGCCTGGTGATGAAGCGCTGGTCGGGCACATGTTGATGGTGGCGAAGGCTCTGGCTGCGCAGGAGGGGGTTGCTGAAAACGGTTACCGGCTTATGGTTAACACCGGGGTGCATGGCGGGCAAACTGTCGCACACCTCCATTTGCATCTGATCGCTGGGAAACTTGCCCGGTTTCTTTTGGGATAATTAAGAATTGCAAGGAGCCTTGCTTTCCTCGCAGGGGGAATCTTGTTACTTTTTGAATGAGGTACAATTACTGCAATGTTTGAAATCATTTTCCTCGGCACATCCGCCTCCGCTCCCTCCGCGAAACGCGGGCTTTCGGCGCAAGTTGTTAAGCATGACGAATACCGATTCTTGATCGACTGTGGAGAAGGCACGCAGCGCCAGATCCTGCAATCTGGCATTGGTTTCAAGAATTTGAGCCATATCCTCATCACCCATGGGCACCTTGACCACATCCTCGGGCTGGCTGGCTTGCTGTCCACTTTTATGCGCTGGGAAGCGATTGACGAAGTGAATATTTACAGCGGCAGGTGGGCACTCGATCGCATCCATGACCTGCTCTATGACGTGGTCTTGCGCGGCGGCCAGGCGCCGATGACTCTCAATCTGCATGAACTCAAGCCAGGCGTTTTCTTCGAAGCAGGTGATTTCAGCATCACCGCTTTCCCGGTCTTCCACCGCGGCTCGGATAGCCTCGGGTACAGGTTCGAGGAACGCTCACACCGCCCATTCCTGCCTGAAAAAGCGGAAGAATTGGGCGTGCCGGCTGGGCCTATTCGCCGTGATCTCGTGGAAGGCAAGACAGTTACCTTGGCGGATGGGCGCATTGTCGGGCCGGAGGATGTTCTGGGTCCGCTCAAACCGGGGGTCCGGTTGGTGCACATCGGCGATACGGGCCGGACCGAAGATTTGGTGTCTTCCTGCCAGGGTGTGGATGCGCTGGTAATTGAATCCACCTACCTGGAAGAAGAAGCCGAAATGGCCAAAAAATACTCGCACCTGACGGCAAAGATGGCTGCTGAACTGGCCGTCAGGGCTGGCGTCGGTCAGTTGATCCTGACCCATCTCTCGCGTCGTTACCGTGAAAAGGATGTCCTGGCTGAAGCCCAGGTGATTTTCCCAAACGTGCGCGTGGCGCGCGATTTTGACGTATTTTCCATCAAACAAGAAGGGTAAACATGGCTCGTTCAGAACTCGATCTCAATCCCGTTCAACATATCACAGCGGACGCAATCGGACAGCCCGGAATGCGCGTTTTTTACCTCCAGGGCTGGCGTGAAACCGACATCCAGCCGGTGACCGTCATTATCGAAAAAGTACAGCTCCAAACTCTGGCAACCGGGTTGGAGCAAATGCTGAGCGAAATTTCCCGCCAGAACCCCTCTCTCCCCGAGCCTTTGGCGGAGTTCGACGAAGATAAGATGCGCATCACGCCGCCAGTGGACCCGCTCTTTCGGGCCGGTGAGATGGGTCTGGGCTATGACGCCGACCAGGACCGTATCGTTATTTTGGTGCGCGAAGTTGTCCAGGAGGATGGAGATCCGGAAGAAGCTTCGGTTGTGCGCTTCTGGTGCAACCGTCAACAGGCGCGCTGGCTGGCTGGCTGGAGCGCGCAGGTCGTCAACCGCGGCCGACCCATCTGTCCACAGTGCGGGCAGCCGATGGAACCTGAGGGCCATTTCTGCCCAAAAAAGAATGGCCACAAGCATTAGTAACCAGCCTGACCCGCTTCAAACGATCCTTGAAAATGGTGAGATCGAAATTAAGGGTCAATTTTCGCGCGGTTACAATTACACCTTTTTGGTAAATGTCCGTTACGGTGAAAGTGAAATCCCGGCCGTCTACAAACCGGGTCGGGGTGAACAGCCCCTGTGGGATTTCCCTGAAAATACGCTGGCCGGGCGGGAGGTGTGTGCTTATCTTGTAAGCCAGGCGCTTGGCTTTGGCCTGGTCCCGCTCACTTTACTGCGAGATGGGCCGCTTGGCCCTGGCTCGCTCCAGCAATATATTGAAAACGACCCAAACTACCATTACTTCACCTTTAAACCGGCCGAAATCGACCGCTTACGCCCGGTGGTCTTCTTCGATCTGCTGGTCAATAATGCCGACCGGAAAGGCAGCCATATCCTGGTTCAGAAACGTACCCGTAAACTTTTCCTGATCGATCATGGTCTATGTTTCCATGTGGAGGATAAACTGCGCACGGTGGTGTGGGATTTTGCCGGGGAGCCCTTTCCACCAGATTTGGTTTCGGCTCTTTCGATTTTCCTTGCAGACCTGACAGGATCCCACCACTTATCATCCGCTCTTGCAACCTATCTTAGTCCTCAGGAACTTGCTGCTCTGTGTTCGCGGGCCGAGGCGCTCCTGGCGGTGGGGCAGTACCCGTTCCCGCCTGAGGACCGGCGTGCCTTTCCATATCCACCTGTATGATGCCTTTATCCTTTCAGCGCACCTTAGGAGTAAACAATGCCCCGCTACAAGCTTGCCCTTCTGGGTTTTGGAAACGTCGGACGCTCCCTGGCCCTTCTGCTGCAGCGCAAGGAAGCTGAGCTGCGGGATCGTTATGATATCACATTCAACGTCACTGGCATTGCAACCGGCCGTCACGGCGCAGCCATCTGCCCGGATGGACTGGATTATGTCCGGGCAGTAAAAATGGTGGAAGCCGGGGAGTCTCTGGCAGACCTATCCAGGCTCCCGGTCCAGGATAATTTCGACTTTTTGCGCAACTGTGGGGCAGATGTGCTGTTCGAGAATACCCCCGTGAATCATGAAACCGGTCAGCCTGCCATCAACCATCTTCACCTGGCTCTCGAGCTAGGCATGCATGCCATCACTGCCAATAAGGGACCCGTCGTGCATGCTTATCGTGACCTTAAGAAATTTTCAGAAGAGCATAACAAGAAGTTCTACTTTGAGTCCACTGTGATGGATGGGGCTCCCATATTCTCGCTTTTCCGTTCCGCCCTGCCCGCTGCAAGGCTGCTTGGGCTGCGTGGTATCCTGAACTCCACCACCAATTTGATCCTGGGTCGCATGGAGTCGGGCGAGTCTTTTGATGTGGCTGTCCAATACGCCCAGTCCGTGGGATTGGCAGAGACCGACCCCTCCGCGGATGTGGATGGCTGGGATGCGGCGATCAAGGTGGCTGCACTGGTCACCGTGCTAATGGATATCCCCTTTATTCCTCAGCAGGTGGACCGGACTGGCATCCGTCTCATTACGCCTGAAATGATCGCCCAGGCGAAAGCCCAGGGGAAACGATGGAAGTTGGTCTGTTCGGCCGAACGGCAGGCTGATTCCGTCAAAGGTCGCGTTGCCCCCGAGCTGGTCTCGTCATCCTCCCCACTGTACAGTGTGGAAGGCTCTTCTTCCATTGTCGAGTTTCACACCGACACTTTATCGAGCCTCAGTATCGTTGAAGGCAATCCGGGTCCGCAGACCACCGCGTATGGCTTACTGGCAGATTTTATCAACGCGGTCAGGTAAGCCGAAAAAAAACGGCCTACCTACGCAGACGGTCTGTTGTATAATCGCTTTCATGAACCTGGTTTCTGGGAGGAACACCATGTCCTTGCGCCAAGCCACACTTCTTTTTTTTAGCTTGTTGGTTCTTGTGATTTTTCTGGCCGCTTGTGGCGGGACAACCTCCACTCCTACGGTCACTCCAATTCAGACCACTACTGTTCTTGTGACTCCTACACCTACTGCCGTACCCGCGCGCCCTCTGACCATTTGCATGGGTCAGGAACCCGCCAGCTTGTTCCCGATAAACAACTCCTCCACGGTGGCGCGAGCGATCCTGGCTGCTGTATATGAAGGTCCGATCGACACCAACTCCTACGGATACCAGCCGGTCATATTGAAGACTTTGCCCAGCCTGGCGAATGGCGATGCTCAAATCTTTCAACAATCTGTTTATGTTGGTGACGAAGTGGTGGACGCCACCGATACCCCCGTCACCCTGGCAGTTGGAGTGAAAGTCCGGCCGGCTGGCTGTCGCAACGATTCTTGTGCAGTGAAGTATGATGGCAAAAGCGCCATCAAGATGGATCAGGTTCAGGTCACCTTCCGGCTGCTCCCCGGTCTAACCTGGTCGGACGGGCTGCCCCTTACCGCCGAAGATTCTGTCTACGCATATGACCTGGCGAATGATCCGAAGATTGCCGGTTCCCGATATATGCTCGAACGCACGAAGTCTTATGAAGCTGCCGATGATGTAACAGTTCAGTGGTGGGGTAAACCCGGTTTCATTGACACGACCTATCTTGAAAATTTTTGGGCGCCTCTCCCCAAGCACCTGTGGGACCAGACTCCAGCCGGCGAACTGCCGGCTTCCCCCGCAGCCTCTCAAACTCCAATCGGCTGGGGTCCCTATGCCATTCAGGAATGGGTGCCGGGCGACCACATTACGCTGACGAAGAATCCCTATTATTTTCGGGCTGCACAAGGCCTGCCGAAATATACCACCCTTACCTTTCGCTTCGTCCCCGACCCTGGAACGGCTGTCAGCGATTTAATTGCGCACACCTGTGACATCCTTGACCCGAGCATAAACCTGGATGGACAGGTAGACTTGTTACAATCAATGGCCGCACAGAAACAACTCCAGGTGCTGTTCTCAAACTCCCCGGTGCTGGAGCAACTTGCATTTGGCATCCGCCCTGCCAGCTATGATAACGGCTATAGCGCGGGGATTGACCGCCCGGATTATTTTGGCGACCCACACGTCCGTCAGGCTGTGGCCATGTGTATCGACCGTCAGAAAGTGGCGGATACGGTGCTCAAAGGTCTTTCCCAGGTACCATCTACCTTTGTACCGGCGGATGATCCCCTTTACAACTCCATCGTGACAAGCTATTCATATGATGTAGCTGCCGCAAATGTACTTCTCCAGCAGGCCGGCTGGCTGGATGTTGATAAAGATCCATCCACCCCGCGTCAAGCCTGGGGGGTCCACAATGTACCGGATGGCACACGCTTTGAAATCAATTACATCACTACTGGAGCGGCGCAGCGTGTGCAGGTCAGTTCTTCTGTGGCAGCCTCTCTGGCGCAGTGTGGTATCCAGGTGAAGGTCAATTACCTTGACCAGACAGTCTTGTATGCTGCCGGGCCGGATGGCTTGTTATTCGGACGCAATTTTGATCTGGCTGAGTTCGCCATGGGCAGTACGGGTACGGAACCGCCCTGTGACTGGTACAGTAGTTCCGAGATTCCGAATGCAGCCAATTTCTGGGTTGGGACGAATGTCAGTGGCTATGCCAATCCGGCTTATGACGAGGTTTGTACATCGGTCCAGCAGACTCTGGCTGATGAGCCTGATCACGCCCAGGCTTACCGTCAAGCCCAAGCCATCTTCAGTGAAGACCTGCCAGTCATTCCTCTCTATTGGCGCGTGAAAGTCGCCGCAGTTCGCCAGGATATGTGTCATTTCTCGCTCGACCCCACGGCCTCCAATTCATTGTGGAATATCGCCATGTTCGATTCCGGCGCTTCCTGCGGCCAATAACCTTAGCCCATTCCCCCTGTAAAGAGTGAAGATTATCCTATTATTGACATGACAATATCCAAAGTCCCTGCACTTAAAATCGTGTATAATCTTTATGCCTTGGTCAGGATATAAACAATTTACGATGGTATTTAGGCCATCGAATTTTAACGTAACGAAGGATAATGTGTATGCCGGCTCCCTTACTCGAAGTTAAAGGGCTTGAGACACAATTTAAGACCCCGGACGGAATAGTACATGCAGTGAATGGGGTTTCTTTTTCCCTGGAAGAAGGGGAGACGCTTGGCCTGGTGGGGGAAAGCGGGTGTGGCAAAAGTGTAACGATGTTATCGGTTCTACGCCTGATCGCGATGCCGCCCGGCAAGATCGTAGCCGGGGAGGCGTTTTTCCGCGGGCAGGACCTGTTGAAGATGTCGGGGGAGGACATCCGGCATGTGCGCGGTGCGCAGATCGCCATGGTCTTTCAGGATCCGATGACCTCCCTGAACCCGGTGATGACGATCGGGGTGCAGATGGAGGAGCCCTTGATGCTCCATCTGGGCATGAACAAGAAGCAGGCCAGGGCGCGTTCGACGGAACTGCTTTCGATGGTGGGGATCCCGTATGCCAAAGACCGGCTGGCGGATTACCCGCACCAGTTTTCGGGTGGGATGCGCCAGCGCGTGATGATCGCAATGGCGCTGTCCTGCGACCCGCAGATCCTGATCGCTGACGAACCGACCACGGCCCTGGATGTGACCATCCAGGCGCAGATCATTGAGTTATCCAAGCGTTTGCGGGACGAACTGGGCATGGCGATCATCTGGATCACGCATGACCTGGGGGTGATCGCCGGGCTGGCGCGGCGGGTATCGGTGATGTACGGCGGTTACATGATCGAAGAATCGCCGGTGAGCGATCTGTACGTCAATCCGCAGCATCCTTACACGATCGGCCTGCTGGGCAGTCTGCCGCGCCTGGACAGCAAGAAACATCAGCGTCTGTTCTCGATCGAGGGCCTGCCCCCGGTATTGTATGAGAAACCCAATGCCTGCCCGTTTGCACCCCGCTGTAAGTGGGCGATGGAGCGCTGTTGGAAAGAGAATCCCGTCCTGGAGACGGTTGCCCCTGAACATCGGGCGGCCTGCTGGGTCGACCCCAAAACCGGGAGTTATCGCTCATGAGCACCGAGAATGAGGTATTGCTGCGG
>JADGQB010000342.1 GCA_017882145.1 Anaerolineales bacterium
CTGGCGCATGCTTACGATGCTTTCTTATATGGAAAGATGTTCGAAAACAGTGCCGGCCCGTATATCGACCCGATCCAAACTGCCATAGACCAGTCCCGAGAAGCCACCAACCTGGCGCCCAACAGCCTGGAGGCACACTGGGCACGCGCCTATATTTACCAACTCACTGGCAACCAGGAACTGGCTGTGCAGGAATATCTGGCTGCCATCAACGTCAACGAGAATATTTCCGAGATCCATCTGCAGCTGGGTGTAACTTATAAGTCCCTGGGAGTGATAGACCAGGCCATCCAGCAATACACGCTTGCCAATACCCTCAATCCATCTGATTACCTGCCAGAACTCTACAGTTCACGCGCGTTAGCCACCATTGGCCAGTTTACCCAGGCTGAACAGTATGCGAATGCGGCCGTACAGGATGCTCCTACAGATCCTGATCTGCGCGGGAATTGGGGCTACATGCTTTATAAAAATAACGAATGGCAATCTGCAATCGAACAGCTTTCACTGACCATTAAAGGCGGTAAGACAGCCGATGGACAGACCATCCAGCCACTAACCCCAACCGATAATGGTTCCTGGGTTCCCATCTATTATTACACCTATGCACTCGTATTGGCCCAGAACGACAAATGCGCCGAGGCCCTGCCGCTGACTCAAACCATTCTGGATGCCTTCCGGTCAAATGAAACTGCCGTATACAACGCCAATTATGCCCAGGACTTATGTGCCAAAAATATTGGCACGGCTTCTTCACCGGCTTCAGCGACTCCGGGGGTGACCCCGACTCCATGAAAGTAACCCGCCGACGGACACTGTTTGCCCGCACTCCTTTTTGGCGCCGCCCATCCAACCTTTACCGCCTGTTCATCCTTGTAACCCTCATCCTGGCCGGGATTTGGTTTACTTCACGGCTTGGAACAGGCTCCATCCGCAATCCCTTTGATGCCACCCCCACCTCCACAAGGTCGGTTAATTCCCTGGTTCTGGAAGGTGAAACCCAGTTTAAAGCCGGCGCGCTGAATTTGGCCATAGCCGCTTACCAGCAGGCAACCACCCAGGGTAGCACAAATGATCCGAAGGTCTGGACCGAACTGGCACGCATCCAGACCTACTCCTCCCGCCTGCTATCCAATGATACCGACCGCCTGAAACGGCTTACGGAAGCGCTCCAATCTGCCAATCAAGCCGTTACCATCGCCCCTGATGACAGTGATGCATATGCCATCCGCTCGTTCGTCCTGGACTGGAATGCCGATCCTGCCCTGGATCCCTTGCGCACCGGAGACAAAAAATACGCTGATTTCATCTTCGAAGCCGAACAAGATGCCGTCAACGCTCTCAGGCTGAATAACCAGAACCCTCTGGCCATGGCATATCGGGCTGAAATCCTGATAGATGAACAGAAATGGGACCAGGCTTCTCTATATATCAAGCCTGCGTTGCAACTTGGCCCGCAGGTTATGGACGTCCATCGTGTCTATGGCTATTACCTTGAATCGACCGCCAATTATAGCCAGGCAATTGAGGAATACCAAAAGGCACTTACGATCGACCCCAACCTGACTTTCCTTTACATTACCATTGGGCATAATTACCGCACCCTGGCATTTCTTAGTACCATCCCGTCTGAACAGAGCGATCTCTACACCAGCGCACGCGCAAGTTATGCCCAGGCAATCACCATCAACGACCAACTTAAGATCAGTGATCCTTCGCCTTACATAGCAATTGCGAAAACGTATGCCCAGCAAGGCCAGTTTTTCGCGGCTGCACTGAATGCCCAAAAAGCGATTGAATTGGACCCTACCAACGCCGACCTGTATGGCCAACTCGGAGACATCTACAAGCGGGGGCGAAATTTTGAGACATCCATTATTGCCTTGAGGTGCGCCGTTGAAGGTTGTGATGCACAAGCTTCATGCCAGGCTGTCCTGGCCGGGAGTAGTTGTGTCGGAGTCGAAGTGAAACCTTTGGTGCTAAATCCCAACAGCGCCACTTATTACCTGGATCTCGGCTCTGTCTTATCCGCATTTGCACCAAACAAACCTGAATATTGCCCGGAGGTGGTGAGCTTGTTGACCCAACTAAAGGTCACGTATCCCGACAATACGATCATTACCCGGAATGCGGATGTGGGTCTTGCAATCTGTGCAGAAGTCACAGCAGCCCGGACTCAGACCCCGGTCACCACACCCGGTGTGACAGTGGTCCCCCTGATCACTCCGAAGTACACACCAGTGCCATAAGGACAGTTGGTCAATCCGGCAGGCATGTTGGCGTTATATCAGAATTGCGTTAATCCTTTAATTTTCCCCTTGACGTTCTTCCAGAAGGCATGTATCATACTCTTAGCACTCTATGTAGTAGAGTGCTAAAATACTGTGAAAATTTGTTCAGGAGGCGAATATGGCACTTAATCTCAAACCCCTCGGCAGCCGTGTGGTGATTGACCCCATCGAGCAAGAGGACATTACCGCGGGTGGCATCGTGCTCCCCGAAACGGCGAAAGAAAAACCCCAACAGGGTAATATCCTGGCCGTTGGGCCTGGCGATCGTGACGAAGATGGAAAGCGCATTGCCATGGATGTGGCCGTCGGCGACAAAGTCTTGTACGCCAAGTATTCCGGCACCGAAATCAAAGTGGATGGCAAGAAACTGCTCATCCTGCGCGAGAGCGACATCCTCGCTATCGTAAAGTAAATTATCTGATTGGAGGAATGAATTATGGCTGCAAAACAACTCGTCTTTTCCGAGGACGCCCGTCGACGGTTACAGCAAGGCATCGATGTGGTCGCCAATGCGGTTGGCACCACGCTTGGCCCTAAAGGCCGCAATGTGGCTATCGACCGGAAGTTCGGCTCCCCCACCATCACCCACGACGGCGTGACGGTTGCCAAGGAAATCGAACTGGAAGATCCCTTTGCAAATATGGGCGCGCAGCTTCTTAAGGAAGCCGCCACCAAAACCAACGATATCGCCGGTGATGGTACCACCACCTCCACCGTGCTGGCGCATGCCATCGTTTCTGAAGGCCTGAAAAACCTGGCCGCGGGTGCCAACCCGATGCGTCTGAAAGTGGGCATCGCCCGTGGCGTTGAAACAGTCGTCGCTGCCCTGCGCAAGATGGCTCAGAAGATCGAGACAAAAGAAGAAATCGCCTCGGTTGCCACCAACTCCGCGGCTGACCCCGAGATTGGTAAACTGATTGCAGATGTAATGGACAAAGTCGGCAAAGACGGCGTAATCACAGTCGAAGAGTCCAAGTCTCTGCAATTCGAGACGGAGTACGTCGAAGGCATGCAGTTCGATCGCGGTTACATGTCGGCCTACTTCATCACCGATTCCGAGCACATGGAATCAGTAATCCCCGAACCTTACATCCTCATCTACGACAAGAAAATTTCCGCCGCCCAGGATATTGTCCCGGTGTTGGAAAAACTTGTCCAGATCGGCAAACGTGACCTGGTTATCATTGCAGAGGATATTGACGGCGAGGCCCTGGCGACTCTCGTGCTGAATAAACTGCGCGGCATGTTGAACGTGCTGGCTGTCAAAGCCCCTGGCTTCGGCGATCGCCGTAAGGCCATGATGCAGGATATTGCCACCCTTACCGGCGGTCAGCTCATTTCCGAAGAGACCGGCCGCAAGCTTGAAACCACCACCCTGCAGGACCTCGGCAAGGCTGAAAAAGTCGTTGCTGACAAAGACAACACCACCATCGTTGGTGGCAAGGGTGATTCCGCCCAGATCAAGGGCCGCATCGAGCAGATCCGTGTCGAGATTGACAAGAGCACCAGCGATTACGACAAGGAAAAACTGCAGGAGCGTTTGGCCAAGCTCTCCGGTGGTGTAGCCATCATCCGTGTCGGCGCAGCCACTGAGACTGAACTCAAAGAGAAGAAACACCGCGTCGAAGACGCTCTCTCTGCCACACGCGCTGCCATCGAAGAAGGTATAGTCCCCGGCGGAGAAATTGTCTTCATCAACGCTGTTTCCTCGCTCGACAAGGTCAAGATGGATGGCGATGATGAGACCATTGGCGTTGCCATTGTCCGCAAGGCCCTCGAAGCCCCCATCCGCAGACTGGCTGAGAATGCCGGTCAGGACGGTGCAGTCATTATCGAGAACGTCCGACGTCTTGCCAAGGAACAGGGCAACAAGCATCTCGGCTATAACGTCATCACCGAAGAATACGGCGATATGCTCAAGGCCGGCGTGATTGACCCGCTCAAGGTCGTACGCGG
>JADGQB010000343.1 GCA_017882145.1 Anaerolineales bacterium
CTCCGAACGGGTGGAGATGAAATCCAGCGCGTGGTGACCGGAGCCAGGCCGGAACCACTGCGCGGTTCCAAAACGGACATGGGCTGTCACCCGCCCACCGTATTGGGCGGCCAAAGCCCTGGCAAGCGGAATGGCATCACCTTCAACCACCAGGTCAAAGTCCATGGCGGGGATGCCCAGCAGCAAATCGCGCACGAAGCCGCCGACCAGATAGAGCGGCAGATGGCGCGTGGCAGCCTCTCCCGCCACCTGCTTTAGGAGCGCGAACTGCTGAGGTGACAGCTTTCGTTCGAGATCAGATCCCTTAAAATTCAAAATGCCTGGCATGGTTTGCACTCTGATTATATAGCAAAGCGAGGCGCTGGGAACGCCTCGCTTTGCTTATAAATCGTCAGTCGAAGAAACTTACGCGGGTGACCGGGGCGACATCCATGTCGTCCTACAGTGGATTGAAAGTCCAGATCAATCGCGATGTGGGTCCAATACCTCGCTAAGGCCGTCGCCAAGCAAATTCCAGGTAATGCCAAACAAGATGACCAACAGGGTGGCCGGGAGAAAGGTCCACCAGTATGTCATTATGGTTCCACCCGGTCCAATGACCCAATCCCGCCCGGCCGCGAGCACAAAACCCCAGGGTGAGTTTCCGGTCAGCCCGATAAAGGTGAATGTTGCCTGGAGAATCACAAAACTGCCGACATCGCGCGCAACCAGAACAATGGCGGGGGTGATGGCATTCGGGAGCAAATGGCGAAAAAGGATGCGTTCCGGTGTAGCTCCCAAGGCATGGGCAGCGATGATAAATTCAGTCTTTTTTAATTCGATCACCAGGGTATTTACCAAACGGGCGTATGGCATCCAGGATAATAAAATCAGGCTGATTGTCAGGGGATCGACATGCTGCAGTAAAACCTGGATGGCAGAATCTGAAACTGCCTTGGGACCGGACCCGCCATACAGGTTCGTGATGGCGCCTCCATTGGTATAAACGGCATTCAACCATAATTGCTGAAGAAGAACGACCCCGGCAATGATCGGAAAAGTCAGGAACGCATCGGTGACACGCATCATGGTGCGATTGACCGCACCCCCGGCATATCCGGCCACCGCGCCAAAAAGCACTCCGATGCAGGCCGTGCTGAAAGCCACCAATAATCCAAAGCGCATGGCGTCGCGCGTTCCCCAAACAAGCGCATGATAAACGCTCAACTGATGAGGTAATGTTCCCAAAGGTGCATTTTCGCTGGGCGGTTGAGGCTCAGTTTCGGTGGAGCGGCCCACCACCTTTAAAGGACCGGGCTTTTTTGGATCATTGGGAGAAAGGAACGGCGCAGCCAGGGCAACGAAGGTAAAGGAGAGCACCAGGATGGCAGCCAGCCAGTTTTGCCAGCGGGACCAAAAGCGACGGGAGTATCTCATGAATTAAACAAATCCTCGCGGATGCGCGGGTCAAAAATGGCCTGCAGGATGTCCAGGACGAACATCACGAACAAAACCATAACGATGCTGTATAAACAGAAGCCCAATGCCGCCGGAGCATCGGGCGAGCCCTGCATGGCACGCACAATCACATCCGAAACTCCGTAGATGCGATAAATGATCTCGACGACGAAGACACCGGTAACCAGTGAGGCTGCCGAGAGCGCCACGCTGGTAAAGGAAGGGGCGAGCGTATTAAAGAAAGCGTGCCTCCAAATCACGCGCTGGTCCGTCAGGCCGCGCGCCTGTGCCGCCACGAGGTATTCTTTATGCCGTTCTGTAATAATGATCGAACGCGTGATACGGCCGAGCGTCGCCCAATGATAGATACTCAATGTAAAGACCGGCATCGCCAAATGCCGCAGGGCATCCACAAAAATATCGAAGCGCCCATTGAGTAATGTGTCGAAAGTGTACAAGCCTGTAATAGATCGAAAAGCCGGGTCGCTGATCTGAAAGCTGAATTCCTGCGCGATCCGACCCGGCGCGAACCAATGCAGATTTACATAGAAAAACGAAAGGAATGTCAAAGCCAGAATAAATGGGGGAAAGGAAGTGGCCACAAAGGCCATAAAGCGAAAGGTATTGTCAAACCCACGCCGCTGCCGCCAGCCAGCAAGCACACCGCTCACCAATCCGAGAGGTATGAAGAACAGAACCGAGTAAAGGGTCAATTCCGCAGTCGCAGGTGTACGCCGGAGCAAGGCCGGCAGCACATTCTCGTTAATGGTGGGGCTATAGCCCCAGGTGCCCTGCAGGAGGGATTTCAACCAATATCCATATTGGAGCAGATACGGGTCACGCAGGTGATACTTTTTAATTGTGAGCTCGGTCAAGCGGGCAATATCCGCTTCGGTTTGGTGGGCATTCGGCGCGGGTAAATAGATGGCTGCGCGGGTTTCGGGAGGCGTCAGCATCACGCCCGCGTACAGCAGCATCGTGATAATGAGCAGTGAAATCGGAATCGCGATGAAACGGCGGAGGAGAAATTGAAGGAATGGCGGCATGGGGGCTCAGGGTAACAGGGCTATATTCTACCCTGAATTGATTCCCAGATAAAAAAGCGGGCGATTTGCCGGATTAATTATCGCGAGGATCCAACAATTCACTCAACCCATCCCCAAGAAGGTTCCATCCGATCCCGAACAAGACCAGCGCCAGAGTGGCCGGGACATATACCCACCAATAAGAGAAAATGCCGCCTCCCGGACCAAGGACCCAGTCTTTGCCCAGGACAAGTATTCTCCCCCAGGTGGATGATCCATCCAGACCGATGAAGGTGAAAGTGGCTTGAAGAATGACCATACTGCCGATGTCACGGGCAGCCAGCACAATGGATGGAGTCACAGAGTTCGGAAGCAGGTGGCGCAGTATGATCCGGGGTGCTTTTACTCCAATGGAACGTGCTGCTTGAATGAACTCCGCCTGTTTTAGGGATACAACAATCGAATGGGTAATCCGGGCATAAGGCATCCAGGAAAACAAAACCAAAATCAGAACAAGAGGGTTAATCGCCTGGAACAGCGCCTGGACGGGTGAAGTGGCTGAACCTGGCGGCAGATAAAAACCTTGGAAAACGTTATTGATATTGAACATGGAAAATCCTCCCACCGAAACAACCGCCGAGACCCACAACTGGTTCAAAAATACCACACCGGCGATGACCGGAAAAGCCAGGAAGGCATCCGTGACGCGCATTAGTACACTGCTCAAAAATCCGCCCGCATACCCCGCGATGGCGCCCAGCAGGAAACCCACCAATGCAGTCAGACTGACCACTTCCAGGCCAAAAATAAGGGCGTCGCGCGCACCCCAGACCAAGGCATGGAAACCATCGAACTGTCCTGGCAGAGTGCCCAATGGCGGTATCATGTCCGGGGGATGGGGGTCGCGGTCGCCCAGCCGGAGTACGCGCACTACCATGAAAGGTCCGGGAGATTTCGGATTATTCGGAGAAATCAGCGGCGCGGCAATGGCGACCAGGATAAAAAGGCTCACAAGCAGAGCTCCAATCCAGTTTTGCCAACGGGAAGAAAATCGCTTTACGCTTCTTGACCAACGGAGTACGGGAATAGACCTGGCCAAATGGATATCTGCAGCTGGACCTGAACCGGCAGTTATTTGCGCAGGGTTTTCCTGCAGCTGAGGCTGGGACTTGGGTTCGGATACTGCAGGTATCCCTGAATCAACCGGCAACATCCTGACAGTACCCGAATCTTCCGCCGCCTTCTGATGGGGTGGGGACTGTATTCCTAAGGATTGTTTCGCCTGTTCGCGCATTATGCGCCCCAACGCCCACTGCAGCCCCTTATGCGCCCGCTGGCTGTCAGGGTTGATCTTAAGCGCCTGCTCAAGATAATTTACACTCGCCCGCGGACTGGCAAGCACAGCCAGGATTAGCCAGGGTTCTTCAGAATCCGGATCCAGTACGAGAGCCTGCATGGCAAAGCCTCGCGCGGCCTGGCGGTCATCACGCTGCAAGGCATTTTGGGCATTCAGAAGGATCGCCCGGGAAGCTGAATGATAATCAGTCATCATGAATGGACGACTTCTTCACGTATTCGTGGGTCAATTACTGCCAGCAATATATCCATCACAAACATTAAAGTGAGCACAATAATTACGCTGTAAACTGAAAACCCCAGAGCCGCGGCGGGATCCGGAACGCCCTGAATGGATTTAACAATTAAATCGGAAATACCATAGTAAGAGTAAATGATCTCTACCACAAACACCCCAGTCAGGAGCGAGGCGGCTGAGAGCGCC
>JADGQB010000086.1 GCA_017882145.1 Anaerolineales bacterium
ATCGCCTTGAAGCGGACCTCGAAGGTGGTGCCGGCGCCGACCTGACTCGTCACCTTGACCTCTCCGCCGTGCGAACGGGCGATCCACTGGACGATCGAAAGCCCCAGCCCGCTGCCTCCGGCGACCTGCGTATCAGGGGAATCCCCATTACCGGAGCGGGAACGGGCCTGGTCGATACGGTAAAAACGGTCGAACAAATGGGAAAGGTGTTCGGGGGCAATCCCGGGTCCGTTATCCGAAACGTGCAGCCAGGCAGTGCCGTCGCTCGTTCCGGTTTCGATGCAGACATTCTTATCCTGCCCATCGGCGTATTTGATGCCGTTATCGACCAGGTTGCTGACCATCTGGACCAGGTACTTCCGGTCACCCAGGATGCGCACCTCGGGCAGATCGCCGGCTTCGAGCCGGACGTGATTACGAGCTGCCAATGGGGTGAGCCGTTCCAGGGTTTCAAGGGCGACATCGCTCAGATCCACGGGCTGACTTTCCATAACGGCCTGACCGGCATCCATGCGGGCCAGAGTTAGAAGATCGTTGACCAGGGCGGTCATGAAATCGTTTTCGCTCCGAATGATGCTGAGAGCATGCCGGTAATCCTCGGGCTTGCGCGGAGAGGCCAGGCTGCGGCTGGTTTCCAGGTTGACGATGGTGAGAGGGGTGCGTAATTCGTGGCTGGCATCCGCGACGAACTGGCGCTGGCGTTCGAAAGCTGTCTGAAGACGTCCGAGCATGCCGTCAAAGGTATTGGCCAACTCGCCCAGTTCATCCTTGCCTTTCATATTCAAGCGGCGGCTCAGGTCGGTCTCGCCAATCGTGCGGGCAGCCTGCGTGATGGTACGGACGGGGCGCATGGCCCGATCGGCCAGCCAGAAGCCGCCGAGCAAGGCAATTACCAAAGTTGCCAGGCTGCCGGCTGCAAGGGTTAGCACGAGGCGGGATTCCAGGCCATAGGGATCGACAGGACTGCCCAAAATGGCCAACCCGCTCGGCCTTGGACCGTTCTGCAAGGGTACGGTTACGAACATATAATTGGCGCGCGGAGAACCGCTCCTTTGCGTCCAGGAGGTGACGCTATCATGGGAAGGGCGGTTTACAAACACTTGCAGAGCGTGCGCTGCCAGGCTTTGGCTATCCTGGGCGGGAATGGAGCCATGGCTGGCAAGCACCTGCCCATTTGGGTCCGTAAAGACGAGAATATCCGTATCCTGCAAAACGCCCTGCGGTACGACTATCCCCTCCGGCGAGACTGTCAATGTCACGGCGAGTGCAGCCATTTTGCGTTCCAGGCTGAATTCCGATTCGCCCAGGATGTCGCGACTCTGGTTTGCATAAATAAAGCCACTGAATACAATCAGTACCAATGCCAGGATGGCGCTGAACCACAGTACCAACCGGAAGCGGATGCTATGCAGGATGGAGCCAATACGCTTGGATAAGGATGGAGATTTTTGGAAGCTCATCGCTCCTCTGGTAAATGGATGCGGTAACCAGCCCCGCGCATCGTTTCGATCAACTTGACCGGTGATGGATCGTCTATCTTACGGCGCAGCCGGCGAATGTAGACATCCACAACGTTGGAGGCAACCACGTGATCGTAATTCCACAAATGCTCTTCGGCCATTTCACGTGTGATCAGGCGGTTGGGATGGCGCATCAGGTATTCGAGGATGGAAAATTCCTTGGCAGTCAATTCAATCGTCTGACCGGCGCGCCGGACAGTATGGGAGGCGGGATCCAGCTCCAGGTCGGCAATGCAGAGGACGCCGGTTTTGCTGGAAGATTCCCGCCTGAGCAGGGCGCGGATGCGTGCCCGCAGTTCATCCACCTCGAATGGCTTGACCAGGTAATCATCTGCGCCGCTATCGAGGCCGATTACACGATCTTCGAGGGCGTCGCGGGCGGTCAGCATCAGGATGGGGGTGGTGATGCGCCGGTTGCGCAATTCCCGGCAGACTTCAATGCCGTTCTTTCCCGGCAGCATGATATCCAGGATGATCACATCGTAACCGGAGATCATGCCGGCTTCCTCGCCCTCGATGCCGTCGTAGGCGGTATCCACGGCGTAGCCGTTATCCTGCAGGATCAGCCGCAGCGAGTCGCTCAAGCGCCGATTGTCTTCCACAAGCAAAATACGCATATTGGCTCTCCTTTTTGTTTAATTTTAGCACGCAAATATGACCGCAGGATTAACAAGGTAGGGGTTAATGGATGAGAAAGACAAAAAAATCAGGGATTTGCGGGCATCAACCGCAAATCCCTGATTACTAATTAATAAAATGTCCGGGCAGGGAACCCGGCGGCACCCGGAGACTCCCACTTACCGCTGCTTCCTTTCGGACCTGACGGGATTCGCAGGGCTCCGCCGCGCCGGACCCACCCGGACGGCGGTGAGGATACCCGATGTGGGGGGGGATGTCAACGGCAATTCATTGGTAACGACGAAGTCCATTAAGTTGTCTTCATTAAGAAACCCTCCCGCAGGTATCTGCGGGAGAATTGGCTTACGGCAGGGAATTTGTCAATCCGGTGATCAGCTGTTGTTTCTCAACACTGGTCAGTCGGGCAGATGGGTGTAATGGCAGGTACTGGAATGGAGGCATTTCACCTTCCTGGATGGCTTGGACCATTTCCCCTGCTCCCCGCGATTGACCGTTCCACTCGGAGAAATTCAGCCTGTGCCGTCCCTGGATGACATCGTTGTATATCAGCCAGGAGACCGGCGCGACGTAGCTGTACCACGGCCAGACGGTTTGATTGCTGTGACAGTCGTAACAGGCCCGTTTTACCAATGCTGCAGTCTGCGGGCTATCCCATTTTGGCTCGGCAATAACCGCCGGATTATGGCCTCGTTCTGGAAGTGGTACCAATTGAATTAGCAATCCCAAAACTACAATAGCAATAACGACCCAAATAATGATTTTCTTTTTCATGGTGTCCTTTTCCTCCGGATGTAATCAGGCGATTTTATCCTCAAAAAATGTTTCTGAATAGTTTATTGCAGTGACGGATACCTACAATTTTGGAAAGACTGGCGTTACGCTGCAGGAAAAACTGTTGGTTAATTTCGGCCGACCAATAAGCGCCTGCTTTTCAATCTGCATCTGGAAGCAGCCGGGTTCAAACTCGGCGGAGAAATCTTCGATGCAGGGCTTTAATCTATCATGATATAATTTCTGACCACCAACCCAGAACGGAGGCCATATGGAAATTACCGGCAAAAAGTATAAACATTGTGACCTGCTCAGTCTGCAGGGCAAGGTAGACAGCTACACTGCCCCTGACCTGACCAAAGCCATTGAAACGCTTAATAACGATGGTCAGTTCAAAATCGTTCTTGATTTGGAAAAATTGGAATATATGTCCAGCGCCGGGTTTCGAGCTTTGCTCATCGGGCAACGTAACTGTAAACGTTATAATCGCGGCGAGATCGTCCTGGCGGCGGTACCCAAGAAGATCCTGGATGCTTTGGAATTGACCGGGTTCACGCCGCTGTTTAGAATGTTCGACGATGTTATCACGGCGGTGGGTAGTTTCTAATTTGGGTATTAGACCTTCCTTATTCTGGGCCGCCTCGACTTGCGAGTCGTGAGGCGGCCTCGCTATTCCAATGCGTACGGCGATTTTCCCTGCCAAGTTCGACCAATTGGACCCCATCCGTGGCTTTGCCTCCCAGGCAGCGCGCGATGCGGGCATGGATGATTCCGATACCTATGCCATCGAACTGGCTGTTGATGAGGCTTGTACCAATATTATCGAACATGCCTATCAAGGCGAAAACCGGGGGGATATTGAATGCACTTGCGAATCCAATGACGTTTGCTTGACTGTCGTCATCCGCGACCATGGGAAGCCATTTGATCCCTCCACTGTGCTTGCACCGGACCTGAATGCAAATATTGATAACCGGGCGGTCGGCGGCCTGGGGGTTTTCCTGATGAAGAAACTCATGGACGAAGTGCACTTCGAGCCGCTCGGGGAATCTGGCAATGTTCTAACGATGGTAAAACTATTAAAATCGGGGAATCATAAACCGCAATTAGAACCTGAGGATGCCACCTGGCCACAGATTATCCTGTTGGGGGAAACGCTAATGCAAAAGGAGTCGCTGGAGACCCGCTCCGAACTCATTGTGGAGACTGTAACACGTCTTCTAAACAGCCAGGTGGAACTGTGGTTGGATGAAAACCTGTTCCGACTCCCCGGCCCAAACCAGATGCCTTTATTTCCCGCACAGCCACCTGATGGACCGATGGAAGTAACCTATAAAACAGGGATAACTTATAGTTCCAAGGGTCAAAGAACCTTGCTGGCTTTCCCACTAAGGAATGGCGGCGTTGTGATGGGCGTGCTTCAGGTGAAGCGATCTGCCAGGCCGTTCAGGAAAAAGGAGATCGAGATCCTGGAAGGATTGGCGGGGCATATATCTTTAGCCCTGGTGGCGGCTCACCGCTTTGCTATTGACCAATGGCGCATAGAGCAATTGACCCTTGTCCGGCGGGTGAGCGCCCAGATAGCCAATGTACTCGATCTGGATGTACTAACCCGGCGGGTAACAAAACTTATTCAGCGCACTTTTAATTACTATTATGTGGCCGTCTTTACCTATCAGACAGGCCAGGAATTTTTGAATTTTCGCTCGAGCGCCGGCCAATTGCGCGGACGAGGCAAGCCGCTCAAGATTCGGACGGGCGACGGCTTGATCGGATCCGTTGCCCAAACCGGCGAAGAGGCGGTCGCGAATGATGTGCACACTGAACCACGCTTCCGTTTCATTGATCTGCTATCTGAAACAAAATCCGAGGCAGTTCTGCCTCTGAAAATTGAGGGCCAGATCCTGGGCGTGCTGGATGTGCAATCGGACCGGCTGGGAGCATTCCACCCGAATGACCTGCTGGTTTTACGAGCTTTAGCAGATACGATATCAATCGCCATTAACGGTGTACGTCTATATGCCGAGCTGCAAACCCGTGCCGAGCACCTGGAGATGGTGGCGGAGGTCAGCAATGATATAACTTCCATTCTCGACCTGGACCAGTTGCTTAGTAATGTGGCTGTTCTCATCCAGGAGCGGCTGGATTTCCCGTATGTTCATTTGTATACAGTACATCCCAACCGGCGTCAGATCATATTTGAAGCCGGAAGTGGGGCCCGCAGTGCAGCACTCAAAGGTCAAGTGCTTGACCTGGATAATGCTGAGGGCATTATCGCGTGGGTGGCAAGGGAGGGCCGGACAATCCTGGCAAATGATGTTCTGAAAGAACCACATTACAAGCCATCCATAATTCCCCCTGAAGATACCTGCTCTGAGCTGACCATCCCGCTGATCTTCAATAACCAGGTTGTGGGCGTGCTGGACCTGCAGAGTGACCGTATCGATGCCTTTACCAGCGAAGACCAATTCCTGTGTGAAGCCCTGGCGGACAGCGTGGCATCCGCCATCCATAATGCTGACCTGTACCGCACCGAACGCTGGCGGCGGCAGATTGCCGACAGCTTACGAGAGGTGGCCGGTTCCATCTCGGCTGAGGTGGGGGTGGATGACGTGCTCGACAGTATTTTGCACGAATTGGAGCACAACCTGCCCTGCGAGGTGGCTGCGGTGTGGTTGCTGGAAGGGGAGGAGCTTTATCTGGCGCACGTGCATGGGGCCGAGAGATTGGATGTTGAAGATGCCCTTCACCGTTGGCCGGATGCCTATGGTTTTCTGGCCGCGGCTCTCACTTCTGACCAGCCGGTCATCCGCAAGCCGGAAGATCCGATCGGCCCAGCCGGTGCAGCGCGCGGCTTTTCGGCTGATTATTCATCGATCGCGGCTGCGCTGAGGGCCGGCGATCGTTCATTGGGCGTTCTGACCCTGACACATCATGCTACCGGACGTTACGGCCACGAAGCCCAAGCCATCACTTCCACCTTCGCAAATTATGCTTCTGTGGCTATCGAGAACGCCCGCCTGTATGATGCCGCCCAGGAGCAAGCCTATGCCTCCGCAGCCCTATTGCAGGTGGCTCAAGCGGTAGCCAACTCGAACAGCCTGGATGAAACGATTGGCAGTGTTGTACGCATCACACCCATCCTGGTGGGAGTGAAGGCGTGTGCAATCTTCCTGTGGGAGCAAGAACGCTTTCGCCCGGCTCAGGCCTACGGATTGTCTGAGGATGCTCAGGCCATCCTGTTAGACCGTGAATTCATTTCGGGGGATTTCGCGCTCCTGGACGCTGCCCGTGAGAGTGCCCAAATGGCGGTCGGCCTGCTGGCATCCACCGTTCCCGTGGACTGGTTGCACCCTGCTTTAGCCAGCACTGAACAGGAAATTATTTATGCCTTGCAGAATGGAGATCACTTACTGATCGGTTTCCCGCTGGTTATCAGGAACGATCTATATGGCGTCATGCTGGTTGAAGAAGATGCAGATGCGCGCCGCTTCCGCTCAAAACGGGTGGAGATTATCAACAGCATTGCACAACAGTTGGTACTCAGTATCCAGAATGAGCACCTTCAATTCGAAATGGTGGTGCGAGAACGCCTAGAACATGAGATTGAGCTTGCCCGGCAAATCCAAAAAACCTTCCTGCCGGAGCATTTGCCTGAAATCCATGGATGGGACCTGGCGGCCACCTGGCTCACGGCACGTCAGGTGGGCGGGGATTTTTATGATGTGATAGAACTGCCCGGTGGACGATTGGGTCTATTAATAGCCGATGTATCTGACAAAGGTATGCCGGCAGCCCTTTTTATGGCGCTCACAAGGACCCTGATACGGGCTGTTGTCTACGATACTCCCTCTCCGGCCGAGACTTTGCAGCGAGTCAATGCCTTGATCATCCCTGATAATCGACAGAGTATGTTCGTAACGGCTGTGTATGGAGTTCTTTCATTGGAAAGCGGAGAATTTACGTATGCGAATGCCGGGCATAATCCCCCGCTCTGGATAAGCAAGGCTGGCATGACGCTTGAATCTCTGCACCCGACTGGCGCTGCATTAGGCATCATTGAAGAGCTATCGATATGTGAACGTACGATTTCGCTCGGTCCGGATGATCTTCTTTTGTTGTACACGGATGGGTTGACGGAAGCCTTCTCACCCCAGGATGAGATTTATGGTGAGGAACGCCTGCGGGAAGTGTTGAAAAATATAGAATCATCCACGGCGCATGCGGTGCTGAGCGCGCTTGAGGCTTCAGTGAATGAGTTCATGGGCGCACTCCCCGCCGCAGACGATCTGACCATGCTGGCACTGAAACGGATCGCATAATAACGGGGGCCAGTTTAGGGCCAATTCAGCCTTCCTGGGCCTGAAATCGGCCTTCGCGGATATCCAATTTGGCCTCATGGTATAATTAAAAAGCTGGAAATTCATCAAGGAGCACCAACAGTTGGCTTTCAACCCACTCAATTGGCTTTTGGGCCTATTTTCCCTGGATATTGGTATCGATTTGGGTACCGCAAACACTCTTGTGCATGTCCGGGGAAAGGGTATCGTGATAAACGAACCTTCCTGGGTGGCAATTGATAAGCGTACCCGTCAACCTTTGGCCATTGGCCTGGATGCCAAGGAAATGGTCGGGCGTACATCCGGAAATATTATGGTTGTTCGCCCGGTACGGGATGGAGTGATTTCCGAATTTGAGATCACGGAGGCAATGCTGGAATATTTTATCGGTAAAGTCCATGAACAAAGCGTTGTACCTTTGCCGCGGCCGCGTGTGGTGATTGGAATTCCCTCTGGTGTGACCGAGGTTGAGAAGCGGGCTGTTTATGATGCCTCCATGTCTGCGGGAGCGCGCGAGACATACCTTATCGAAGAACCGACCGCGGCCGCATTGGGAGCCGGTTTGCCTGTGAATGAAATACGCGGCTCCATGATCGTGGATATCGGTGGTGGAACGACCGAAGTGGCTGCCCTGTCCATGGCTGGAGTGGTTGTTTCCAGGTCACTGCGGGTGGCAGGCGATGAAATGGATCAGGATATCGTCCAATACGTGCGCAATAAATACAATATTCTTATCGGTGAACGTATTGCTGAGCAGGTCAAATGGAACATCGGTTCGGCTTTTTCCCTTCCGGTGGAGAGGATGGCCGAAGTACGTGGCCGAAACCTGGTCACCGGCCTGCCAGAATCAATCGAAATTTCTTCCTTGGAAGTGCGTGAGGCGCTCTCCCAATCTGTAACGGTGATAATTGATACAATCAAAGATGCCTTGGATGAAGTACCGCCTGAAATTGTGGCTGACCTGATGGATGTTGGTATTTGCCTGGCCGGCGGGGGGGCGTTATTGCACGGCCTGGATGAACGTCTATCGGAGGAATTGAATCTGCGCGTCTGGGTTGCTGAGGATCCGCTGACCTGTGTGGTGCGCGGTACCGGCATTGTGTTGGAAGATTTTTCTGCTTACAGCCGAATTTTGGTTGGCCTCGAGCGCGGCAGCACGCGTCATTCCTAACCGCGTGGTCGCGTCTTTCAGGCGCGTCTTTTCCTGTTACCTATGAAACCCAGTATTCCTCATTCCCTGCAAACAGTAGTAATTTTGTTGGTGGCGGTAGGCCTTGTGGCGTTGGCCCTGGGAGGTTATTTTAACCCGGTCACCAACTGGTTTACCCGCATAACGGTCGGTGCTCAAACCTGGATATCCGGCAGGTACCTGGCAGTTGTTGACTTTCTAACGGTACCGCGGGATGTTGCTTCTCTGCGCCAGAAGAATGCAGATCTGGAAGCGGATGTAGCCCGCCTTCAAACGCAGGTGATCGAGCTTCAGCAGCAGGTCACCGAGACCAATATACTATCCGCCCTGGTGGATTTTGCACGCGCCAACCCCGAATACACTTATAGGGCTGCTTCCGTCATTGGGCGGGACCCGAGCCCATTCCTGCGCTATGTAATCATCAACGTCGGTTCGAACGAAGGTGTCTTGCCGGGGATGCCGGTTGTCACCGATAAGGGTCTGGTGGGGCGCGTGGATGCCGTGATTGGAGAGGCAGCGCGGCTGCAACTGGTAACCGACGCCGCTTCTGCCGTAAATGTCAGGTTGCAGGCTTCCAATACTGAGGCAATCCTGGTTGGTTCGATCACCGGCGACCTTTCGCTGGATATGATCCCACAGGATGCGAGCATTCAGGTTGGCGATGTGGTCCTTACTTCCGGCCTGGGTGGAAACTACCCTGCCAATCTACTGGTGGGGCAAATTGTCAGCGTTCGAAAACTGCAATCAGAATTATTCCAGCAGGCTATTATCCAGCCGAATGTGGATTTCAACCGGTTGCAGTTTGTGCTGGTCATTACCAACTTCAAGCCGGTGGATATTGCGCCTCTGATCGGAACACCAGGTCCTTAAAATGCGTCGCGCAATTCTGGCTGCAATTCCTGTTTTGCCATTGGCGGTCATTCTTCAAACAACCATTGCCAGCCGTATCATCCTACTCAGCGGCAATGCAGATTTGGTGCTGCTCGTGGTGGTGGCCTGGGGATTGCAGGAGCGTGTGCGCGGTGCATGGCTCTGGGGCGTGGGAGCCAGCCTGCTGGTCGGGATGGTTTCGGGCGTCCCCTGGTACATTTATACGCTCGGATATCTATCGGTGGTGGGGTTAGCGCGTTTGTTGGTGCATCGCATCTGGCAGGCACCACTTTTAGTGATGTTTGGCGTCACACTTATCGGTACACTGGAGCTGCTTATGTTAATGTTCATTCAACGAACCCTTTTTGAAGGCCCGCTGGCTTTGAGTGAAGTTTTCTCTCAAATTGTCCTGCCGACCATTCTACTGAACCTGCTGCTTGCCATTCCTGTTCATGCGCTTATGCATGACCTTGCAAACTGGCTGTACCCGGAGAAGGTGACCGGATGACTACTTCTCAGCGGCCGGCTCATTTCCAAAATTGGCGCTACCTGATTGTTTATGCTTTGCTCGGTGTGGTGGCTGTTATCTTTGCGGCTCGTTTGTTCAAGCTGCAAATCCTTGATGGCAAGAATTACAGTATTCAATCAGACAGCAACCGCACTCAAGATATCAGTGTCGCGCCAGCGCGCGGCATTATTTATGACCGGAATGGAATTATCCTGGCGCGTAACATTGCTTCCTACAATATCACCATTACCCCGGCCAACCTGCCGGATGATGATGGCGATATCCAACGCATTTACCGCGACCTTTCCACATTGACAGGCATTCCGGTCAGCCATGGGACTGTGGAGGATGCGAAATTACTTGCTCCATGTGTGCCCGGACCAGGCATTACGCAATTTGTTGACCTTGGTTTCTCGAATGCTCCCTATGCGGCGGTCAAAATCCAATGCAATGTTGATGAAGCAACTGCCATGGCTGTTCGGGAACATGCAGTGGATTGGCCGGGGGTTGGCGTGGATATTCAAGCGGTGCGTGATTATCCCACCGGATCATTAACTGCAAATGTTATTGGCTTTTTAGGACCAATCCCGGCCGCGCTTGAGCAGACCTACCGCGCCCAGAATTTTTTGCCCAATCGCGATAAGGTGGGGTATGCTGGCGTGGAATTAACCATGAATGACACGCTGATAGGGAAACCGGGCCAAAGGACGGTTGAAGTGGATGTTGCCGGACAGGAACTGCGCAACTTGGCGCCACCGGTCGAACCGACGCCGGGCAATAATGTCGTCCTGACGATTGATACCCGCCTTCAGCAGGCGACCGAGTCGATTTTAAAACGGGACATCGATTACTGGAACAACGTCTATAACAAATACTATCGTATTTCAAGCGGTGTTGTAATTGCCATGAATCCCAAGACCGGTGAAATCCTGTCGATGGCGCAATATCCGACCTATGAGAATAACCGGTTGGCGCGCATTATCCCTGCCTACTACTACAATCAGTTGGCGAAAGATCCCACTCATCCCCTGCTCAATTACGCCATTTCTACAGAATATCCGCCTGGTTCCACCTTCAAAATTTCCACGGCTCTGGGTGCATTGAATGAAGGCGTCGTCACACCGACCACGCTAATCGATGCTCCCGCGATGATCGGTTTGACGACTGCGTACTCTCCAACCGATCCGGGTGCCACAGAATTTTATTACGACTGGACCTACACCTTTTATGGTGAGACGGCTGGACTTGGAAAGATCCCTTTCCTGGAATGCATTGCGCGCTCGAGCGACGTGTGCTTTTATAAAGTGGGCGGCGGTTTTAAAGGTGAGGTTTCTGAAGGGTTGGATATGTTACGGCTGCAGCAATATGCCCAGGCGCTGGGTTATGATCAGCCATCCGGCATCGAGCTTCCAGGTGAATCAGCCGGCCTTATCCCTGACCCGACCTGGAAACGGATCAACAAGGGCGAAAACTGGTCCACAGGTGATGCCTATCTTGCGAGTGTCGGACAGGGTTATGTAGTGGCAACCCCGCTGCAGGTGCTAATATCTGCAGCGACGATTGCGGATAACGGACGCCAGATGCAGCCGACCATCATTCACGATATCGTGGATAGTGAAGGGAATATCATCCAGCCTTTTGAACCGCGTTTGCGCTGGGATATCACAACCGATCCCATCATCAAGGATTTCACTTGCGAAAATTCCAACTGCACGGCTACCGGCAGGATGAAGACGGTCTCAGTATCGGCAGTCCAGGAAGTGCAAGCCGGTATGCGCCTGGCAGCGACCGATCCAAATGGGACGCTCAACCACGATTTTTCTTTCCTGAATTACCCAATCGCCATTGCCGGGAAAACCGGAACGGCTGAGTTTTGCGATGACGTGGCTGCTGCAAAAAACCAGTGCACGCGCGGTAACTGGCCTGCACATGGTTGGACAGTTGCCTATGCTCCCTATGACAACCCGGAAATTGTAGTTTTGGCCTTTATGTACAATGCCGGTGAAGGTGGTAGAGTGGTGGCGCCAACCGTGCGAGACGTCATGAGCGCGTATTTTCAGCTCAAGGCGGTTGATACTGCCAAGGGATTGACCAGTAATCCCTGATCAAAACTCTCCTCCCCAAGATCAACATAACTGAAGTTCTTGATAAAAAATCCCGCAGGATTTTGATCTGCGGGATTTTTATTATCGAACCGTCCGATATAGATTTTCTTCAGGGTAACAGCATAACAAGGTATCCATATATTCAACCCCACAGAAATACGGACAGATGGATATATTTTTGACAGCGCAGCGATGCTGGTCGGTACTTTCATGAGCATTCCATGGACATTTTGCCTGCTGCCAGGAGATCTGGTCCGCAGGAGTTGCCAGGTCGATGTCCATGTTTGCACCAGTCAATCTGTTCATTGCAGCCTCAACAATACTTTCCCGTCTTTCCATAACTCTTCCAATTTATAGTAGCGGCGTAAATCCTCATCGAATAGATGGACAACAATATCGCCGTAATCCACCACCAACCAACCGGCATCCGGCTTGCCTTCGATCCTGCCTTTCCTTTTATGTTCCTGAAGTGTCTTTTCAATTATCCCATCAGCCAGGGCATTTAGCATGCGGTTGCTGGTGGCAGTACAGATAATGAAGTAATCCGTGAATGAAGCAATCTCTTTAATCTCCAGCAGTAGTATATCTTCGCCTTTTTTATCTTCCAGCGCGTTGACAATGGTATGTGCAAGTTCCAGTGTATCCAGGTGTCACCTCTTTGTTATCGGAATATCT
>JADGQB010000087.1 GCA_017882145.1 Anaerolineales bacterium
CCCGATTCCGGAGGATCAATTCCTCCCACTTTCTGTCTCCCCTCCGGATTGATCCTCGTTGTTTCGGGATACCGATCCCGCGTAAGCCGAAAAAACGGGCTTTTGCTGAAATAACGCTTTCGAAATCCCCCTCATCTCTGTGCAATAAATTCCAGCGCCTCCGCCAGGCAGCCCTGGTAATGCGGATCCTCCTTGCTGGCATCGATACGCAGGATCCGCCTTGGGTCGAGGCGTCCCAGCCACTCTTCCAAGAGGAATGCGCTGACCTGCAGGTCGTCCCGGGTGGCAATTTCGAGCGGCCGCCCGCGCCGGGTAAACCGCTCCGAAACCACCTCCAATGGGGCTTTCAGCCACAGGATGCCCTCCGGCGGCGGCTGGCAGGAACGGATCTGGTCCACCAGCCTTTCGCATAAAAGATATTCCTCGGTAGAGAGCAGGCCTTTGCGCTGGAACAGTCGCGTGAAAACGAAAAGGTCCATGTCCAGCCCGCCGTCCTGGATGCCGGGTTTGGGCGCCGTGCGGATCTGGCGTTCCTGTTCGGCGCGCGCCAGCAGGTAATCGATCTGGTTGGCAAGCGCATAACCGGGATTGTTTTTAAAAAGGGCCTGGAAGGGACGTGTGGCGTGTCCCTCCAGCCCGGCAGCGAAATCTCCCGCTGCGCATAATGCCTCTGTCAGGCTGGTCTTACCCACACCGCTGTTGCCAACCACCACGATCAATTTGCCCATTTTATTTTTGCCGGTCCTTTTCCGCCTGGACGCCTTTCAAAGCGGGATTTCACCATACGCTCACTGCAAACCTGGTTCAGCCGACTCCCGGACAGTCGAGATAAATACATCTTCCAAAGTTGGCATGATCCATTCGAGGCTGCTGACCTGGATATTTTCCTTTTCGAGCAGTTTCCTGATCGGCTGGCGGAATTCTTCCGCGTTCGGCACAACCACATGGATCTGCGCCCCATACAAGGCCACCTCTTCGAAGGGCAGACTTCCCTTTGTCTGTGCCTCTTTCAGCAGGCGGACAGCCCGGTCGGGATCCGGGGTATCGATCTCCAGCACCTGTCCGTGCATATGGGTTTGCTTGAGTTCGTCCGGGGTTCCGGCTGCCACCAGCCGCCCCTGGTTGATAAAGCCCACCCGCTGGCACAGTTCCGCTTCATCCATATAATGAGTCGTGACCAGGATCGTGGTGCCTTTATTCGCCATGGCATAGATCAGGCCCCAGAACTCACGCCGGCTGATCGCGTCGACGCCGGCCGTGGGCTCATCCAGGAAGATCACCCTTGGATTATGCACGATGGCGCAGCCCAGCGCCAGGCGCTGTTTCCAGCCTCCGGACAGGTTGGCAGTCAACATATCTTCGCGCCCTTCCAGCCCGGCCATTTGGATAATTTCCTGCTGCCGCTGTGCGAGTGCTTTGCGGTTCAGGCCGTAAACCTTGCCATAGAAGCGGATGTTTTCGCGAGCGGTCAGGTCGTTGTATAAGGTGAAAAGTTGCGACATGTAACCCACATGCGCCTGCATGGTCTTCGTTTCCGTGACTGGGTCATATCCCAGCACGCTCAATTTACCCGCACTCGGCCGGATCAATCCCAACAGCATGCGGATGGTGGTGGTTTTCCCCGCGCCGTTTGGCCCCAACCAGCCGAAAACCTCCCCCGGGTGGATGCGGAAGCTGACCCGGTCGACTGCAGTGAATTCGCCAAAGCGCTTGGTTAAATCCTCTGCGATGACGGGATCGGCTCTGCTTTCCGCGGCCGCTTGCACGGCAGGAATTTCTTTATCTGCCATTATCGGCCGCTTCCTGGCGTTTCACCAGGCTGATGAACGCCTCTTCCATGCGTGGCTGGATCACCCGCATCCCGCTCCAGGTGATGCTTTGCGCGCTAAGCGCTTCTTCGATCTCTGTCTGGCGGCGCTTGATCTCATCGACGAACACATGCAGCATGGCGCCGTACGTCTGTACTTCCAGGATCCCTGGCATGCCTGTCACCAGGTCACGCGCCGCTACGAATCTTGCCGGTTTAAACTCAAGCAGGTGCCCCGGGACCATCTTCTTGATCGAGGCCGGCGTACCTTGCGCGATCAAACGGCCCTTGTAGATCAATCCGACCTGGTTGCAGCGTTCGGCTTCATCCATGTACGGGGTGCAGACAAAAATCGCCAGGCCTTTCTCTGCCCGTAGGTTACCGAGCAGATTCCAGAACTCACGCCGGCTGACCGGATCCACGCCCAGGGTCGGCTCATCCAGGAGGACTACCTGGGGTTGGTGGATCAAGCTGCAGGCCAGGGCCAATTTCTTCTTCATGCCTCCCGATAGGCGCCCAGCCGGGCGGGATGTGAACTCGGTCAGGCCGGCGAACTTCAGCAGCTCGGCAATACTTGACTTTTGCAGTTTGCGCGGAATGCCATGCAGGTCCGCAAAGAAACGCATGTTTTCCATCACCGTCATATCCGCCGGCAGTGCGAATTGCTGGGCGATATACCCGGTCCGCTCACGGATTTGATAAACATCCCGCATCGAGTCGTAGCCGAGCACGCTGCTGGCGCCGCCATCGCGTGTGAGGAGTCCCAGGATGACCCGGGTGGTTGTGCTTTTCCCGGCTCCGTCCGGACCGATCAAGCCAAAGGTCTCGCCGCGCTTTACTTCCAGGGAGAGCGAATCGACCGCGGTAACCATACCCCCCGGCCCTTTGAAGTGCTTGGTAAGAGCCTGAACTGAAATGGCGACATCCGTGGACATGGCGATCAATCCAATCTCTTCTTTGATACCGCCGCGGCAATGCCCAGGGCGATGCAGGCATAGACAAACAGCGTCAGGGAATCCGTCCATAGGAATGTCAGGCCCACACCCTTGGTCATGATTCCGCGGATGATGCGCACAAAATAGGTCATGGGGATCAAGTCACCGATGATCTGTGTCCATAGCGGCATGGTGGCGCGTGGATAGATAAAACCGGTCAGCAGCATTGCCAGGAGCTGGAGCACGCTGGTCAACTGTTGAGCCTGTCGCTGGGTCTTGGCCACAGCCGAGATTACCAACCCGAGGCCCATCCCGGAGATGATAAACAGGATTGACAGGCCGCCCAGGAGCAGGATATTCCCCGTGAACGGTACCTTGAACCAGAAGACCCCAATTGCCAGGATTACGCTCATATCCAGGATCGCCACCAGCATACCCGGGATCAGCTTGGCAATCACCATCTCGGCCGGACGGGCAGGCGTGGCAAGCAGTTGTTCCAGGGTTCCGGCTTCGCGCTCGCGCACGATCGCCATGGCCGAATGAGTGACGACGATGATCTGCATGATCAGCGCGATCAGACCCGGCAGGATGAAAACCAGGTCCTGGATGTCCGGGTTATACAGTACCCGGGTGGTGGTTGTGATCGGTAATTGACCCGAGAGGCTGGTCAGGGCTGACGAAGCCCCTCCGCTCTGCAATTTCTCGATGGTCAGATTCAGCGAATATCTCTGGGCGATGCTCAAGGCCGCGTTATAACCCGATTGGACGCTGAAAGAGTCGGAACCATCCAGCAGCAGCAAAACACTGCCTTTGCCGCGCAGTACCTGCATCTCAAAATTTGGTGGGATGACCAGTCCAACCTTGATCTGCCCGGCATCGATTGCATCCATTACCTGCTGCTCGTTTTGGAGCACAAGCGTGATATCGAAGGATCCTGAATTTACCAGTGTCTTCAGGAAATCCCGGCTGCGCGCATCCTGGCTTTGGTCAAATACTCCAGTCGGTAAATGTGTGATGGTCAGCGAAACTGCATAGGCGAACAGGAACAACTCGATCAGCGGCAGCGCAAAGAACAGGATCAACGTGCGGCGGTCGCGTAAAATCTGCACCGTTTCTTTATAGATGAGGGCGCGCAAACGCTGAAGGGATTTTAACATGTTCAGTCCAGCCGGCTGCGGAAGGAGATCGCCGCCAGGAAAATCACCACCACCAGGTAGATCACCAGGGCTAGCACCTGGCCCGAAAGGATGGAGAAACCAATTCCCTTGGTGATAATGCCGCGCGAGATGGGCACGAAATAAGTCATCGGGAATAGGTTGCCAATGACCCGCACTACCGGCGGCATGGTGTAACGCGGGAAAATGAAACCACCCAGCAAGAGGCTGATCATCATGAACAGCATCATTAGCTGCTGCGCCTGGCGTTGGTTTTGCGAGACGGATGAGATGAGCAGCCCCAACCCCAACCCGCCGAAAACATACAGGAAAGAGAGACTGATGAACAGCCAAATGCTGCCCTGGAACGGAACACCGAACCAAAAGACCCCGATGGCGATCACGGTAAGCATATTGAGCATGGCGATAATTACATATGGGACGATCTTGCCGATCATCAGCTCGATCGGTCGGATGGGCGTGACGAGGATCTGCTCGATGGTACCCACCTCACGCTCCCTGACCACTGCCGCGGCCGTCAGTACCAGGGACTGCGTCTGCAGAAGCATGGCCGCCATCCCAGGGATGAGGAACCACAGGTCTTTCATATCCGGGTTGTAGAGCACATGGATGAGCGCATTCAATGCGGGCAGGGTATTCCCGGAGGCCTGCAGCCCGGCCTGGGTGATCCCGGCATTGACGATTTTGATGGCATGTTCCTGGCCGATGAGGGTGGCATAGGCGTTCGCCGATTGGGAAGTGAAGAAATCGGTGCCATCCACCAGGATAAGAACCTGGGCATCCCCATTCAGGACATCTTTATCGAAATCCGGCGGGATGACGATCCCGACCTGTGCCTGTCCGCCATCGATGGCCTGGACCGCGCCGGCCTGGTCAGTCGTAGTGGCAGCGATGTCGAAGTACCCCGAATTCACCATGTCGCCCAGGTATGCCCGGCTGGCCGGGCTTAGACACTGGTCGGCGACCACGGTGGGGATGTGGTTTACGTTGGTGTTGATCGCATACCCGAATAAGATCAACTGCAGCAGTGGAATGGTGAGCATGATCCCCAACGTGGTCCGGTCACGCCAGGTCTGTGAGAATTCCTTTTGGATGATAGCCAGAATGCGCTGGAGCATTTGCTTTCCAAAAACCGTCCTTTAGGCTTGCAGATCCTTGCCTGCCTGTATGCCTTTCAATGCGCCAATCTCACCTGAATGGACTAAAGCATGGTTGATCACATGGATGAACATGCTCGCTACGCTGCGCTCCCCGCGCCTGGATTCCACCATACGCTCGAGCTCATCCGGAGTCAGTTTATCCAGGTAGGAATCCGTGGCAGCCCGTACAACCTGCTGGTAAGCCAACAAGGGCTCAAGGGCCAGAGTCATGTTTTTGACCTCCTCCCAGCCGCCGCTGTAACCCGGTGGTACCAGCACACCGGTTTTTTCAGCCCACCCGCCTTCGTCCCACTGCTTTGGTTTCCCCTGCATCAAAGTTTGAACGAAGGCATCTTCCGAGTTCAGGAAGTGAACAAAAATGGCGCTGATCGGGTTGGCAGTTCCGGGCGGCGTCCAGTTGAACTGTTCAACTGTCATATCTTTCATGGCTTCATCAGTCTGGCGGCGCACAGCCGCGACCATTTGCCGGATAAACTCAATTGTGTCCATGAATTACTCCTTGGTGTTTACACGTGTCAGGATGATCACTGGTATGACACGCGTTGTCCTGCGCCGGTATTCGTCAAAACCGGGCATCCTCTCGACCATTTTGTTATACAAGCGGGTCCGTTCCGGTTCCTCTGCAACGGATGCCCGGGCCTGGAATTCTTCGGTGCCGGTTTCCACGCTGACCAACGGGTTGGCGAGCAGGTTGTAATACCAATCCGGGTGGGTCGGGGCGCCGCCTTTTGAGGCGATGATCACGAGTCGATCACCATCTATGAAGCAGGCGACCGGGTTGATACGGGGCTCCTGGCTCTTTGCCCCGCAGGTATGCAGGAGCAGCAGCGATCTTCCGGCGAACGGACCACCGACTTTGCCGGCATTGGCCCGGAACTCCTTAATGATCCCCAGGTTGCGTTCATTTGGATAACTCATAAAACTCCTTTCACATATTGATGCTTAGTATACTGCAACGCCCGCGTCGGACTAGCTGGTCCGCTGCGCAGCATTTCCAGCATTCTTGCGATCATTCCGGATAATCACTATATTGGTCCCCAGGTTACACGCCAATTATCGACAGTCCCACCGTGTTCGTAACCTGGTGCATCTCACCGGTATCTACAGGTATGTCCGTGAACTCCTCATACTCCAAAGTCTTCAATCAATATTGCCCCGTCTGCCGCAGGATCAAAACCGTCCGGCCATTTTGTGTTTTTATCGTATTTGGCGCCCTTTAGTACCACCCCTTTTAATTCAGCCCCGCTCAGGTTGGCTTTTCTCAGGTCAGATCTCTCCAGGCCAGCCCCGCTTAGATTGGCCTCACTCAGGTTGGATTCGATCAAAAGCGCACCCCACAAGAGAGCATTGCTCAGGTTCGCCTTGGTCAGAGTAGCTCCGCTCAAGTCAGCTCCGATCAGGAAAGCCCCCGGCAGATCAGCCCCGCCCAGGTCAGCCCCGCTCAGGTCAGCGTTTGCCAGGTTAATCGGGCTGGGGAGTTTGAGTAATGAATTAAGTTGTTCCATCGTAAATTGCATATCCTGCCACCTCCACGGCTCTCATATTATCGCGCATATTCTCGAATAAGCATTGGTATCTCTCCGTGGCGCGAGCTGTTGAGCCATTGTCCGCTTGGAGGTGGGTTTCCATGACCACGCCTCCCGGATCCCAGGATAGGTCTGCAAGGTTCATCCCTTCTCCCATTATTGGTACTTTCCAAATAGGGCCTGCCTGTCCTGTGACCATTGCGGGACACCCAGCCTGCATCCCGAAAGGGCAAAAGGGTGCCAAGGCGGTGGTGTCGAAAAAAAAAGATGTACTTCCTCCAGGCAAGTGATTAAGATTCTTGACTCGCCCTCCGTAAAGTTGTACTATATTAATACCTACAAATTTGTAAGTTCGAGTAGATGATTATTTAACCGATCCAACCTTTGTCTCACATGGCAAAGCGGGGGGTTTCGAATTCGCGAATGAAAGGAGGTAAATAACCCGGAATAGGCCTCAGGATTGCTCCCGCTCAATTCTCAATCACCTATCCAACTTTTTCAATCTTTCAAGGAAGGGACACATGCTAAAAACCAGATCTAATCGGAGGGCGATAACGGTCTTCTTTTCGCTTTTCGTCTTGCTTTCCCTGTTCTCCACTGCTGTTGGAGCCGCACCTGCAGCTGCGCCGGCTGTCCCGGTAACCTTCACAATTCTTCATACCAATGACTTCCACGGCCAATTGGAAGCCTCCAACACCACTGCCACCAAAGCCAGTAACCCCGGCATTGCGCGCCTCGCGAATGTGGTCAATATGATTCGCACCGCCAAAGGCGCTGCCAACGTTCTGCTGGTGGATGGGGGCGATGAAATGCAAGGCAGCCTGCTTTCCAACCTGGGGGATGGGACGGCCACAGGCAAAGGTCTGCCGACCATCGCTGCCTTCAATGCCATGGGCTACAACGCGGCGACCTTTGGCAACCACGAGTTCGACTGGGGCCAGGTCAACCTGGCTGCCCGTACGACTCAGGCCACCTACCCCTTCTTAACCGCCAACATCGTGCAGAAAGATACGGCTGACTGCGCTACCTCCGGCTGGCTCAAGCCGGATTTTGCGGATGCCCCCTATCAGGTTCTTACCGTCGGCACCGCCCCGGATACCATCAAGGTGGCCTTCATCGGCGTGACAACCACCGAAACACCCACCATCACAGTCGCGACCGCTACGGCTGGATTGTGTTTTAAGGATCCTGCCGACTCGATCCTTCACTACTATGATGCCATGAAAGCCGCTTCCGATGTGATCGTCGTCCTCAGCCATCTCGGCTATGTTGACGGCGGCTACGGCTATGGCATTCCTGTCTACGGCGACCAGACCCTGGCCGGCAAACTTAACACCGCCGGTAAACCGGTCAACCTGATCATCGGCGGTCACTCTCACACAAACCTGACCCCGCCAGCTCTCAAAGTCGGCAACACCACCATTGTTCAGGCCTACTACAATGGCCGCACCCTGGGTGATGCTGAAGTTACCGTCGCCACGGACGGCACAGTAACGACTAACTGGAAAACCATTGCCTGGAAGATCCCAACCGCACCTGCAACCACCCCATTCGGCTGGAAGCAGACCGAGGTTGTGGGAGGCGTCCCCACCGTTACTGACTTCGCCGATGCAACCAAGGATCCCACCGTTGACGCGCTTGTCACTTCTTATGCGACAGATCCGGACTACCTGGCGATCGTAAACCAACCCATCGGTTATTCGGCAGTTGACCTGCCCCGCAAAGATGGCGGTAACAGCGATAATATGATGGGCACTTTCATTGACGATGCCATCTATAACTACCTTAACACCGACGGCAATTCGGCAAATGACATTGATATTTTCTTTAACAATGCCGGAGGCATTCGCGCCGATTGGTGCTACGTCGGTGGTAGCTGGACCAACACCGGCTGTGTAAGTGGTACCCATGCACCCGGGCTGCTTACCTATGGCAACATGTTCACTGTCCTGCCGTTTGGCAACGCCACGGTCGTCGGCCAGATGACCGGTGCCCAGATCCTTGAAGTGGTCAATTATGGCCCGAATGTGGCTGGCGTCATCCAGCCCGCTGGCCTCAAATACAATTACTTCAAGTATACAGATGCCAACCCCGGCCCGCAGCCCTATGCCTGGGGCGCTTACGATGTATGTGTCGTTAATAAGGTTTCACATATCTGTGAACCACTCGACCTGAAAAAGACCTACAACGTTGGCACCAACGAGTTCCTGGCTCCGGCCGGAGGTGATGGCTACGGCGGCTTCAAGTATATGACCAACATCACCTATTGGGGTGACATGCTCAACGCGGTCAATGCCTATGTCACAGCCACCTACGGTACGGCCGAAACGGCCTACACCGGCCCGAATGGCGATGGGACCCTGGATGGACGCATCGGCCTGAATGGCGATGGCGATACCACCTTTGACACCGGCGAAATTGTCCCGTTGACCGTCCTGCACCACAACGACTCGCATGGCAACCTGGCCAAGGGAACCTACGTTGGCTTTACCCAACTTGCCACGTTGATCAAACAGGAACGCCTGCATAACCCCGACCGTACATTGTTGCTTAATGCTGGTGACAGCATCCAGGGCGATGCGATGATGTATTACTTCAAGGATGCCGGCGCCGGTACTGCCTCGGATGGCACCGTCCTTCCGCCTGCCTTGCAGATCAACCCTTTCATTGCCGTGATGAACAGCCTGGACTACACGGCCATGACCCTGGGCAACCACGAGTTCAACTTTGGCAGCAAGGTCTTCGTGGATGTATTTGGCCAGGCTAACTTCCCCATCCTGGGAGCGAATGTCACTGACAGCGGTTTGTATGGCATCAACAAGGTGTCCGCCCTGGCTGGCGGTAAACCGGTTGTTAATGTTAGGGACAGCCTGTCCCTTGTGCTGCCATCCGGCACTTCTGCTCCCCTCAAAGTTGCCATCCTTGGCATCACCAACCATCGCGTGCCCAATTACGAACTGCCCAGTAACATTCCCGGCCTAACCTTCTCCAATCCTCTCGCCAAGGCCGCCGAATTGGTCCCCGGTTTGCGGGCAGCCAACGATGTGGTGATTGCAATGACGCATATCGGCTTCACCGAAAACCCGAGCAGTGTGGAGGTGGATACGAATGTCGATACCAACCTGGCGGCCACCGTTAGCGGTATCGATGCCATCATCGGTTCGCACAGCCACACCGACCCCTCCAAGCAGACTGCTTATTCCGGGGCTTATAAATATCTGCCGACCATCCTGGCCGCCCCGGATGGCAAAGCCGATCTGGTCACCCAGGCCTACCGCTACAACAACTATCTGGGCGAGGTTGTGATTGGACTGCGCTCCAATGGATCCGGTGGCTACAACGTTGTCAGCCAGACCGGGCGATACCTGGCCGTGCAATTGAGCACGCTTGAAGATGCTGCCACCAAGGCCATCGTTGATCCTTATGTAGCCGCGCTGGCCACCTACAACAACAAAGTCATCGGCAAGACCACGGCTCCCATTGACGCCCTGCAAGCCTTCACGCAGGAGACCAACGGTGCCAACCTGCAGGCCGATGCCGCCATGTACGAGTTGGGTCTGCATGGCATCACCCCTGATTTCCATCTTTCCGGGGCCATGACCAACAGCAAGATTGCCGCTACTGCCACCCTGGCCAATCCATTCAGCCTCTCGATCGCCAATATGTTCACTGCCATGCCCTATGAGAACTCCCTGTTGGTGATCAGCATGAACGGTCCTCAGCTCAAGGCGGTTCTTGAACGTGGCTACCGTAACTACTATTACTACAAGTATGTTTCGGGCTATGGCGGCTACTCCTATTACACCACCTGCATGCTCGACACCAATGCTGGGAATCAGATCGTCTACGATGACCAGAATCCAACCCTGCCAAACGGAAATAACGTCCTCGGGCTCATCATTGGCGGGGTTCCCGTGGATTTCACCGATTCCGCAAAGTACTACAAGGTCTCCACGGTCAACTACCTGGCCGCAGGCTCCTGCAACTTCAATGATGCAGGCGTTACCCTCTGGCCGCTCAGCCAGATCGTTAACGACACACAGTATTACGTGCGCGATGCAGTGATCGATTATGTCACTCATGAGGGCACTGTGTCACCTGCCATCGAGGGAAGGCTGAACTTCACCATTCCGGCTGCCGCGCCAACCATCGTTTCCAATCTGCGCACAGATCCCAGCCCGACCTTTGCTTCCAGCGTAGATTTCACAGTCAGGTTCTCCGAGCCTGTAAAGGATCTTGGTCCGTCTGACTTCAGTTTAAATACGACTGGCACCCTCAGCGGCGTATCTGTAACGGATGTTACTGGTGGTCCGACATACTATACTGTCAGCGCCAACACCGGTGTGGGAACTGGCTTCCTGCGCCTGGATGTGCTCCCTGGTGCCACCATCACTGACCTGGCTGCCAACTCACTGGCTGGCCTGCCATATCAGAGCGGCGAGAGTTACTTGATAGATCCCTATCAGTTATTCTTCCCGTGGATATCTAAGCCCTAGTCAAGCAAGGAAATAGATGCCGGGGCAATATTGAAGATTGCCCCGGCAATCTGTAATAGCCAGCTCATCCCTGCTGCCCAATTGGGTTTCGCCAATCTGAATGGGGCAAAAAACCGAATAGCAAATCCCGCCAGTAGATGCTGGCGGGATTTTTCCCCATCTCCCTCGCCTCCCCCAAGTGGGGGAGGCATTCCTTACCCGGTTGACGGATGCGGCGGCGTGGTCTTCGATGTATGATAAATCTATGACCCGCTATTATTTGGCCGGGATCATTGTTGCAGGTTGGTTTTAGCCTGCCTAATGGGGAAAAATCCATGAAACCCATCAAGCTTTCTGTCGTGAAGCCTGGCAATCAAAAACCAAAACGACCCTCTACCATAGCAGCCTCCCGAAAGCCAAGGCCTTCCGGCGTTGAGGCTGGTCGTCGACCGGAGAAGCAAGTCCTGGCAGCCTCCGAGATCCGCTACCGGCTGCTGTTCGAAAGCGCCCGGTTTGGATGCTCTCGCCCCAAGCTTGGATGGGTAGGGGTTAAACCCCGGAGTCCTCACCTGTCCTACCCCTCCTGGCCGCATTTTCCCGAACATGTTAATACCGTGACGAACCGCCTCGTTCCTCTTGTATATACCACTGGAAAGTATATAATAAATTGGGCGAGAGTTGCCAAACGGGGGAGAGATCGGCTTGGACTTATATATTTTTCTTGCACAAAAACGAGGATAACCACCTTGAAGGTACACTGGGGAGGTACGAATTAAAAGGTAAGGCCAAAAAAGATGAGCATATCATTTCATTTTACGCGGCCAGGGATAATGCCGCAGAATTTATCGCTGCAGGTTGAATGATCCAGGAGATTGAATTCCTGGCCCAATTCGCCTGTCGAAATAATCAACCATATCTAAACGAAAAACGACAGAGGAGAAAATTAATATGGCAAAAACCAAATCCACAAAAAAAAGTTCGCAAGAAGTTGATGAGCTGGGGAGTGACCTGAGTTTCCGCCTTTTGGTACAGAGCGTCAAGGATTATGCCATTATCATGCTCGATCCCCAGGGGCGCGTTGCCAGTTGGAACGAAGGCGCGCAAAACTTCAAGGGCTTCCAGGCCGCTGAAATCCTCGGGAAGAATTTTTCGATCTTCTACACCCCGGAAGACATCCAGAGCGGCAAGCCTGAGCAGGAATTGAAAGTTGCCGCCGAGCAAGGCCGCTTCGAAGATGATGGCTGGCGCGTGCGCAAGGATGGCTCCAGGTTCTGGGCCAATGTCGTCATTACCGCCTTGCGGGATGCGGATGGCAATCTGCGCGGCTTTGGCAAAGTCACGCGCGATCTGACGGAGCGTAAGCTGGCAGAGGAAGCGTTCGCTCAAAAGACGGCCAACGATGCGATGGCGCGCCGTGCCCAGGAGATCCTGGATATTTCCACGCCGGTGGTGCAGGTTTGGGAGGGCGTCATTCTTGCGCCGGTCATCGGTTCCCTGGATAGCCAGCGCACACAGCAGTTG
>JADGQB010000344.1 GCA_017882145.1 Anaerolineales bacterium
CTGCCGGCGTGGCAGATCGCCTTGAGCGCGGCGATCCAGATCCTGTGCGCGGCGGGCGCGATCTGGATGGCGGGCAGGGCTTTCCGACTGGGGATGCTGAGGTATGGGAAGCGGTTGAGGTGGGGGGAGATATTTGCATGGAGAAAGTTATCCACAGATACCTTACGGGTACAAAGTAAACGCGGATGATTGCGGATAAGAAAAGATTTAGACACGAAGGAAGAAGAATATAAACACGACCCCCATTCTGGGGGCTGGCTGGACACACATGTGCCTGCGGCCCACCTGTACCTGCGGTACTGGCGCAGGCAGTGCAGGCGAAGGACACGACGGTAAAAGATGAAGAATATTGAACCTTTTTATTGGTATTCATCTTTGAGCATGAAACTCCGAATATCAATGAAATTCGGGCGAGCCGGTGGCTCGCCCCTACGAAGAATGTGAGATTATGAATAAAACATTACTTGTGCTCAGAAACGAAATAATCACTTTGATTTCGCGACCACAATTCTGGCTGGTGGCGCTGGGACTGCCGATATTGGGGGCGGCGATCTTTGCCGGGGTGGGGGTAATCAACCGGAGCGCAAGCGCCAGCCAGACGGTCAGCAAGGTGGTCAGCAGCCCGCAGGAGGTGCGTCCGGAAGGCTACGTGGATTTGAGCGGGATCATCCGACAGATCCCGGCGGGCAGCCCGGCAGAGAAATTCCTGGCTTATCCAAATGAAGCTGCGGCACGCAAGGGACTGCTAGCCGGCCAGATCTCGGCTTTCTACATCGTGTCGCCGGATTTCATCCAGACCGGCAAGGTCACTTACATCCGCCCGGATTTCAACCCGCTGGCATCCAGCAGCGGCGGATCCGGAAGCTTTACCTGGCTGCTGCAGGTTAACCTGGCAGGAGGGGATGAACAGTTTGCCAGCCTGGTCAACGGTCCGATCAACGTGCAGGATGTCTCCCTGGCGACGGCTCCGCAGCCCGATCAGAATAACATCCTGGCGCTGTGGACACCGTATATCATCACGCTGCTGTTCTACATGCTGGTAATTGGCTCGGCCAGCCTGCTGCTGAGCAACGTTTCGAAAGAAAAGGAGAACCGCATCATGGAGGTGCTGCTGACCTCCGCCTCGCCGCTGCAACTGCTGACCGGGAAAATCCTGGGGCTGGGCATTGTGGGTTTGGGACAAACCGCACTGTGGCTTGGAACGAGCTTTGTGCTGCTGAACCTGAGCCGGCAAACCTTCAAGCTGCCATCCGATATCCACCTGCCGGTCTCATTCCTGGCCTGGGGTCTGGTGTTCTTCGTGCTCGGGTACGCAGTTTACGCCAGCCTGATGGCAGGAGTGGGCGCGCTGGCTCCCAACCTGCGGGAGGCCTCGCAGGCGACATTCGTGATCAACCTGCCGTTGATGGTGCCGCTTTTCCTGAGCAGCAGCGTCTTCATGGAGGCGCCGAATGGAGCGATCGCAACCGGGTTGAGCCTGTTCCCGCTCTCGGCGCCGGTGGCGATGATGGCCCGGCTTTCGGCGGGGGGCGTGCCGTGGTGGCAGGCGCCGCTGGCCGCGGTGCTGCTACTGCTCACCGCGATGCTGGTGCTGCGAGGAGTGGCGGGGATGTTCCGGGCGCAGAGCTTGCTTTCGGGTCAGGGGTTTAAGCTGAAAACGTATTTCAGGGCGCTCGCAGGAAAATAGCTTTTTTAACATGAAGGGCACGATCCCCATATCTGGGGGCAGGCGAAATGCAAAAGATGTAAAACGTAAAACGAAAAACGTAAAACAAAAGCAGAATGGAGAATTAGATGTTCTTATGATAAAGGCGGTTGACTTGGAGAATGGAAGGTTTGGGTAAATCCGGAGAGGCAGGCTCAGGATATGGTCAGGGATGTTGCTTTTTTGCGGGCGATCAATGTGGGCGGGCATGTGGTCAGGATGGAAAGACTGCGCAGCCTATTCGAGGGGCTTGGCTTTTCAGAGGTTGAGACATTCCTTGCCAGCGGCAATGTGACCTTTCGGACCGGCGAAAAAGACACCCAATCGATCGAGGCGCAAATTGCACGCGGGCTGGAAGAAGCACTTGGCTATGAAGTGGCAACCTTTATTCGGACAGAGGCTGAACTGGCTCAAATTGCGGCTTACGAAGCATTTCCACAAGCGCAGGTGGAAGCGGCGACGGCTTATAACATCGCCTTTTTACACGAGCCATTGGATGAGCAGGCTAAGCAGACATTGATGGGATTGCGGACGGAAATCGATGCATTTGCCACGCATGCAAGGGAGGTCTATTGGCTGTGCCAGAAGAAACAGAGCGAATCGACTTTCTCCAACGCAGTGCTGGAAAAGAGGCTGAGGGTAAAATCTACCATTCGGGGTGTGGCGACCGTCCAAAGACTGGCTGCCAGATTCGGTTCAAACCTTCCAAGCAACGGGAAGCCAAACACATGAAATAATAGGGTGCATTATGCATAAATTACGCACCATTCGCGCGTTCTAGATCAAAAAACGTCCCGAAGGTTCTTGCAGATTATTGTAGACCGCCTGCCAAACCTTCGGGACGGTTTGCATAGGGAGAGTTTATGAAGATGAAATTTGCTGTTGGGGATCAGACTTATGAAATACGCCCGATCTCGCAGGAGGATCTGGAGGCGATCCTGGAGGTGTACCGGCAGTGCGAGGATTTCCTGGCATTGGGACCGGTGCCGACCGCATCCATGGAGATGGTGCTCAAGGATCTCGAGATCTCAAAAAACGAAGGGGGCATTTTCTGCGGGATTTTTGTACAAGATGGAAAAATGGCCGGGATCATCGATTACGTACCGGAGAATTATGGAGGTGATCCGAAGAGAGCCTACCTGGCGCTGCTGATGATCGGGGCGCCTTACCGGAGCCAGGGGCTGGGGCAGGCGGTGGTCAAGGCGTTTGAGGATGAGATCCGCAAGGATGCCCGAATCACGACAATCATGTCGGGAGTGCAGGTAAACAACCCGCAGGCCATCAAGTTCTGGCAGAGACAAGGCTACCGGATCGTCAGCGGGCCGATATTGCATCCCGACCAGACGACAGCCTTTGATCTGCGCAAGGACCTGGATGGAATTGTTGATTTGTGATTTTAGATTTTAGAAAAAAAAAGATGTTCTAAATCGTCAAGACTTTTGTCCAGAAAAAACTGACAACCCCCCTAGAGGGCTACTTGACCCGTAGCTGAAAATTCCTATAATGGATAACATTGGTATGATTTTAGTGGTGAAGAGAGAAAAGTAGTAGATCAGAAGGAGATAAGCCATGTTGAGCAAAACCTCCCGAACTTTGACTTATATAACGGCCCTTCTTTATTTTGTTTTGGGTCTATTGATGTTCAGCCTGCCTGAGCGCCTGGCGCCCGTATTCGCTTGGAAGGTGACAGGGTTCATGACCATGACGATCGGTGGCTGGTGTTTGGGCAATGCCTGGCTGGCATGGATCACAGCGCGACGGTGGGAATGGAGGCTGGTGTATTCGGCCCTGATCTATTTATGGTTGTTCGGCGCGTTTGAGACATGTGTTGTGTTTGTATTCCGGGGGAAACTCAACCTGGGGCATCCGTTGGCATGGCTGTACCTGGGGACCCTGCTGGTTAACGATCTGACGGCGCTGGCCGGCGTTGCGGAGTGGCTCAGAATCCGCCCAAGAGGCGAACGGTTCGGGCCCAAAACCAATTGGCTCTTGACCAGTTTTGCGGTTGCGTTCATTATCTTCGTGGGATTCCTGTCCGTATATGGACTATTTGCGAAGATCGGTGCGCCCGGCACCAACGGAGGCATTTTCCCGCAGGTGATGTCCTTATTCACTTTGCGGAGTTTTGCGGCTTTTTACCTGGCACTGACATTGGGTGTGGTTCCATTTCTGTGGGACAGGAATCAAAGTGCTATTTTACATCACGGGATCGCCTCGTATGGATTGGTGGTCATCATCACCCTGGCAGCCCTGGTGTATCTGCGATTGTTTGATTTTGCACAGCGCCCGGGCGGCCTGGCATATTTTGGGGCCTACCTGGTGGTAGGAATTCCACTGCTATTTATCTTTGGAAAATATGGAACGGGTAGGCAGGCGCAGAAACCAGAAGTCAGCCATGAAGAGGTAACGAGGATTTCCAGCCAGGGAAGCTGACATTCGGCCGGGGGTTTCTTCGCAGACTGCAGTGGGATGGGGAGCGAATGCGGTGGATGAAGCGCCGGGGATTAAAACCTCCG
>JADGQB010000345.1 GCA_017882145.1 Anaerolineales bacterium
GAAGCAGACTGTCGGTGACTGGGTTGGCCCTGAGCCTTGGGAAGAGTTATTGATCGTGCTCTCCTGCGCCGCCAGACCCGCGGCTGGCTGCCGGTAGAGAAGGAGGTTGATATGGCTGCCGAGGTTAAAAATCCGTACTATAAAGTCAAAACCCCGTACCTTGTAAACTTCAATATCCCCTATTCCTGTGTCGTGTGTGGCAATCCCCCGGCTCCGGGGTTGGAATGGAAAGTGGAAGGCAACAAGTCCAGCTGGAATGGCAAGAGCAGGACCACGCTCAGCCTTAAATTTCCCATATGCCAGGAGTGCTACAAGGTGAGCAGGGATAAGAAGTTGGCAAGTTTCCTGACGATATTGGGAGCACTGCTTGCGATGGGTCAATGTCTTCTACTTCCTTCCGTCCTAAATTCAGGCTTATTTAAAGACCCTACGCTGGGTTTTGCCACTTCATGGATGATATTTATCATCTTGTTGTTTCTGGTGAGATGGCTGGGGAATGCGGTCAACCAGAAGGGCTTTACACCTGAACAACGCGAGCTACGCAAGCGCGTCAAGCGCTGCGCCAGGATTTTATCTTTCAATTCGCCCAGCCGGTCAGAAATAAATGGAGCGATACTCTTTCGATTCGAGAATCCCGCCTTTGCCACCAAGTTCTCAATAAGTAACTTTGGACTGCTTGAATCTACTAAAATCGGTTGAGCGGATGGCAGGGAAACTGCTGCACGTGAAATTATGACCGGGCGCGTTGATCCACACCTGCAGGCCGGCGCTGGTTTCGAATTCTAGTCAACCTGTTGAGGAGATAAATATGGGACTTTTTAAACCGAATATCGCACGGATGAAGGCCAAAGGGGATGTGGAGGGTCTGGTGCGGGCGCTTTCCCACAAGGATGTGGAAGTTTGGGCGGATGCAAAAATTGCGCTCAAAGACCTCCACGACGCACGCGCAATCCAGCCTTTGATCACTCAGCTTTCGTCTGCCGACTTCAACGTCCGAGGCTGGGCAGCAGAGTTGTTGGGTCTGCTGCGTGCCACGCAGGCAGTCGAGCCGCTCATCGCCGCGCTCCGGGACAATACCATGCGTAAGGCCGCGATTGAGGCGCTGGGTCTGATCGGGGACGCGCGTGCCGTCGAGCCGCTCATGGCCATCGTTCACAAGCATTACGACGAGAATGCGCGCATTGCGGCGGCTGAAGCGCTTGTCAGGATCGGCAAACCGGCTGTTGAGCCCTTCATCATCGCCCTCAAGGAGGATGCAAAGGATGTTCGCCAGGTGGCAGCTGAAGCGCTGGTCAAGATTGGCACGCCTGCAGTGGAGCCGCTCATCAACCTGCTGCATGCTAACGACATGAATTTGAGCAAGAAGGCAGCTGAGGCACTCGGCCAAATCGGCTGGAATCCGGGTAAGGATGAAAACGGAGCAAGATACTGGATCACGCAGGACCGCTGGGATAAATGCATTGAGATCGGCACACCCGCCGTTGAGCAGCTCATTCGCGCACTTCCACAACCGGCGGCGGCTGAGGCGCTGGGAAGGATTGGCACGCCTGCCGTGGAACCCCTCTTCGCTGCACTCGAGCATGGCGATCCCTCTGTCCGCCAGGCGGCGGTAAAGGTGCTTGGCAAAATCGGCGACCCGCGCGCCCTGAAGCCATTAATCAGCGTGCTTGGGGATGAGCATGTACGCGAGGGCACAGTCAAGGCGCTGGATCGCCTGGGCTGGTGCCCGGGTGAGGATGAAAATGGAGCCAGATACTGGATCGGGAAGAACCGTTGGGATATATGCATTAAGATCGGTAGGCCTGCCGTGGAGCCGCTCCTGGCTGCGATCAAAGCCAGCGACCAGCATGCCCGCCGGGCGGCGATGGAGGCCCTCGGCAAAATTGGCGACGGGCGTGCCGTGGAGCCGCTCATCTCCGCCCTAATGGACCACGATGTCTGCCAGGTGGCGACCGAAGCACTGGTAAAGATTGGCAATCCGGCCGTGCAGCCGCTCATCCCCGCACTCCAGCATACGAGTACAGAAGTGGCTAAGGCCGCCGCTGAGGTACTGGAACGACTCGGCTGGCGTCCGGGTGAGGATGAAGACGGAGCAAGATACTGGATCACGAAGAACCGCTGGGATAAATGCATTGAGATTGGGAAGCCTGCCGTGGAGCCACTCCTGCGCTGGCTGTTCCAGACACCCCAGAGAGGCTCGCTGGAACAGATCGCCAGGGACCGGCCGTTCGGCGATCACACCGACCTCATCCTCGAAGCAAGTTCGTACGGCCCTATAACTGAAACCTATTGGGATGAGGGAGTCTGGCCCAGCGAGGAGATTCGTCACACCGAATACAACTATTCGCTCGAGGACGGTGACAAGGCCATAACCTCATTGTGCGCCTCAAAAAACCCGCTCTCGACAAATTTGCTCCACCTCGTGGCGGAGAAGCCCGACGCGACCAATGTGATGTTTCCTCTTGAAGGCTCCCAGAAACCAATGATGGGAACGCTCTCGTTTGCGTACCAGCGTCAACGTGCCCGGGCCGAACTCAAAGCCCGGGGAGACCCGGCCTACGATCCTGAGCTTTATAAGCAAGCAGGGATCTGGGATTTACCGCCCGCCTCGCCGCACTAGCTGCCCGGCGGCGGGAGGCATGCCAGCCTGTTGGCTGGATTTTATCTCTGCTTTTTTGGCGGGGTCGGATGAGGCCAAAGAAGAGCCTCGTTCTTTGGAGCTGAAGCCAGGGCCTGGCATTCTCTACCGGGCATTTGTACAGAAGTGGACCGTACACCTGTACCTGCGGTACCCTGGACTGTCCGTCCACCTGTACCTGCGGTACTGGCGCAGGCAGGACAGGCTGGCGCAGGCAATGACACAAATCGAGGGTCTGCGACTTGCAAACACCCTGCGCATGGCATTGAGCCGGAGGATGGACAGGAGTGCTATAATTTAGACCAGGTGACCTGGTTTTATTAAGCCAGTTGTCACAAGATCGTCAGCTCTCTTTTGCGGGGTAGTCAGTTTTCAAGCTACTTTATTTCATCTTTTTGAGGTCCGTATTGGAATCCAGCAGAAACCTCAGCCAACATATTCAAGATCTGGAAGTTCAACTGAACAGCGTCACGGACCCGCGCCTCAGGATTGATATCCTCAATGAGCTCGCCTGGGTTATCCATTTAAATGACCAGGAAAAGGCGCGTAGTCTGGTTGAGCAGTCTTACCAATTAGCCTCCAGTGGCAAGTTCGAGCAGATGCCGTATTTGGCAGGCCTGGCAGGCAGCCTGCGCAGCCAGGCTGCCTTGAATAACGATGCCGGTAACTATGATCTGGCGTTATCACAGTCCCTGCGGGCGCTTGAAATCCTGGAAGGCCTTGCGGATGACGGGTCAGAAACCAACCTCATGCTGCTGGATGTGCTGGGGAATATCAGCTGGACGTATCGCAGTTTCGGCGATTACGGGGTGGCCGCCGAGTATGCAATGAAGGCGCTCAAGCGGGCTCAAGCGCTGGGAGATTCCCAACATGAGTTCGGGATGCTCAACATCCTCAGTGTTATCTACGCCGAGTCAAACGACCTGAATGCGGCGCTCGAAATAGGGCAGAAAGTCGTGCAGCATTGCCGTTTAGTCGGTCATGTGCGCGGCGAAAGCATCGCGCTGAATAACCTGGCCCTGACCTATCTGGAGTTGGGCAGTGGCGCACAGGCTTTGGAAGCCTGCCGGAAAAGTCTTGACCTGGCTCGTGAACATGGGATTGATAGAGTGGCTTTGACTGCGTTAAGTACAATGGGCGAGGTTTATCTCGGAATCAAGGATTTTGTCAATGCCGAAGATTATTTGTTGCAGGCTTTGGGGTTGGCACGCCAGCACAAGGCGGGCTCGGATGAATTTGAATGTTTGCTGAACCTGGGAAAGGTTTATCAATCCCGGCAGAACGACCAGGCTGCGCTGTCTGCCATCCAGAGCGCGCTTGCGATCAGCCGGGCCTCCAACGATCGCCGTGGGGAGTTCCAATGCCATGAATTGTTGGCCGAAATATACGAAAAACGAAACGAATTTACAGCCGCCCTGCAGCACTTCAAGGAATTCCATACCCTCAAAGAGACAGTCTTTAATGAAAATTCGGCGAAACGCCTGGCAGGCCTGCAAGTAAGCCATCAGGTTGAAACCGCCAAAAGAGACGCCGAAATCCACTATTTAAAAACAGTCGAACTGAAGCAAGAGATCGATGA
>JADGQB010000346.1 GCA_017882145.1 Anaerolineales bacterium
GTATCCTGCAGCACGATGCCTTCCTGGCGCCGCAGGGATTCGGCGGTCACCGAGCGGATGTCGATCCCGTCGATCAGGACCTTGCCGCCCGTGACATCGTAGAAGCGCGATAGAAGGTTGACGATGGTGGTCTTCCCTGCGCCGGTCGGCCCGACGATGGCGATGGTCTGCCCGGGGGTAACCTTGAAATTGACGTTCTTCAGGACCGGCTGGCCTTTCTCATATTCCGCCGTGACATCCACAAACTCCACCTCGCCCTTGATCGGAGGCAGGGCTTTGGCGTCCGGGGCGTCCTGGATGGCAGGCGTCTCATCCAACAGCCCAAAGATGCGTTCCGCGCCGGCAATCGCGCTCTGGATATTGGTCCACAGGACTGCGATCTGCTGGATGGGCTGGTTGAAGCGCTGCACGTAGCCCAGGAAGGTGATCACCAGGCCCAGCGAAACGGCCGTGCCAAAAAGCGTGCCGTTGCCGAGCAGGGCCAGCCCGCCGGCGCAGGTCACGATCGCCAGGGCCAGGTAGCCCAGGGCCTGAAGCGTGGGCGCCAGTGCGGCTGAAAAAGCCACCGCGGCCACGTTCGTATCGCGATAATCCGCGCTGGTCACCCGGAACTGTTCGATATTTTCCTCGGCGCGGTTGAAGGCCTGCACTTCGCGCACGGCGGAAATATTTTCCTGCAGTTCGGAGTTGACGCTGCCCATCGACTTGCGGGATTTGCGGAACAGCTTGCGGGCCTCGGCCGAGAAATAAAATGTTGCCGCCAGCATGACCGGTGCGACTGCCACGCTCAACAAGGCGAACGGAATATTGGTGGTCAGCATGTTATAAGCGATCCAAGCCAGCAGCAGCCCGCCGCCCACCACGTTGACCAGGGCAAAGTTGATGGCCTGCTCGATGGCGACCGCATCGTTGGTGATACGGCTCATCAAATCCCCGGCCTCATGCTCGGCATAATAGCCCATCGGCAGCCGGTGCAGATGTTCGAAAACGGAATTCCTTAACGATCGCAGCACGTGCTGCCCGGCCCAGGTCATGCTGTAAAAGGTCGCGCCGGTCAGGGCGCTGCTGATGACGAACAACACGACCAACACCAGGATCATTCTCAGCAAGCCGGCGATGCGGCCGTTGGTATCCATATTGCTGCCGTCGGCTTTCGGACCGGCGAATCCGCCGATCGAAAAGGCGTTCTTGATCAGAGTCTGAGTCAAACCGGCCGGTTTGCTACCCTGCGCCAGCCAACACGTGGACTGGGAGGTGCTGACCAGCGTCGAGATGCCGGGAAAGTTCCCGAAGGCGCTGCCCGCCGAAGGGGTCAGGTAACAATCCACCAGTTGGCCGGTCAGCTCAGGCGTTGTAACCTGCGCCCAGGTTGAAACGACGATACAAATTACCGAAAACAGCACCATCGGCCACCATGGGCCAAAACGCTGTCCCAGGCGGGCCAGCGTTCGGCCTGTGTTTTGCGGCTTGTGGGTTTCAGCCGAAAAGAATTCTCTAGGGGGACCACCACCAAACATAATTAATCTCCTATTAAGCCACTTCGATATCCGAAGTGACATCCCCAACGAGTTGAGAGTTGTAGATCTCGGCGTAGATCTCGCTCTCTTCCATCAGGTCTTTGTGCTTGCCCCTGGCGACAACCTCGCCCTTGTCCATCACCAGGATCAGGTCGGCGCTCATCACCGTGCTGATGCGTTGGGCGATCACAAACGAAGTCCGTCCCTTCATCAACCGGTCCAGCGCCTCCTGGATTTGAGCTTCCGTGGAGAGGTCCACGGAACTGGTCGAGTCGTCCAGGATCAGGATGTGCGGGCTGAGCAAGAGCGCCCGTGCGATGGCGATGCGCTGTTTCTGTCCGCCGCTCAAAGTCGTGCCGCGCTCGCCCACACGCGTGTCGTAGCCATCCGGGAACTCCATGATGAAGTCGTGGGCTGCGGCGGCTTTGGCGGCCGCGATGATATCTTCATCGGTGGCATCCGGCTTGCCGAAGGCAATATTGTCACGGATGGTGCCGAGGAAGAGCGTCGTCTCCTGCAGCACGATCCCGATCTGGGCGCGCAGCGATTGGAGCGACAGGTCGCGCAGGTCATGACCGTCGATGGTGATGCAGCCTTCGGTCGGGTCATAAAAGCGCGGCAGCAGGTTGATGATGGTCGTCTTGCCCGATCCGGTGGCTCCCAACAGGGCCACCACCTGGCCGGGTAGGGTCTCAAAACTGACATTCTTGAGCACCGGATCTCCGCCGCCGAAATAGCGGAAGGTTACGTTCTCGAACTTGATGTGCCCTTCCACCTGAGGCAGCGAGGTGGCATCTGGTTTGTCGGTCACGTCGCTTTTTGCATCCAGGATCTCGAAGATGCGCGTTGCCGAAGCCGAGGCCTGGCTGAACTGGGTGATAATGAAACCGAACTGGGCGATCGGCAGGAACATGAAGATCAGATACAGGCTGAACTCCTGCCAGTCGCCGATCGTCAGCGTACCGTGGATGATCTGGATGCCGCCCGCATACAGGGTGGTGGCCTGGCCCAGGTTGGCGACCAGGAAGATGACCGGGATCAGGAAGGCAAACACCCTCGAAACCGTTATCTGCTGGCGCATCAATTCGTTGGCCTGGTTCTTGAATTTAGTTTGTTCGCTTTTTTCGCGCGTGAAGGCCTTGATGACCTTGATCCCGGCCATGTTTTCCTGCAGGGTGGTATTCAAGATCGAAAGCTTCTGCTGCACCTTGTTAAAGAGCGGGCGGGCCAGCGAGCCGAATACGAAGAACAGCACCAGCGCCACCGGCAGGATCCAGATTGTCACCAGCGCCAGCTTGGCATTGGTCGAGAAGATGATGATCAGCGTGCCCGCCAGCAGGATGAAGGCGCCTGCCAGCTGGATCAGACCCTGGCCCAGGAACAGGCGCACTTTTTCCACATCGTCCGTGGCCCGGATCATCAGTTGGCCGGTCTGGTTGCGGTCGTGGTACGAGAACGAAAGGCGCTGGATCTTGGCAAACAGGTCGTTGCGCAAGTCATACGCCACCGCCTGCGAATTCTTCTCCGCCCAGTAGGCCTGCAGGAAAGAGAACACCCCGTACACGATCCCAAAGACGACCAGAAAGATCCCGGCCAGGATCAGGTCGTGCGGGGCGTTCGTTTTGGTTGCGTTTAGTTTGTCAGCCAACTGCGCCTGGGTCCAGGTCAGCGGGTAATTAAGAAATCCCAAAATTTTTGGCAGGGCCTGGGAGAGGAATGCCGGCGGGATCTTCCCGAGTGCATCCAGGATGGTCCTGGCAACCACTCCGTTCGTAACTGCATTGATCACATTGGCCACCAGCTTGGGTACTGCCAGCTGGGCCAGTGTGGCGATCAGCAGGAAAAGGTAAGGCAGCGCCGCCTGGCCCTTGTAATGCAAGAGATACTGGCCGGCGCGTCGGATGCTGCCCCGTTGGGATGCCTGTCCCGGCCTGCCCCCGTCCTTTGGGGGTTGCCTCGGGGAGGGCCTATCCTTTGATGGACGTCGATTGTTCAATGTGTAAATCCTTTCTCATCTCTTGAGGGGAGTTTTCTTCCATTTTTTGGGCTGCATCCGTCATTACTTGCAGAGCCTGGGAAATGGACTCGCGCTGCTGGGAGGTCAACGAGTTGGTGAATTTCTCCATCCACTTGCGGCGGGTATCGACCAGTTCTTCTGCCAACGCATGCCCGGCAGGCGTCAGGGTCAGACGTTTGATGCGCCGGTCGATCAAATCTTCCGTGCGGGCGAGCAGTCCCATCCGCACCAAGCGTTCCACCAACTGGCTGGCAGCCGCGTTGGTGACTCCCAATTGCGCCGCGATGTCTGAAATATCGGCCTGCCCGGTGAAATGCAGGCGCATCAAAGTATTTACCTGCGAGAACGACAGGCCGGAGTCGTCCATGAAGCGTTTATATTCCTGCCCGGTGCGGCGCATAAAAACCTTGACCCATTCGTGCAGAACTTCCGAGAATTGTTCATTGGACGACATATTTAATCTCCACATTTAGTTAAACGGGCTTATATATAATAAATTTTATCTAAATTGTCAAGATATACTTGTTGGAATCAAATGGAATACTTATGTTCAGGCATCAAGCCATCCCTTCCAGGCGGCAGCCTCTTCGCTTGCCTCCCGGCTCTTTGGGATTTTGAAAGAGAAGGGAGGGGGGAACGGCTTCGAGAAACAGTTGGCTCTCAAGTTCAGTATCAA
>JADGQB010000088.1 GCA_017882145.1 Anaerolineales bacterium
GGGGCATTCAACGCGCCCTCACAACCTGCCAGCTTTCAGGTTGCCTGCGGCCCCTCCCCCTTTGATCCTGTGACATCCGGGACTGCAAAGGCCATTTTAGCCACGCTCGTCGTCAAGTAGCATTCGCCACTCGTAAAACGAACTCATCCTTTGCTTACAGGGTGCAGTCTACAAAGAACTCGGAGATCTACCTAAAGGGGTCTGTCACCTGCCATCAAGACGGCTCCCCGTCTGCACCGCAGCAATCATCCACCAGACTTGCGGCTTTTTCAAATGATTCTTTGCCTTCATGTACTGAGAAATAGATCAAGCCAAGTGCGCCGAGGCTATCGACAAAGCCAAAACCGGTAAATTGATAAATGAGACTGGCCGCCAACAACACAACCGACATATAAATGCAGACCATGGTGCAATTAGCGTCCGCCAGGATGGGAGAGGAGTTAAGCGCGTGACCAACTCTGCGCTTGGCCATCACCAGCATCCACATCACCGTGATGGAAATCAAGGAAATAACCAGACCCGGCAAGGTTGTTGTCGGCTTGTGGGCTGTGAAAAGATTATAGATGGCCGTGGCAGCAAGACCGGCGGCGAGCAGGTAGAAGGATGTGCCTGTAATGCGTAACGCTGTCCGCTCGAACTGCGAACGCGGCGCTTCAGTGTTTTGACGGATGCGCAGCACCATCGCAAGAATGCCAATCCCTGACAGGACCTCAATGAATGAGTCGATGCCGAAGCCAAAAAGGGTAAGGGTCTCATCCTGAGCGCCGAAGTAAATGGAGACAAACCCTTCGGCAAAGTTATAGATAATGGTGAACAGCGCCAACCAAAGCGCATATTTCCAGAATTGGTTTACAGTTGTTCGAGTAAGAGTACTCATGGATACTCCCAGAGCTTGTGGGTTTGTTTTACGAGCTGCTGCAAATTTAGATGGTAAATAAGATAGGATTACTCTATATAGTATAGCATATGATCGCAGCGAGTTGACTGACAGGATTGATCTTCCCTTTGCGTGGGTGAATAAGACATAAGCGGGATTAACAGCTCACCCGATTGGAATTAAAATGCCGGAAAGATCAATACAGGCCAGCAGGGTTTAGCGGTACCATAAGTTTCTCTTTTTGCTCACGTCGGTGCTCACGGAGAGAATGTAACCCGAAAACTGCGGCTGGCTGGCTGTACGGGCACCCAATTTCAATTGGAAAAGGAGAAAAGACCATGGGAATTCTTGCAACGATCGTTGTCGGTCTGATAGCCGGTGTCCTGGCATCCCTGATCATGAAGGCCAGAGGCGGCTTGATCATTGACCTGATCCTGGGCGTTGTCGGTGGTTTCATAGGTGGCTGGCTAAGCGGCCTGCTCCTGGGCCGGAACATGATGACCGGCATTAATCTCACCAGCATCCTGGTGGCGCTGGTAGGCGCGATCATCGTCCTGGTTGTCTATCGGCTCATCTTCCGCAGTCGCTGAAAGCCCGGGCGGGCCCCAACCGGCCGGACCGCCAATGGTTATCTGCACGCCCGATGGGTGTGCGTTTTCCCATTTATGGCGCGCAGCGGTCGTGTTTCTATTTAGAAACCTAGCGGGCTTTTAGCTACCCGCCTTAGGGTAAGTCCTGGCCACATAAGTAACCGAGGAGCGCACCAGTTCCTTGAGGGTTGCTAAATCAACATCCGCAAGGCGTTTGATGTAGAGACAACCTTTGCCGCGCGTGTATTTTCCCAACCTTGCCAGGAGCTGATCGGACCGGTCAAGGCCGGACAACATCAGGTAAAGGGTGATGGCCTGTTTGCGCGGGGAAAACCCGACCAGCATCCAGTTGTTGCCCTTGCCGCGGGCATTGACCGCCCGGTACTCGCCAAAGCCCACGATCGCCGTACCCCACATGCGTGCAGGGGCTTGCGCTGCTTCCTGCATGATTTCCACGATGGACCAACAGTCCTGGCGGATCTGCGCATCCGGGATGGCATTGATAAAATCGGCCACCGGGAGTTCATTGGCTTTTGTTTTTGGTTCTGCCATATAACTTCCTCATGTGGAAACAGATCTTGGAGTTCTTCCCAATGCGGGAATGCTTTGCGAAGAACTCGGGGGTTTGCACCAGTAGGGGCGAGATTTTCTCCAGTGAGGTCTTTATCTCGACTCTACGGCAGCGAAAACGCCATCAGGTTGCCACTCTGATCTTCAATATAGAGCACGCCGTTGGCGACGATTGGGCTCTGCCAGTGGATGCCGCCGATCTGGCTGCTTGACCAGAGCAGGCTTCCGCTGGTTGGATTGAGGGCCGAGATCAGCCCGCCACGCGCGTAGTACAGGACCCCATTGGCAACGATGGGCGATGTACCCGAACCCGCAGTCCAGCGCGACTGCAGGCTCGGATTCCCGGTGCCATCCAACACGAACTCCAGCCCGGCCAGGCCCGAACCATTGCTGACGAAAACCCAGACACGGCCATCCAGCGGGTTGGTCCAAACGGCCGGCTGTGTCAGGATCCCGCCGCCGCCCGGCATACCCATCGAGAACACTTCACCCCCGGTCTTACCCGTTTGGCCCTGTCCGCTCAGGTTATCGAGATTGATCAGCCGCAGCAGCGCATCCTTGCCGCCCTGGACCGCCAGATGGGGGTAATTACCGGTGTTGACAGGCAGGAGTGCGGGCGCTGTGCTGCCCAGGTCGGCATCGGTATTCGTCAGACTCAGGAAATTGGTGGGCGTATAACTGTCCAGGGGGTTGCCATTGCCGGCGCCGCTGCCATCCGGATGCAGGCTGAAAACAGTCTCGCCCCAATCGAACTGGCCGGGTATGAAGGCGCCATTGCCGGTCGCCATGTAGATGCGATCATCGACCGGATCGTAGACCACGCCGGGGCGCGCCCAGATGGCCGTCTGCGTTTGCGCGGGACAGTCTATCCCGCTGGTAACGCGGCTGTCCACGAAATGAACGGTCTGGTTGCTGCAGAGTGCATTGAAAACTTTCTGGGTGCCATCCGATAAATTGATGGCCGTCAGGTGGCCCTGGTAATTTCCGGCATCGCCGGGATAGCCACCATTGGTCACGTAGAGATAGCTGATCCCGTCCCTGGCAGTGGCCAGGCTGAGCGCCGAGGAGCCCTTTTCGTCATACACTTTACGGGAGGCCAGCTCCGGCCAGCCGCCCGTCAGGATCTCCGTCCCATCCCCGACTTTAAATTTGTGGACATAGCCATCCAGTCCGTAACTGTAGACAAACTGCCGGTTCGGATCGATGGCCGGTGAGGAAGTGGTGTAGCAGGCCTCATTCCGTCCGCTGTCATTATTGATCAGGCAGCTTGCGGCCGCGCTGGGCTTCCACCAGACGGTCCCACCCGTGGAGGCATCCAAGGCGGCCAAGCCTCCCGTGCGGGTGGTTACAAAGACGAGATTACGGATCCCGCTGGCTGTAGTGACATTGTGCAAATAGACCGGCGCGCCATCCGCGACGGCGGGCAGCGCGACCTGGAACAACAGATGCAGCTGGTTGACATTGGTTGGGGAAAGCGTTTGTTCAAGGGTGTTGCTGCCGCTATGGGAGGCATCGCCATCGAACTGAAACCAATCGTAAGGAGGCCCATACTTCAAAATCATCGGCAGATAGACGGAGTGGATCAAAGGCGCTGCCCGGGAGGCCGCACGCGTTCCGGATGGTCGGTCAACGAATGAGCCCGCCGAGAACACTACCAACGCCAACAGGATGGTTACGATCAACCGGCCGATCAGACTTTTCTTCATGATCAATTTCTCCAAAGGCTGGAAGGTAAGGACGGAATAGCTTTCCGCTCCCCTTCAACAATTACTCCAGCCAATCAATCCCATACTCCAGGGAGAGTTTGCGGTAGAGTGCATCGTTCAGCTTGCCCGCCTGCCTGGCAGCCTCCAGCGCATCGAACCATTGGTCGAGGCCGGCCGGGATGGTCATGAACAGGTAATGGGATGTCGTCGTGAGAGGATTGCGGATCGAATGCGGGATGTTTTTCGGCAGGTGTGCGACACCCCCCGCTTCAGCCAGCACGATTTGATCGCCAACCCGGATCTCCAATGCGCCTTCCAGGACATAGCCGACTTCGTCTTCACGGCGGTGTACATGGAGCGAATTCCCGGTGCCAGGCTCGAAAACCGACTCGAACATATAATAAGCGCCGCCGGTTTGCTGGCCGGTCAGTTTATGGGTTACGGCAAGGAAATCCAGCTTCCTGCCGGTATGCGGCGGGACAAAAACTGCTTGTGCGGCCTCAATTCTTATCGCTGTTTTCATATAAGTAACATCGCTCTCTAAAAGTTATTAACTGGATATATTGGGCTTATTTTATCGAATTATTATAACTTTGTGTTCCGCCAGAGGCCATCACACATCGGTAACACCCCACACCTATCCACTCGACCAGCCAAAAACCCTCCATTTGGGAGGGGACTTTTTTGGCTTGCAAGGCTATGATGGAATAGTACCGATACCATTGAACTCAAAAGGAGAACAAAATGAAACGTCTAACTTTTATTTCTTCAGTCTTCTGGCTGGTGTCTGCAATGGGACTTGTCCTTGCACTAGGCCTTGCACTGGCAGGCTGCACCACTCCCACGCCGGCTGCCACAACAGCACCGGATCCGGCCACCGCCACTGCCCAAACGCCAGCCACCATCCGTGGAACGATCACTTACCAAGGCATGCCAACCCCGCATTCCATGCTGTATTTCATCAGCCCCGAGCGCTGGTATTCCCTGGAAGTGCCGAGCGCCAGCCCGTCTTCAACTTTCGAAATGCAGGTGGCCCCTGGCACCTACCAGCTGGTTGCATTCCCCGTGGGGAGTGAAACAGGGCAATTCCGTCCGGCGGCTGCCTATTCGACCGGTTCCGGGATCGCCACTCTAACCGTCAGTGCCGCACAGGTGGTGGAAGGCATCCAGGTAAAGAATATCAATTCCGATAACTGCGTCACGTACGCTTTCCCGGCCAGCCCGGATGGGCGTTTCCCGGCGCTTGCAGAAGATTGCAGCAAGCTCCCGACCGAAGTAGCGCCTGCCACCATCCGCGGAACCATCACCTACCAGGCTCCACCCACCCCCGCCTCCTGGTTATATTTCATTGGCGTGGAGCATATGTATCCGCTGGAAGTACCAGCTGGAAGCCCCTCGGCAACATTCGAACTGCAGGTGGCACCCGACACCTACCAGTTGGTGGCATTCCCGGCCGGCAGTGAAAACCTGGCCAACCGCCCTTCGGCCGCCTATACGACCGGTTCCGGGATCGGGACTTTGACGGTCACTGCCGGACAGGTCGTCGAAGGTATCCACGTTCAGAATATCAATTCCGACCGGTGCGTCAACTATGCTTTCCCAGCCTCGCCGGATGGGCGTTTCCCGCCGATCGAAGAGAACTGCAGCAAACTGCCGGCAGAACCAACGACGGAGACCGCGACCGTGCGCGGCACGATCACTTACCAGGCCCCGCCCACCCCGAAATCCATGCTGTATTTCATCAGCGGCGCGGGTTGGTATTCCCTGGAAGTTCCAGGCGGAAGCCCGTCCTCCAGTTTCGAACTGCAGGTGGCGCCCGGTACCTACCAGGTGGTGGCATTCCCAACCGGCACCGAAAACCAGTCCAACCGGCCCGCAGCTGCCTATACCAGCGGGTCAGGGATTGGCGCTTTGACGGTCACTGCCGGGCAGGTTTATAACGGGATTCGGGTACAGAATATCAATTCCGACCGCTGCGTCAACTATGCTTTCCCGGCCTCGCCGGATGGACGCTTCCCGCCCATCGAGGAAAACTGCAGCAGTCTCCCGGCGGAAACAGCGCCAGCAACGGTGCGCGGCACGATCACTTACCAGGCCCCGCCTACCCCAATCTCCATACTGTATTTCATCAGCAGTGGGAATTGGTATTCCCTGGAAGTGCCAGGTGGAAGCCCATCCTCCAGTTTCGAGCTGCAGGTGGCGCCGGGTACCTACCAGGTGGTGGCATACCCAGCCGGCAGTGAAATGCAGGCCAGTCGCCCCGCGGCCGCCTATTCGACCGGGTCCGGGATTGGCGCTTTGACGGTCACTGCCGGACAGGTGGTGGAAGGCATCCAAGTTCAAAATATTCTTTCCGACATGTGTGTCAACTATGCTTTCCCGGCCAGCCCGGATGGGCGTTTCCCGCCGATGGAAGCTACCTGCAGCTAATCAGATTAAGCCGGCGCATAGCCCACCCTGACGGGTACCCATCCATTTGCCCCATAGAACCCCGTATAAAACGGGATACCCGATACCAGAGTACAGGCAGGCGAACGGGGAAAATGATGGAGAAAATATTTAGGGGCTGTTCAAAAAGGACAGCCCCTACGAGATTTCTTTAGCCTTATTAATCCGATCAGTGCTTGGGAACCACGGTTAGCAAGCCCACCATTCCGCTTGTATCGTGCAACAAACACTGGTAGGCAATATTCCCTTTAATATTGCCAATCTTGAATGAGTAGCTGGTCGGACCAACACCGGGTTGCAGTAAACCGGAGCTGAAGACCCCACTGCGGGTCAAGAGTTTACCCGGGTTGATCGGAAAAAGCACCTGCGGGTTGAACAACAGGATGGGCGGACCAGGCGGGTTATCCACAGGCAGGACGAAACTGATATCGGCACCGCCATTGAGGAAGGTTACCGTGTGCGGGGCGTCGTTCGTCGGGCTGAGCATGAATTTGACCGTGTCGCCCGGGTGAACAACCAGCCTGGACGGGACGAATTTCATGAGGTCCAACTGTCCTTTGGACCAACCAACCAGGACGGTGTGGGTGGTGCTGCCGTCAGGGTTGTGCACCGGCTCCGGAACGTGGGAAAGGGCCACTCCGTACAACCCAAAGGCGCTCGCCAGCTTTTGGGTGATCGTCTGTTGTGCTTTCAGCGAAACAGCCGCGGGCGAAGGAATTCTCACCGACGGGCGTACCACCACGATCGAACCGGACATCATCATACCGTGCACGATGCATTCGTACATGAATGTCCCGGTCTGGGTGAAGGTCAAGCTGAACTGCGTCGGGTTGCCCGGATCAGTGGACATGACACCGGAGTTGGCATAGGTGGAGCCATCATACATGCCACCTGCCGGTGCGGTAGGGAATGCGACCAGCGGGTTGATTACCAGCGGTCCTGACAGGACAGGCGGGGGAGGCGGGGCTGAGACAATGAGGAGGGGTTCAGGAGTACGCGCCAGGAAGGTAACGGTGTGGATCTCGTGGGTATTCACTTTCCAGAGAACAGTGTCACCCACATGGATGGTCAGCGTTGAGGGGAAATAGGCCATCACGCCGGTCCCGCGCGCAACGTTCTCCGCGCCGACCAGGACGGTATAGGTCTGCGCTGAAGCCGCGGATGCAACGATGGGCATCCCCAGGCTGGCTGCGGCGAACAAAACAGCCAGGATTACTCTCAAACTGTATATTGGTAACTTCTTCATGTTTTATCTCCTTTTAATTGACGGATTAATTTTGTACAGATGTATCGTTGTGTCTGAATGAATGCTACGTTGGACTGCAACGGATTGATTATCAGGATATCAGAGTCTATATGCTGATGCAGCCTCCTTTCGTTAAATTTTAAAACGGTATATTTACCATGCTTTACCCCGACAAAATTAAAGAAGTGGATAAAGCCAACCAATATAAGAAAAAATTCGGAGAAATTTGCAGTTCATCATCCAGCCGCATGGCCGCGCGATTTGAAAGAAGCCGGCTGAACCGTAATAACAATTTCGCCAGTTCCGACATGGACGGTATCAATTGTTGTTTAGTTCAACCGACGGGGATAACGGCTGGGGATAACCGGCGTCTGCTCTGCAGGTGGGATGGCATGTTCCGGGTAGGGGCTGAGGGGGTTACTCTTCGCACGATGCCATTTCTTTTCATAACGCAGGTAACAGAAAAGCATCAATGCACTGGAGGTTGAAAAGAAGGCCTGCAGGTACCAGACCGGCCCAACGGGCAGGCTGATCACATACAGCCAGTAGACCGAATTCCCGATATTGCCCAAAATTATCTGTCCAAGGCTGTAGGAATGCAGGTCTTTGGTTTTGAATGCCTTTAACAGCATGGGCAGATTGCCGCTGACAAAGATCATGCTCGAAGTAAGGCCGGCTATCAGCTCAACTGAATGAGTATTCATATCAATTCCACGCCTCCAGCTTCCTGCCCGAATCGACCAGATAAATGCAACCAATAAGAAAGCAATTATTTCCCTGGCATTAGCACCGGCACCGCCCCAATTTGCTGGAGCAGTCCGAGAGCGTCGAAATTCACCCAGTTATCGGTGGCTTTTCCATCCACGATCCGGAATATGCCGGTGCCGGTCACGTTAATCATCCGCCCGGTGGCGGGGATGCCCATCATGTCTGCGGTGTGGGTGCCGGTAATCCTGAAGCGAACGGCAACCTTGTCCCCATCGCTGACGCTGTCCTCGATCACGACCTTGGTGTTCGAGAGAGCGCCGCTCCACAGGGCGACCAACTGCTTAGCGCCTTCCAAGCCTTGCAGGGGAGGCAGGGAAGGGTCATGGTTAACCCAATTGGCGGCGAAGACCTGATCGAGACCATCGGTGCCGCCGTTTTGAATCACATCCAGCATTTTACGAACTACTGCTACATTAGTTTCAGGCATGCTATTTGTCCTTTAAATCTATTATTGGGATATTGTTTATCTTTTATATCCCATTCAAAAAGAGTTGCCTATGGGACATAAGGGTCAGGGTTAACCCCCACCGCCCTGTCCGGCACCTCCCCCATTTTGAAGTACAAAAATGGGGGAGGAAATTTCTGAAAGCCTGATAGTTTTTATTCTGGAGATCACATAATTCAGTTATCCCTGATCCAAGCCTTCAAGAAGGAAACACCTAGACGGTTATGCGCAACCCATCCAGAAAAGACTGTCTCCCCCATTCCTAAGTTACTTTACCAGCGATGTTGATATAACCAAACTCCGGGCTCCCCAACATCATCCTTGCATCCCGTTCTGCGCACAATCAGGGCGCCCGGTAATGATGAGGCAGAGAACCCGGAGTGGTTTGGATTCAAAGTTTCAAAGGCTGGCCTGCGCCTCAACCTCCCTCGGCTTCAAGGAGGGTTCCTGCACCGGCCGGTAGCCAAGCCGGCCGCGGGTCAGGATCAGGATCAGCAGCGCCGGCACTACAACGGCGATGCACATGACCAGGTCAGAGCTGGCCAAGATCGGAGCATTGAAGAGTGCAAGCGCGGTACCAAAGCCATTGATACTGGTATGCAGCAGGATCGCGATGAACACACTGCCGCGGGTATGGTTGAAGACCCATGTGAAGATGACTGCCATGCCCATCACCATGAGGAGGAAAATAGGCAGGTTGATGGTGAGCAGGGATACGAGGTTGGCGCCCGGTCCTCCCCTTTGAGCATCATTCAGGTAATCCGGCAGATGCCAGAAGGTCCACAAAACACCCAGCAACAGGGTGCCGCGCAGCGTACCAAAACGTGGTTGCAGGCGGGGCAGAGCAAAGCCGCGCCAGCCGGGTTCCTCGCCCAGCGGGCCACCGCCAAAGAAGATGAGGACGAAGGTTACAAGATAAACAATCGGGAAGTTGGCCGGAAAACCTTGAAAACTTGCCAGCACGCCTGGGAAAAGAGCCATCCCGAGCAGGAACAGCGCCGGAATGCCCAGCAGGATGAACACATACCACTGCCAGCCCACGCGCGTCTGGCTCAGGCTGCGTCTAAAGCGGAGCAGGCCGGCTTTCCCTTCGGTAATGCCAATCATGATATAGGCCGCCAGGAACGGTCCGAAGGACTTGATGACGAATGCGATTCTGAAATCTCCGTGCAGGATACCCCACTGCGAGAGGATATAGGGGATCACCATGATCCAGGAGAAGGCGTACGCCATGAAAAAGAAGGAGAACAACGGATGGGCGCGCATCACCTGCTGCAGGCCTTTGGAACCAGTTGTGGATGGATTGGATTTCTCTGAAGTATTCATGAAAACATTCCTTTCTTGATAGATGATTGACTGGATTGGGGATACCTATTTTGTGTCAGCAAGGTTGTTCGCGCCTGCCAGCACATCCTGCTCCAAAATGCGTTGGATTTTATCGGGTTCTTCGAACATTGGACTGTGGGCAGATTGTTCAAAGGTATAAAAGCCTTTCACAGGCGCCTGCAGCTTCTGAAAATAGTTCTTTGCCAAAGTGTAGGATACCGTGTAATCGAATATGCCGGAAAAGAAATAGACAGGGATATCAAGTTTCGTCACACGGGCAGTCAGGTCGGTTGCAAGGACCTCCTGGTTCCACATATTGGTGGAGTAGACCGACCATTTGCCGCGCCAGATATTTATCTTCTCACCCAGCGTGTATTCCCGGCTTTCCATCACCGGCAAAAATATACCCGTTACGACCGATCTCATATTGTGCGTGGTACCAATGCCCAGGCTGTGCATGGCTGCATCCCGTATGGCGCGGTATTCAGGCGGCATGCTGTCCATCTCAGGCAGAGGCGTCTTCTCAAGCTTTTGCAGCATTTTCCTGTCACCGGCCAAAGTGTACTGTTCCAGCATATATTGGTAAGCCAGCTTTTCTGATTCAAGTTGTTGGGAGATCTGGGACACGCCTATGTAGGCGTAGTACAGCTCAGGCGCCCGGGCAGCCGCCTGGATACCAAAAAAGGTTCCTCCCGAATGTGCCATAAGGTAGATCTTTTCCTGTCCAAAACGCTTGCGCAGGTAGTTGGTCACATCCAGCGTATCCGAGACCAACTGCGCCTCGGTCAGGGACTCGGGCGGAATGTTAGAGTTGTATGAAAGCCCGCTCCCACGCTGCTCCCACCAGCAGACAACAAAATCGTCCTCCAGGACAGCCGGATATCCCCGGCTGATCGCATACTCGGGCATACCGGGCCCTCCGTGCAGGAATAACAGCACCGGCCTGGTCTTATCCTTGCCCTGGATAAACATACCCTGCTGCACCCCGTTAATATTGACATGGATCTTTTCCGAAATACTGCCTGCCAGCATATTTCCGTTTTCATCCAGAAAAGGTGCAGGTTTTCCGGGACTGACTGCCAGCAGTACGCCCACAAGAATTAATACACAAACAAGTAAAACAGCAGGAATGATCAACATAATACGCAGCCCCTTTCGGAAAAATGATTTAATCGGATGCTGTTTCGTTTTCTTATTTGTCATATTTCCTCTACAGGTATACGGCTTGACAGCATAAATATTTTTCCATATCTTCGCTAATTTTCATTATAGGTTTTGCCAGGAAAAAGTGCCCCTGCCGTTCGGCAGGTTTGAACCTATCCGGAAGGCCAGTCAAAAACCCAACCTCCGGCAGAGGCGAGAACCCGGGCAGCCCCTTATAATGCGGTCAATAATGAACCCATATGAAAGAGAGATAGACTATGAACGCACGAAGAATTACCCCATTATTTTTGTTGTCAGCCGGTATGCTCCTGATGTCTGCCTGCCGGCCGGTGGCGACCGCGCCAAGCCCGCGGGCCACCCAAATACCCGCGGCGATGCCGGTGAGCCTGGCCACCCAACCGCCTGCCCAACCATCCAGCGGTATCACCCTGGATATCTCCGCAGTGGCCCAGAATCTGTCCGCCGATACCGTGGCCGCCGTACCCGCGGGTGCCGATAAGTCCTACTGGGAAGCCGGACCTGAATACCGCCGCCTGACATTGGAAGGCTACCCCATCACCGGTAATCTGTTCAAGGCGCAGATCTTCATCTACCCGGTCGCTGACCTGGCCTCTGCCAACCCAGCCATGGGCAAGGTCGCCGCCGACCTGCAAACCCTGCTTAAAACCCAGCAGGCCGCGGACCAGATGCCCTCCCTGCCGCTGATCAACTCCGCGCAGATGCTGCATGCTCAGTTACAGTATGTGGATTTCAAGAACGGAAGGGGTGTGCGCTTCCTGACCCAGTTCGCCCAGGGACTGGTGGCGGTCAACAATAACGAGTTGATCTACACCTTCCAGGGTCTCACCAGCGACGGAAAATACTATGTTGCTGCAGTCCTGCCGGTCAGCAACCCGCAACTACCGACCGGTTCCGAGGTCAGCGATGTGCAGACCAAGGCGCAAGCCAATTACCCGGACTACCTTTCGAAGATGGTCACGCTTCTTGACCAGCAGCCCGTCGAGAGCTTTACGCCGGATCTGAACAAACTGGATGCGCTGATCCGTTCGATGGAAGTAAAGTAAGGAAGTTGGGCGGAATGGCATTCCGCCACCACCGACAAACCAGATCTCCGGGTTCTTGCGAAGAACCCGGAGATCTACTTGTTTATGCTAATAGCGAATAAAAACAAGCTGCCTGGCCCAGGACAGTTTATAAATTAAGCCCAATGGGAAGGGAGTTGTTGAAATGGAATATCCTGCCAAAGCAATTTTTCCGGGTCACTTCCAACTCGATTGGGTAATTTTCCGATAATTTATTTCCATCATATTTTGCCACCCGGCACATCGATCACCAGTTTTCCACGGACGTGGCC
>JADGQB010000089.1 GCA_017882145.1 Anaerolineales bacterium
CTGGATAAAGTTCATCGTTTAAATAAATTATAGCACCACGCCCTTGGACAGCCTCATTTTCTGCCCGCCCGGATTCGGATTTCTTCCGGATTGAGCTGCAATTCAAGTTTATCCCCATATTTGATATCCGGGATGTACATTGAAATAACTTCAAGAATGGAATCGCTTTCGAAATGGCGTTTCTTTGTTTCGGGATGGGGATAATATATAAAGCCGGCATATTCGCTGCCCTTGAACTTTAGGGTGCAGCGTGAAAACGAGAAATCCTCCGGCGGGTGCAAGTTGGTCCAGGCGACCTGCCGGAATGTGTATTCCGGTGCGGTCAGTTCGAAAGTGGCAGGCGCGATGGAAATATTCAAAGTACCCGGATAAAACCGCTCCAGGTTGAGACCGCGTTCCTTGAACAACGGAATCTGTTTCTCAAGCGAACCGTAAGGATAGTCCTTCGACGGTCCCGAAGCAACCCGATAGCCTTCAACAACTACACCGCTGAGAATTGTTTGCATTTTAGCTGAACCTCGCTTTCAACCTGCATTAACCTCGTCCATTAGCGCCAGCATTTCGGAATTGGAGGGAATGTCAGTCATATCCTGCCCATAATGGATGGATCGAACCTTCCCGGCCTTGTCCACCACAATCTGGGCTGGCAGACGTCCGAATTTGAGCAGTTTGGTTTCCTGGCCATACAGGTTAAGGACAGTATGCTCAGGGTCCGGCAGACCGGTGAAAGTTAGATCGTGCTCCCGCCAATATCTTGCAAAAGCTGGTGCATCCTCCGGGCCAACCACCAGGATCACGGCGTTACGCTTCTCAAATTCTGAAAAGTCCAGGCGCAACTGCGCCAAATGCGCGCGGCAGAATGGTCACAAAAATCCGCGGTTGAAAACCAGCAGGACGTTTCGGCCATGGAAATCAGAAAGACGGACTGGCTTATCGTTGAAGTCGGCCAGTTCGAAATCGGGTGCGGGTGCATTAAGAGCAACTTTGGACATTTATCCTTTTGAAGGGCAGATTGTATCGGCGATCCTGCGTGTCCGCCTCAAATATGCAAGTCTGTTATGGAATATTTTTTACAAACGAATCCAGCGTCTGCATAAACGCCGCAGGTTGTTCCTCGTGGGGAACATGGCCGGCCTGCGGAATGATCACCAGTTCCGCGCCTGGGAGAACCCCGGCCAGTTTAATCGAGTCGGCAGTCGGTACGATCCGGTCATCGTCGCCGGTGATGACCAGGATGGGCAGTTTGAAATCCTGAAGATGTTGTAGCAGGCCTGTGTCGTGGCTGGCCAATGTAAAATCCCAAAGTGCCCGGTCCCAATTATCGACCTTGAGCGGCCTGGTATAACCATCCCAGGTGGCCTGGGTGATCCTGGACGGATCATGCCAGGCGGTCCGGATCAGGTCGAGCCCGCTTTTCCGGATCGAACGCACGAACAAGGGACCAAGATGCTGCATCTCGGGTGTCTTTCCCAGGATGCGCACCCAGGCCGGACCGCCGTTCTCGTAAACCGCCGGGTCCACCAGGATAAGTGCTTCCACCCGCTGTGGATATTGTAAAGCGAACTGCATGGATAATGTCCCGCCGGCCGAGTTGCCAACCAGAAACGCTTTCCGGACTCCAAAATGATCCATCAGGCCAAGCAGCAGCGCTATATTCCCATCGGGACCATACGGGTTCTGCCCGGTCCACTGCAGCGGGCGCTCGGTCAAGCCGAATGCCGGACGGTCATAGGCAATTACCATCCCATGGGCACTGAGGGGTTCCATCACAGCATGCCAGGAGAACAGACTGGCTCCGAAGCCATGCAGGAGAATAAAAACCGGTTGTCCGCTGCCCATCATTTTGTAATGGACATTGAGGCCGTTAATCTCGACGAAATGACTGTCCGGGTCGGCCAATTGCTCTGGTGGTACCGTTCCCGTGTCAGGGGAAACAGGGATGAGGAAAGGCCCAACTGAGAGGGTAATAATCAAAATAATAAATATGATTCCGATGGTTTTGAGGAAAGATCTTTTTTTCATTTGAGTTGTTTATATTATATTCCCGCTTTTAATAAAGCGATCCCGCCATAAATTTGGCGGGAAGAGCCGGCTTTTTAAAATGGTTTCGCGATCAGGAAATAAAGGTTTTGGCATCCATTCAGTGCACAGCCAGGATCACCAAATGCTTTGAGGTATTTGGCTTGGAAAGAATGATTAGCAAATCCGTTGTATTCGCATGGAATGTGGCCATTTCCTGTGCAGATATTTCTTGTAAAGATTGGAATTTATAGACAAGCACATCGTTATTACTCATCTTAAGTTGAATCGGTTCATCAATCTTGTAAGCGCGAACCTTCGTTTCCAATTTCTTATTCCAAGGTAAAGACAACCAGCGGGGAACTTCGCTTCCTGCAAGCCATTCGGCCGACTTTGGTGTCCAGGAACCATTTTCAATATTTCCAACTCCCAAATTAAAAGATTGTCCATCCGGGAAAATGGCCAGAACGGGAATTGGAACAGAAGGATCCTGATATACAACCGAGGCCAATCCGGGTTTTTGCGGCGACTGAGCTGATAAAAAGACAATCAATAATATGGTCACTCCGAGAACGACCAGGGTACCCAGAAGGATATCCATTTTCTGAATAAATGTTAATCGATGAAGCCATTTTTTCATGCGGGAAACGGATGACCGGTCTGTCCTGTGATCCTCCTTAATATCAGGATCATAATCTTTAAGGGCCGTTGCACGTAGTTGATCAAAATCAGGTTCTTCAATTTTCAATTGTCCCGGTCGAGCAGCAATAGGATTGGAATCTAAGTGCGTCTTTGATTCTGGTTGTGGCATCGCCTGCACTCGAGACTGCTTACCACTTTTTTTCTCAACTGGAGAAATTGGGGGGAGTGCATCTTGACCAGCATCACCCGTCAGCCTTTTATTCAGTTCTTCCTCTTGAAGGTCTGTAGTTCCATTATCAACTGGCATTTGCCTTTTTTGATTTAGCCTTTTAGTGGCATATCCCGAGGTTGAGGCACGGCTGGAGGGGTCGGACCTGGGTTCTTTCGTCGGCAAGCTATCTACATCCTTGGGTAAAGGATCTTTGGCTTCAGTGCCCTGTTCTTGTGGTTTTTGGCCAGTTAAATAGGAACGAACAAATTCCTCATCGGTTTCTGAATCCAAATGTGAGATCCAATCTTTGACATCTTTCAATTTGTTTTCACGGGGAATTTTCTCAGACATAGGATTGTTCCACAACCTTTATGGATGGGTGGAAGGCAAAATTGGTTGATCGATTTTGAATTGCAATTCAACCAACCCGGTTTGTGGGAGAACCACATTCTTACTTCGATAGAGGTCTACCAGACTGACATTTTCAACCTCCCCGACAATCCTTCCAGTTAAGTTAAAGACCACATTACCTTGATCGTTCGTAGTCGCGGTTCGGGATGAGCCATTCGAAAAAGTAATCTTGACAGTAACACCACTCACTCCTTCGAGCGGATCGGGGATATTGTTCCCATTTTTATCTACAAATACAATAACGCTCACAGAAGCATTGGAGGCTGCCGGGGTGGGAGTAGCAATCGCGGTGGGATAGAGGAACGGTGTACCTCTTGGAATCAAACCAACACTTGCATTTTCAACTATATCAGGAGCAACCACTTTATTGTTAAAAGAGGTTAGCGTATTCCAGAAATTATCAACATATTGCTTGGCACCCTGGCAAGCCAAATGTTTAGAAACATTACCCCAATCAATACTTTCTCCAGCCTTGGTGGTTGCGCCAACAGCAACATCCAGGCAACCATAACCACTATGGTAAGCGGCAATCGTAAACCTCCAAAAGTCTTCATAACTCGGCGCAACGTTGTTTTGATCCATAATATACCAACTCTCCCAACAATTGGCATGGACCACTTCTGCAATCGTGTAAACACTGGCATGTGCAATATCTAAATCCAGCCCATTACTGCAGGTCGGGCACACTGCATTCAATCGCTTTAGCAACGCGCCACGCACCATTGCGCGTGATGGTTCCGGGAGCCGCGAAAAGGCTGCCTTGCAGCTTGATAGAACGCTTGAACAGAGATCCAGATATAAATTGTAATCCCAACGCAAAGCCACATCGGCACCTAGATCATTGATCTGTGCCAGGCCATACTCATTCACGATAAAGGCAGCATTTTCCGGCCAGAATTGAGATTCCTGTAAGAGTAAGGTTTTAAGCAGCTCAGGCGGAATACCGACTGCATCGCTTGCCAGCCAAATATCAAGGTCAAATTTGTTTTGCCACTCAAGCATTGCCTGTTGAGCATGTTCAATTCCACAACCATTTGGGGCACCGTTTGCCATCCCGCCAGATGTGCAACTGCTAACATCCACCATTCCCTTTTGAATTAATCGAGTTGCCAGGTATTGTAGAGTTATATCCGTGTTCAAGTGGGACGGATTATTCGGCATTCCTGCCCAACTCGGTATTTTGCCAGCCGGTGAATCCCAGATGGCAAAACAACTATCAGAAAAAATACCTTGAAGTGGAATAGTATTTATCTTTACCTGATATTTGCCGAGGGCAGGACTTGAAATACGAGTTTGAGTTGTTAATTCTGGGCTGGTATTTCCTCCAACATAAGCATGGAAACGGATTATGGAATCAGTAGATATTGGAAGTTTACAAGGAGTATTAAAACATTTAAATCCGGTTATTCCGTCGATGTCCCCTTGAATCCCAATGGGTAAATTGTCAGGCAGATTGCCGTATGCAAATAGAATAATATAAGGACTATCCAAATCGCCAACCGGCGCCTCCGCAAAGGCAAACAAATCTCCTTTGGCTAATCCGGGCGCTACAACAGTAGGAGTAGGTGTGCCGGGATTGGTTTGGTCATTTTGCCTGGCACGAACAGCTTTCCCCATTGGAATTGAAAGGAGCACAATCCCCAGAACCACTAACGCCAAAATGGGAATTAAAGCCAAAATTCGTTTTTTCCCAGCCATGTTATGTTTCCCTTTTATTATTCAAGATTTAAGCGTTTGAGGATATTTTTCCAAATGGAGGTCGGTGCATCAGGCGTGGGATTTGTATTCAAGCGCTTGGTGACATCCTTCCAGGTGTTGGAGGGGGTTGCCGGAGGAAGACTCTTTAGATCATCACGACTCAGCTGATATGCCAATTCCTCCACTCGCATGGTGATAGGCAGCTCGGGGTTGGCGATGAGGAAAGGTTCGCCAGTATTAATCGACCGGCTGACCTCTTGCGAAAAAGGTATTTCGATATCAACATGCCGGCCAATTGTCTGTTCAATTTGCTTAAGCTTTATTCCAGCTACCGGGCTGTTATTATTTAATACAATTTTTACTTTATCTTCGGGATAATCTAGGCGACTATAGGTTTTTAATGCACAAATAGCGGCTCGCAAAGAAGCCATCTCCGGGGCGAGCACGAGTAGAATGTAATCAGCTGCATCTAATGTCATGACGGCTATATCGGAAAAATCATGAGGAGTATCCAAAACAATTAAATCGTGATTACTGCGCAGCTCATTTAGAGTTTTAGGGAAAATGTCGTTGAGCGATTCAAATGTGGCCGGTAGATTGGGGGAGGCTATATACGAGATGCCATTCTTTTGCATATTGATCAAATTCATAATCATGGCACTATCAAGGTCATCTAGTGTTTGATTTGATAAGTCCTTCCATGTGGTTTTTGGAGAAGCATTAAGAAATAAAGCCACCTGGCCGGAAGTAAACACGGCGTCAACCAGCAATGTCGGCTTGAGCCATAGTTGATGGTATGCGAGCGCCAGATTGACCGCCAGACTCGTACAGCCAACCCCACCTCGCAAACTATGCAATGCTATAACACTGGCAATATTTTCGCTTTCTGTGGAGCTACTTTCAAAGACTTTTATATATTCACGGCGACGGGCCAGGACTTCGAGGCGGGCCAGAAGTTCTTCCGGTTTGAACGGCTTAGTTACATAATCTTCAGCCCCCAGATTGAATGCTTTTAGCTTACTCTCCAACTCATCAAACCCAGTAACAAAAATAACCGGCACATTGCTGAAATGCGGATCCTCCCGAAAGCGCTCCAAGAGGTCAAAGCCGGTCATATCATTCAATCGTATATCCAGGATGATGACATCTGGATTAAAACCTGCAACCTTCTCCAATCCTTCTTTACCCGACGTTGCATTGCCAAGAATGTGGCCGGCGTTTTTTAACACCGGGCTTAGTAATTTGTAATACATGATCTCATCATCGATAAGAAAAACTCGCATACAACCCTTCCTTCCCGAAATTGGAAATTTTTTAAGAGGTTTTTTCTTTACCACGCAGGTTTGGAGCCTGGTCTTCTAATATGGAAATCGCACCTGCGATCTTGCGCATGACAGTAAATGCCTCTTGTTCTGTCGGTTCGCTTGAACTTGCCTCCAATTGAGATGCCAGGGTTGATAACTGCATGGCTCCCAAATTAGCTGAAATTCCTTTTAGTTTGTGGGCCTCATTTCCTAATAACTCCCAATCCTTCATATATAACGCTTTTTCCATAATCTCAAGCCGCTTGGGAAGACCCTCCAAAAATTCCTTCAGGAATTTGTCATATTGGAATGTATCATTGGAAAAATAAGGCAGCCCCCTTGAAATATCCAGTAATGGCGCATCCTCCGGTATAGGAATAGTTTCTGTTGTTTTGGTTGGATTCTGCCTCATTCTGTATTGGCCGTCGGCACAAGCTCTGATGATTTGACTAATACGCTTGGTTTCGAAGGGCTTCGATAAATAATCGTCCATGCCAGCTTCGAGGCATAGTTGCCCGTATTTAGATTCAGAATGTGCGGACAACGCAATAATCGGAATATTCTTCTTGCTATTCTCTAAAGCGCGTATCCTGCGTGTTGCCTCTAGCCCACTCATTTCAGGCATTTGCACATCCATGAAAACCAAGTCATAGTCTCGAGCTTCCAGCGCAGACAACGCTTGCGCACCGCTCGAGGTGACATCCACAATGTGACCCAATTGGCTGAACAAAATGCGATCCATCTGTAAATTTAGATCATCATCTTCCACGATCAGAATCTTAAGATTTTGGGTATACTCGGATTCAGGCGGTAAGGCTCCACCAGGATGGTTGTACTCACGAGATGGATTTTGCTTAGAACCAAGAGCGGAATAGAGTACGACCCAAAGCTCAGATTTTCGAACTGGTTTGATCAGGTAATTGGAACGATCCAACTCAGAAATGCCATCCAATTTATTCCGTTGGCTGATTGACATCATGAGAACCATCTTCGTATTCTGGGTTAGCTCATCCTGATGAACTGCCTGTAAAACACTTGCTACATCGATACCCGGCATTTCCATATCCAATAATACGATCCGGAAGGGTGCGTTGGTTACCGATCCCCGCACCAAGGCGGGATGAACCTCGCCGCCACTGGCAACAATTTTCACCCGACACCCTAACGAATTTATCATTTCTGTCAAAGCTTTTTGGCTGGCTAAGTTATCGTCAACGAGTAAAACACGGGAGCCGCTAAAATCGATTTCCAGATCGCTTGTCTTAGGGAGAGTATCGCTCCTAAATCTAAGAGCAAAAGTGATCCTGGTTTCTTTTTCCGAAGAATTAACCACCTGAAGCTGGTTGCCTATTTGCTTTAATTGTTTCTGGGATAAAAACAATTCAGAATCCACCCCTTCAGGTTCAGCAAGCTGGAAATCATCTGGATCATTCAGCCTGTTTTGGATCGCCGGCTGACGATTGATAAATGCAGTACCGGGATTGAAAGTTACAGAAAAAATAACACTTGAGTAAGATTTAGTTTCACCCTCTGCCTTGGCATGGATGGAAACATTTCCGCGATCAGCACACTTGATTGCATAACCGACCAGGTTCATCAACAGCAGACGCAAATAATCGGGATCACCTCTAGTAAAAACAAGCGTCGGTGGATCAATAAAGGAGATGAGCTCCAACTCTTTTATGGCGGCTTGAGGGGCGAGTGATTGGACAACCTCTTCAAGCACGGATGGCAAATCAAAACGTATGCTATTCAAGTGTGGCGGGACGGAATCAATGCTAAACAAGTAAATACTCCATTTTCGAGATCCGAGCTATAAAGGCTTTGATTACTCCCATGCTTTATATTTCGAGGTTTCATAGAAAAACCTCTTTCCTACCTATAAAAAAATCTACTTAACTGACATATTATATCAAGTAGTAGATGCAAGTGAACAGGTAAATATCATTACAAAAGATGGTGAGGCTCATTTTTTAACAATCGAATAGTATGCTGGAAGTCGGGTGAGGAAAAACCGGTACGAACCGGCTGATTCTCGTCTTAAGCAGTATTCTTTTTTAAAAAGAACGCCGTAACCAGGCTGGCGGCTACCAGTCCGAAGGTGGTCCAGGTGGCGATGGTGACAATGCCCGCCTGCGGAAACTTTATCGCGATGCCGGCCAACGCCCACAGGATCACGAGAGCGTAAGCCACGTCGCGGCGCAAGAAATTCATCAACCCGGCAATGGCCAGCACCGCGGCCAGGATGATCACCATCCATACCTCTGAGCTAATACCAAACTGGTTCCACTTCACAAAGTCCAGCACGTCCGAGACATTGGCCACCGTGGCAACGGTAATCCAACCCAGGTAGATGCTGAAGGGCACCCGCACCGCCCAAGTCTCACCCGTTGAGACTTTTGCCTGGCGTGCGCCGAGCTGCAGATAAACTGCAATCAGCGATGCCAGCAGGATCAACATGGCACCCAGCGTCCCAACAAACTGCTGGTAATGCCATAGGAATATCCACATGCTGTTGGCCAGCCCACCCAGAATAACCCACCAGCCGGTAGCTTGCAAACGCGGGTTCTCCCGCTGGGCTGGTAGCGCCTGGTAAACCGCGTAGGCGAGCATGCCAATGTAGATTATGCCCCAGATGGCAAATACATACCCGGCCGGAACGAAATAGACATGGAAAGTGTCGGAGATCCGCCCGGTATTCAGCCCATTGATAGGCAGGGCATCGGCCAGGATGTTGATGGTAATGGTAAGCAGGGTAACAAGAACGACAATAATCTGGCGAAGGTAGTTTTTCATATTCATCTCCTATTCGGCAATAATGATTTCCAGGATGGCATCCTGGGAATCGGTGTTCGAACTCCGTTTCAGAAACATCTTTTTGAGCAGTCCATATTTATTATCCATCAGGCGATCCACAGTCGTGATTACCGCGCGGTCGGTGATCTGCCGGGCGAGCGCCGGGACCCAGGTCCCGGTGAGTTTCCCATCCATCCTGCAGGCCGCAATATTGACCCGGCCATTGTTGCGGATACGTTTGACCTTGCCCGAATTCGCCATGGTGAGAACATAGATGGTCTGGCCGGCCTGGGTGAACCAAACTGGCGTCTTCATACTTTCGCCGTTCTTCCGGAAGGTTTCGAGGTTCAGATATTTTTGTTTTTCGAATTGATTTAATTTATCCATTATTCAGCTCCACGATAGGAATGACATCCGGAGTCCCGGCTCGAATAATGCGACGGTAGGCAAAAACGATCGCCCAGAGCATGAGAGCCGCACTGACCACACCTGGCGCCCAGGCTCCCAGGTTCTGGAGCAGGAAGCCGCCCGCCGAAGGGGCTATTACTCGCGATACGCTTTCCAGGGAGGTGGAAATCCCCAGCGTACCACCGATCTCAGCCCGCGTGACCGACTTGGAAATGGCGCTGTTGATGACCGTGTTCAGCATTCCACCTCCCAGGGACAAGGGCAGCATGACCACCAGCAGAACTGGCAGGTTTGGGGTAATGGCCCAACCCGCAAGACCGAATACCATCAGCCACATGCTGGTGATAATGATGGCATTTTCCTTGAATCGTTTAGTTACCAGGCCTACGCCAACCCCTTGAACCACTACCGAAAGCACGCCCACATAGGCCAGTACATAACCGGTCGACTGCGAGCTGAGATGCAGTTTATAAGCCGCATATAACGAAAAGATGGATTGGAACATGGAAAACGCCAGTGCAAATAAGAAACGCACGTGCAGCAGGGGCCCGACCTTGGGACGGTTCAGCGCCACACCCAATGCTTTGAGTGTGAATGGAGGCCGCTTCTGGGTATGCATGACCTGGCGGCGTTCCTCCGTCAACGACTCGGGCAGGAAGAAGAAGATGGAAATCAGGTTCAGGAACGAGAGCCCCGCCGCAGCCAACGCCGGGACGCTGTAACCAAATTTACTGAGCAGACCGCCAACCGCCGGTCCAATGATGAAGCCCAGCCCGAAGGCTGCGCCGATCAATCCCAATCCTTTGGCCCGGTTCTTTTCATCCGTAATGTCGGAAATGTAAGCTTGCGCTACGGTAATATTGCCGCCTGTCAACCCGTCCACACTGCGGCTCAGGAACAATATGCCCAACACGAAGATATTAATGGCCGTCGAAGCAGCCAGGCCGGCCAGGCTGTGCCCTATCGGTTCGGCAAAGGCCAGCAGCAGGAAACCCACAAACGTTCCAGCTACGCTGAGCAGCAGGATCAAACGACGGCCAAAGCGGTCCGAAAGACGGCCCATTAAAGGCGCGCCGACCAGCGAAGCTGCCGCATAAGAGGCCGTCAACAATCCAATCACTGCCGGTGTCGCACCGAATTTTTCCGCATAATAAGGTAAAAGCGGCAGGATCAGGCTGAAGCCGAGCAAGTCAACAAAAACAACGATAAAGATATTGATAAGACGAGCAGTTTTCATAATTTCCTTTTATTGCATCCAATGACCCGAATTTCTTTTTTGCTTCTAATCAACAGGCCTTTTTCGATCAATTCGTGTTATTCGAGGCTGATTCTTCCAACGGCTCAAAAGCCGATGGGATGACCTTTACTTTCATTTCGATCGGGCGGGCCGGGAGCCGGAACAGGCTGCGCAGGCCCTCCCGCACAAAGCCAATCATAACGTTTAGGCTTGAACTGACGCTCACATCCAGGCCGGTCTTACCATCTGTGTCTGAAGATGCCAGCCAGAGCGCTTTACGGGCTGCCACTTCCGGCGGCTTTCCACCCGCTCGAATAAGGAAAGGCATAAAACCGCGCAGGCGGTCCGCATGTTCCTGGAACGTGACGACCTCGGTCAGCAGGTCAGTTTCCATCAGGCCAGGCTGCAGGGCGAACACCCCTACCCCGCTGTCTTTGTATTCTTTGGCCAGCGCCAGCGTGAAGACCCGGATCCAGGCTTTGGTGGAGCCGTAGGCATTCTGGTTGGGAGCCGGTTTTCTCGATCCCGCTCCGAGGATATTGATCAGCTTCCCGGATTTGCGTGGCAGGAAGTGGCGCATGGCCATTCTGGAACCGTGATAAACACCAAACATGTTGGTTCGCAAGGTTCCCAGGAACTGGTCTGACGCCAGATCGAAAGTTGCACCATAGGGGCCGGCTACGCCGGCATTATTTACCCAGATGTCGAAGTGTCCGTAGGTTTGTATGGCGAAACGCGCCAGCGCCTCTACCTGCGCGGGGTCCGAGACATCGCAGACGAAGGGCACAGCCTCTTTTCCTTCAGCGCGCAGATCGGCAGTGTTCTGCTCGATATCCTGCCGGGAGCGGGCGGCTAGCACCACCTTTGCGCCTGCGCGTGCAAAGCTCAACGCGATGGCCTTTCCCAGCCCGCGGCTGGCTCCGGTGACGATGGCTACTTTGTTTTCGAGGGTCTGCATTTCAACTCCATTTTCTATAAGATGGATAGGGGACTATAAATATCGGGAGGCGTATTGGAGTCCCTCCGTGATTGATTATATGTTCTTTCCATCTGAAATCAATCGCACCGTGCTCGACTGCTTGCGGATGCTCCGGGAGATCCACAGGCCCAGAGCGATCAGGCCAGCCAGGACAAATACCAGCAGGTACTCGATCAATGGAATGCGGATGATCTCATTTAGCTGGATCCAACCACGGCTGCTGTAGATGAGCAATGCCGTGGCGACATACAGTCCCGCCGCCAGCCAGCGTACCCGGCGGCTCCAGCCCAATCCGTGCATCTGGGTCAGGATGAAGATACCTGCAAACCCGAAGGCGAACATCGGCCATAATCCCTGGCCCTGGAAGATTGCCACCAGTGTGCCGTGCACTCCCACTGCAACCTCCTGTGTCAGCGTCCACCATTTATTGAGATGGATGCGGGTCAGGAACAGGCTGCCCTGCAGGAGCAGCAGGAACATGTAAAGGAAGCCCAGCAGGTGACCGGGAGTATTTTCCATCGGGTGGTACCAGAAGGTGTAGACAGTCGCCCAGGCAAACAAGTATCCGTGGTACTTGCGGGCGAAGGAGCCGATCTGTTTGGCAAAGGAAACCTTCTTGCCCAGGAAAAGCCCGCGACGCTGATTCTCCATCAACAGGATCGCCACCAGCATCAGGATCACCGAACCCTGCGAACTAAAAATGGAGACATCCTGCGCCAGACCGTCATACCAGAGCTGCGTCTGGACGAAGTGCAGCAGGATGAAGAA
>JADGQB010000090.1 GCA_017882145.1 Anaerolineales bacterium
TTACTCCTGCCGTCCATTTGCGCCGCGGTGACGTTGGTAAACTTTTTGCAGAAAAACTTGGCATTCCCTACACCGAAGATATCCCGGTGCTCACCAATACAGCTCGCAAAGTATTGCGCGAAATCTTCCTCACCGCAGATATTGGAATTTCCGGTGTCAACTTTGGCGTGGTTGAATCCGGCACGCTTGCACTCGTAACCAACGAGGGTAACGGACGAATGTGCACCACCATTCCACCGGTCCATGTAGCACTGATGGGCATTGAGCGCCTCGTCCCCTCTCTCAGTGACCTGGCTCTCTTCCTTTCGCTCCTGGCACGCTCTGCCACCGGCCAGAAACTAAGTGTCTATACCAGCCTGATCAATTCTCCGCTCCCAGGTCAGACGCGCCATTTGATCCTCATCGACAACGGCCGTTCCGCATTACAGGCCTCGCCGCTCGCCGAATCTCTTTTCTGCATCCGTTGCGGGGCATGCCTGAACGCCTGCCCGGTCTTTCGAGAAGCTGGGGGGCATGCTTATGGCAGCATTTACCCCGGTCCCATTGGCTCGGTCATTTCGTGCGCCTTGGTGGACCCGCAGTTGGCACAACTCGCCCAAGCCTCCTCATTGTGCGGAGCATGCAAGGAAGCTTGTCCGGTGAATATTGACCTTCCAGGTATGCTGCTGCGTGTGCGTTCTGGTCATTCACCGCAGAAACCTCAAACTAAAATAAAAGAAGGGGTGGGGATTCCTCCTGCAGTTAAAATAGGGCTGACAGGTTATCGCCTGGCTGCTGCGAGCTCTGGACTATTCGCTTTTTTCCAGGGTTTGGGAGGTCTCCTCAGCAGGGTATATAGCCCTCGCCGCTCTTACATGCATCTCCCGGCCTGGACGGGTTGGGGATATAGCAAGGATTTTCCCCGGCTCGACGTGCATCCTTTCAGGTCACATTGGGGAAAGATTGTGCAACACGTGGAAAATAAACCGATTCGGTTTCAGGAAAGCCCAAAACCCTTAGAGCCCGAATCTCGACCAGCGGGCAAGTCGTTGCCTGATCGTTTCGCCGAAGAACTCTCTGCCCTCGGCGGGCATGCATATATAGTCTCCGGGAAGGAATTGCCTGCCCGGTTGGTGGAATTCTTGGAATCTAAAAGGATTGATCGTGTCCTGGTAGATGACGATGGCGCGACCTTTGTCACTGGCATTCCCACCCTCAGGCAACCTGATCCATCTGTCCGGGCGGGCGTGACTGGGGCGTTGGCTGGAATAGCGGAGACAGGGTCACTTCTGCTCACTTCCGGCGCAGGGGAAACCCTCAAAGCTTCCCTTTTACCGGAAATTCATGTGGTTGTCTTGAAAGCGTCCAGGATCCTTCCGACTCTTACCGATGCCCTGGCGATGCCCGAGGTTGGCACTTCTTCAGCTGGAGTCATCATTACCGGTCCCTCCCGCACTGCCGATATTGAAATGACCCTGACCATCGGAGTCCATGGCCCGGGCGAATTGCACGTCTTTTTGATTGACGATTCGATGCCCGTCTGATAAAATCCCCCCGCTCGGAAAGGGCAGGTCCCATCTGCTGTATTCCGCAACGCTGGCTTAAGAGCAGCTCAAAATTGCAAGCCCCCATCGTCTAGTGGCCCAGGACGGGGCCCTCTCAAGGCCCAAACAGCGGTTCGAGTCCGCTTGGGGGCACTACTATATACGGGTGTTCACAAGGCCGTCACGGTTGAATGGACCTGATGAACACGCTAAAGACCCGTATGTTTTAACCTGGGAATACAACCCACCCGCGCGGGAAACCCCCAACGGAAATATGGGTGATGAAGAAAATCGCCGCTATCCGCCTCCCCACCCTAATGGACGCCATCCCCAAATCCTTTGGATTTGGGGATGGCAGGGAGGGGCTTTATGTTTTTCAAACTCGTAATCGCTGACGCGCAAGGGGGACTCAACTTACCGCTTTTTTCACCAGATCGCGGATCCTTGCATCCTCGGTAGCGGTCAACTCCTTCAACGCGTAACGGGTCGGCCACATGGCGCCTTCATCGAGGTTCGCCGCATCATTGAAGCCGAGCTCTGCGTACCTCGTGTTGAACTTCTCCGCGTATTGGAAAAAACAGACGATCTTGCCGTCCTTGGCGTACGCGGGGAAGCCGTACCAAGTTTTCGGCATGAGGGTCGGTGCGCTGGCTTTTATGATCGCATGCAGCCGCTCGGCCATGGAGCGGTCCGGTTCCTTAAACGCGGCGATCGCCGCAAGCACGGCCTTTTCGCCTTCCTCCCTGTCCTTGGAGGCGCGCGCTTCTGCCTTCAGCTCCTGGGCACGAGCCTTTATCGCAGCTTTTTCCTCGTTTGTAAATCCTGTGGACTTCTTTGTGGTGCTGTTACTTGTGTTCATGAGAATCTCCTTATGGCTAATGTTTCCGGTAAAATCCTTGCATGTCCGTACAGTACGTGCAAGCGAAATATAGATTTGTTGCTGGAGGGCTCACGCGTCCTGAATAAGCCCGATGATGTTACCATCAGCGTCTCTTACACTTGCGACCAACCTTCCGCCACCGACATCTGTTATCTCCCGCAAGGTTTGTGAGCCGGCCTCCTGGAGAGATTGCAAACTCTGATTGATGTCATCAACGTGGTAAAAGGCTGTCATTCCAGCCTCGGGGCTATTCGGAACCAATCCAATATCTTGGTCCCCAACCTTGAAGCCGATATAATATGGCTGGTCCCCATATGGATCCACGCCCAAGAGCGTGCGGAATTGCATCTTTGCCCGAGCCATATCATTGACGGGATAGATGATTGTTTGGACACCTTTATTCATACTCAATCTCCTTTACACTTGTAAATTTCGTCAATTTGTTATATAATAAAGATACTCCAAAATATAGATATTGTCAAGAGGCTTGGATATGGCGGAACCCACAAAGATAGATTTAATAATACGAACCAATATGGCTGCCAGGGAATACGGCATACAGATGACGCTATATCGCAACATGGTTTTCGGAAAACTGGGCGTCAATGGCACCGATATGGAATGTCTCGGGTTTTTATTATCAAAACGTATCTCCACCCCCACGGAACTTGCCAAATATACTGGTCTCAGTTCCGGTGCGACGACCGCGATGCTCGATCGGCTCGAAAAGGGGGGCTTTATCGAACGTCGGCCCAATCCGGATGATCGCCGCGGGACGCTCATCGTTTTCGCAAAATCAGGAGCTGAAAAAGTGGCGCCTTGGTTTACGCCCGTGGGAAAAGCACAGCAGGAACTCATTTCGAATTACTCAGAAGATGAGTTGCAATTGATCTCCGGCTTCTTTGAACAATATGCAAAAATATGGGAGCAAGAACGCAAGAAACTCGAAAAGTCATAAGCAACAAACAGATCAAAATCTCTTCAATTCAATTGTGATGAACACCCCCCTCTCAACTTTCTATTATCCGTATAAACAACACCTACTTGGGGGCACACAAATTCCCGCCGAACCAGGCGGGTTTTAATTCCCGGACCCTCTCAGCTCCATTCAGGAGACACCCAAAGTACCGGGTGCCCTGAGAGTACTCAGGACAGGCAGGCATAGGCCCAAACCCACATGGTACGCTGCGCTCAGCGGTTCGAATTCGCTCGGGGCACCGATTTGTGCGATATAAAGTTTTGACAGTCGAATGGAACTAATGAAAGGACATCGTAAGATGTCATTTTATAATTGTAGCTGTAATTTCCCTTATGTGCAGACGCGCTGTAAGTCACACCTCCCTGGCAAGAATGAAGGGCACGTCTGCTCATCTGGCTAGCATCGCGAGCCCGATCACCGCGAAGAGTAATCGATACCGTCGTTGCATCCATACCGCAGTCTCGAATCCCAATCCACGCTGGAGCGCTCGCAGAGAGCATCCAACATGCAAGAGCCACACGATAGGGCTCCATAGTAACAGTCTTGGCATTATGCCAAGCGCGGCTAAGCCGGTGACTAGCGCATAAGCGGCTGTAAACGTGCCCAGGCTCGCGAGAAACGTGCGCTGACGGCCGAACACTACGGCAGTTGTACGTATCCTGTTCAGAAGATCACCCTCATAGTCACGCACTTCCTGATTGAGATGGCCGCCCGCAAACACAAAACCAAAGAAGAGACTCATCATAAGACCGTTTGCGTCAAGAGCGTGGACTAAAGTGTAGCCAAGCAAGAAGTGCAGCGCCCCTCCGAGCAGGTGATTGATCGACCCCACGATTGGCGTGTTCTTGCCGAAACTCGCTGAACACGAGTACAGAAGGCTGAGGCCTGCGATTGCGGCGCCAAACAATATGGCCAGTCCGCCCACGGCAACGAAGGCGACATTCGCAAAGATGAGCAGAGCGATCGCAACGCCCGCGACCTCACGCCTGCTAATGCCTTGCTGGACAAATACAAGTGCTGCGCGCCGCGGATCACGAATGTCGTTGTTGTATCCAGCCCAATCATTGAAGACAAAGATATGAGCCGTGAGCGCGAGGCTGCCGAGAAGTAGTAAACCTGGCCGGATCACGCCCCACCGTTCGAGGCTGAAGCCACCCAGTAAGCTTCCCAGAATCGGAGAGGCTTGAAGCACAAGCACCTCCAATGCTCGAGTGGACGCGAAGTGTTGCAATATTCGCACATAATGCCGAAAAGGAGATTGAGAAGTCATGGCGATGTCTGGTTAGCGTTTCCGGTTTCGACACCAGCCGCTTCGTAAAGGCGGAGCCACAGCGCGTAACCAAAATCCTCGGACCAGTAAAATCGCATTACAGTCGCGCTCAGATCGTTGTTGTAAAGCAGCGGTGGCGAGCTGCGGAGCTGTGCGAAATCGTCGCTGCCAATGCGCACAAGCAGATCGCGAATCGCCTGGCGCGCGTCCTCGTCCGGAGATAACGCCATGGTGTCAGCGAGCCGGAGCACCGCCACACTCCATATCTCCTGTCCCGCAGCGGGAAGCGCCAGCCGCTCCGTTGGCAGCGGAATTGCGCAACCAAGCCGCCGCAATTCGGCGCTGCGTAGATAGGGCACTAATGGGGCCTTTGAATAGTAAACCCAGATATCTCCGTCCCAAAAAGAGCGTTGGAGTGCATTGCACAGGTTCTGCGCGGCAGATGGATCAAGTTCGCGCAGCATCAGATATACATTCATCTGGATGCCGATGTCGGTCGGATTTGGATCATTTCCGGGATCGATACACTGATATTGCGTTTGCGGGGCGAGCCATGTGCGGTACAAGCCCCTTGCGTCGCGATAACGAGCCAGCTCTGCCAGCATGGGTTGCTCTCTCGGGTCACCAGCGCCCTGGCCAGCGATTCTCCACACTAAAGCAGTGTCGTCTGCGTCCGGAGTAATGATGCACCCCAGCGTACCAATAGTTGGTCCGTCTGGCAACCCATGAAAGCGTACCAATCCGTTGCTTTCGATCTGTGCCGCGAGATGCTTTCGCGCACGCTCCACCACATCGTCGAGGCCCTCCTGGCGCGCGACCGGCGAGAGCAAATCCACCAGCATGGAAGTCAGGAACGTGTTCATTTCCTGGTGCGGAGCTTCGTAACGAAGTCCATTTGTATATGAAGTGAGCCAATAGCCGTCCGCGGCCTGGTGTTCCCGCAACAACTGCGCCGCACGCTTGGCCATCGCCTCCAACTCAGGCTCCGAAGCCGGCTTCTGTGGCAGCGGGGCGGCCTCCACGGCAGGCTCCTGTGCAATGACGAATACGTGCTGTTCACGAACAATGCGGATATCGCTTCTTGGCTCGATGCGAACAGCGAGCTGAAGCACGCGCTCCCCGGGTGGAACGCCAAGTGTATTGGCAGATACGTGCCAGCCGGAGGGCGAAGTGGTGTGCATGACTTTATTTACATCTCCCCGCGGTGTAAAATCTGTGGTCGAGCCGATCACAATCCCGTCAATCAACACCAGCATTTGGGCAGGCGTGCGCCCGCAGGTGAGCGCCCATCCTTCTAGCACCGCTCTGGGTTCCAGGTCAGGGAGCCTTCCGGTGCCAGGCAGCAATGTCGCCCCGACACGATCGATCGAGCCGTCCGCGCGGCACTGAAGCTCGCCTGGAGCAGGTGGATGACGCAGTTCGGTGAGGAACGGAACATTACGGGGATCCCACGCGGCGCTCATGGATGCGGAGTTTCCAGCGAAGATGAGTTCGTCACTCGTTTTCGTATACCAGAAGGCTCCTATGGTTTGCACGCCGACCGACGCCACCATCAATAGGATGAACAGGCTGCGTCCGAGTGGGCGCAGGACGAGCGGAGCGGGCGCGAGCATCCACACCAGGATCGGTAAAAGGTCGGTTAGCCAACGCGGACCCCATGACGCTCCAGCGCGCCAGTCTGCCAGTGAGTAAAACAAGATCTGGGCGGCGACGCCAAAACCTAGCACCACGGCGAGCGCTTTCGGGCCTGGTGATCGCAGGCGTTGGATCAGGCCCACTGGAATGAAGACAAAGAACGGCGAAAAGACGAGCAGTCCTCGCGTCGGGCTGACCAGCAACCCGGCCACCCCTGACCAGACCGGTTGGAAGAAGCTTTGAGGGGAATTTACGAGACCGTAACCACCGGCAATGTTCCCGATAAAGTTGAGGTTATAGTAAAGGAATGCCGCCAGAGGGACAGCGGCTCCGGTGAGAAGCCACAGAGCGCTGCGCCTGCGGCTCCAAACAACGAAGAGTACAATCGCACCGGCAATCAGCGCGTCCGGCGGGCGATTCGCCGCCATGAAAACACACACGGCACCGAGCAGCGCAGTGCGCACGGGTGAGGCACGGACGATGGCCAGCAGCAACGCCAGGGTGACCAGGAGTTCCCCGGCTCCGTGCTGCCAAAGTGCCTGGCTGGAGATCATCCATGTATTGGTCCCGAATGCGAACACTATGGCGAGCGGGATGCTCCAGCGGGTGCCGTCGCGGCGCAATAGCAGGTACATAAGGACACATGCGACCGAGGCAAGAAAAGAGGCTGAGACCTTCTCCATTAATAGCGCCAGCCAGTCAATCTGCGGTTGCTTCCAACCGTGTGCGTTTAGCCAGATAACAGCGGGAAGATAGAGCGGGGCCACGAGCAATGGTGTCACCACGGGATAAATGGAAGCCAGCTGATGCTGGCGAGTGGGGATCATCCAATAAGCCCACGGCTCGAAGTAGGTGATCTTTCCGTCAGCGCCCGCTGGTCGATTCCAATTTTCATTGATCGAATGGCCGTCTGCAACCAGACGTGCGTTCGCGTCGAGATTGAGCGTGCCAGCATGCCAGAGAATCAGCGGTTGATATCGAGCGGATACTGTATCCCCCGCACCAATCTGCCGCAGGTTTGAGTTGTAGACTAAGAAACAGACCAGGCCCAAGAGAAGCGCTGTTCGTATTTTCGTGTTGTTCGTACCAGACCTCCACCGTGTGGGCATTTTCAAAGGTAACAGCATTATTGAGTGGCCCAACGGTTAACGTAACCAGCGCGTGCAGACAGGTGATTTACACCAACTTAGCGGTTTTCCAAAACAGGAGAACCGGTTTAGTTTAGCGGTGTACGTAGCACACGTCCGCTGTACCCTATTAAGATGCCAGACTATCCTTTTTCCCAAAAGAAACCAGCCAGAGGTGATCGAGTGGATGGATTATACCGCCGGGTTGGCAGGCCTAGCGATCGTACAACGCAGCGGCGACGCTTATAATCGCAGCATCGTGCGGCAACTTGGTTGCCATTCAAGTCGAACGAGACCGGCGACCGGGCAGGTAGGGCGTCAACCAGTCTTTCTGCATCGAAGAAACAAGGGTAGCATTCGAAACTGAAATATCCAACAGGCCCTGCTTGCGCTTCTGCAAAACACGGTCCAGCCCGCGCACGGCCGCACACTTGGCCGACCATAGGACCCTGCCCTTGCCGCGCAGGGTGTAATATCCCAGGTAAATCAAGTTCGCCGCCAGATGTGCTGGCAAATATCGCCATAACAAGCCGGCGGGCATGTTCCTGACAAAACACCAAACCATGTTGCGCTGTACCTGGAAAAGGGCAAAGTCGCTGCCCGGACCCAGGCTGGCAGAGCCGACATGGCGGACCACAGCCTCAGGCACATAGAGGCAGCGCTTGCCTTTCAGGCGCAGTCTGAATCCCAGGTCTATATCCTCCACGTAGGCAAAGAAGTCTTCGTCGAAGCCTCCTGCGTCCATGAAGGCCTGGCGATCATATAAAGCCGCCGCCCCGCTGGCGCTGAAAGTCTCTTCCGTTTCGAGGCCATACAAATCCGCCGGACAGTTATAAAACCGCCGCCAGGCCAATCCGCTGACATGATATACATCCCCGCAACCGTCCAGTTGTCCAGGCGTCCCGTCATGGATCTGGCGGGAAGCAAAAAAGCTGAAGCCACGATTTTCTCCTGCCGCCCTGAGCAGGTGCTCCAGCCAGCCAGAGTCTGGAAAGGCATCCGTATTGAGCAGCGCCAGCCAGCCTCCCCGGGCCGCGCGTGCCCCCATATTATTTGCAGCCGCAAAACCCAGGTTCCGCTCCAAGCGGACCAGCTTGAGGTCTAGCGCCGGCCACCGGCCTTCGATATCGGTCAGGGAACCATCCGTCGAGCCGTTATCGACCAGGATGACTTCAAAATCGCGAAAGGTCTGCACGACCAGGCAGTCCAGGCAGTGTGGCAGGTATTTACCGCTATTCCAGGCGCAAAGGACGATCGATACAGTTGGACTTCGCATGCGACCTACGGCAAAGCTATATTCATAGGACCGACAGCAGCCGCGCTCTCATCTGGGCGCCTGCCAGGTCGACCGCCATCTGCTTTTTGATATCGGCCTCCGCCCGCCTGCCAACTGCCTGTGCGCCGGTGCGATCATCGAACACAAGCCGCATTTGCTCTGCTGCGTGCTCGAGGTCAGGGTCAGCCCAGACATTCCCTTTCTCGTAAGGGCCGTAATCCTGCTCCAGTTCCAAAAGCCGGTAACGGACCAGGTAGCTGTTGTTATGGTTCATAAAATCCATGTTTCCTGAATAGCCTGTAGCGATTACCGGTTTTCCCAGGCACATGGCCTGGGCCATCCCGATTCCGAAACCTTCCGAGCGGTGCAGCGAAACAAAGCTGTCGAATGAAGCAACCAGGCCGGTCAATTCCTGCCGCGAGATGTGGCCGTCAATGAACCTGACGTTACAATCTGCGGATAGTTCCTTCAGCAAGGCGTCCTTCTCAGGCGCTTGCCCGGCATTGATCGTTTTAATGACCAGCAGGACATCTTCGCGATCTTCGAAAGCATGCTTAAATGCCCGTACCAACCCCATGGGGTTTTTCCGTTCGGCCAGGCTCAAATAGTCAAAGATGAAGCCAAATAGGAACGCGTCCTCCGGCAGTCCGAACACAGACCGGTTCGGGCGCACAGGGGCCTGATCCATTAGGACAGGAAAAGTCATCTTCACAACCGGGACAGGCGAAACCTGTGCAATACTTTCCTGGCAAAAAGCACTGGCCACCCAAATCTCTTGGTAATAATCGAAAGCCGAATGCCATTTCGATGGGAACCGGGATAATTCCCAAAACCAGTAGCCAATGTTGTAATGTCCCTGGAAATACCGGGCGCCCTTCCTGCGCGCAAATTCATGACTCTCGTCTGCATTCACGTGCACAAGGTTGACTCGATAAGGATTCGACTCTGAAAACCCGTCAACCATGTTGTCTTCGTGGCGATGAACATGGGTCTGGGCAATATTCAGCACATGAGGAACCTGGGCTGCTCTCATCGACTGGATCGAGGCGCGCGCAGCTTCGGCCACGCCAAACTCGCCCTTTAGATACCCGGAAATGTTCACCCCAAACGGGTGGGCCTCCTGTCCTTTAGGCATGACAATTTGTCGCGCCTCCCGGACGGGCTGGCCGAAGTAAGCAGTATCCAAGGTTCGCAAGCGCTGCAATAAAATGCTGTTCGGGGACAAAAGACGAGTGACAGGTTTCTTAAGCATCTGACGAAGCGCAAACATCAAATTACGCCACCACTGGCGAAGGCCGGGTTGGTACGCGCTGTGCGTCCTCTTCTCCACCGTTGGGGAGGATGGCAGAAAAACCTCATCCAGGTTGTGGTCCCTGTCCGCATGGGCGATCAGCCAATCGGTAAAACGTTCCCGGTCTGCGCCGGTCGGGTCGGGAAAAGCCTTTTGCAGATCGGCGCGCACGCGATAAACCTCCATCTGCAAACGGGTCATGGCCGGCTGTCCTCCCGATTGAAAGCTATCCTCCGGCTGATTGAGCCAGTCGAAGAAGGTGTGCGGCCCGCTTGTTGCGAACGGGTTGCCAAAACTGCGCAACTGTTCGTGACTTAATCTGCCATATAGCCCACGGACAAGCTGGGGAATCCTGAAACCATTATCAAACCGGCTAAAGGCGTACGACCAATTCTTTATTCCGTCGTAGTCGCTCCGCCGCAACAGGTCCCGGTAGTAGGTAAACAATGGGCGCAGGTTGGGGAAATCCGCCAACGTAAAGCGGTTCTGGTGCCTGGAGATCGCCTCGATGTGGCCCGGATCAAAACCGCTAAAATGATAAAAGACTGCCGGCTGGTGGTCGATAAACAGGGTGTCCCCTTCGAAACGCAGCCGGCGGCCGCGCTCGTGAAGATTCCAGTAGGCGATGTTACAAGCATTATCACGCAGAATACAAACATCGTTATACATGCTGGGGGCAAAATTGACCCAGTTCTGGTCCACATGCATTCCCATAGCCGGGTTCAAATAACAGTAGTCATACAACCGGGCCTGCCACCACTCCAGGAATGCCGCCGAAGCCGGCGTATTGGCGATGCCAAGGAACCCCAAGTTGAACACCCCTGCCATGTTGATCTCTAGTTCACTGGGATGTAGTTCATCCTGGTAGGGCGTGGTGATGTGAGGGGTTACCACCATCGAATGGAAATCCAATAATTTCCAGAGGTCATCGAGGCTCGCAAAGACCATGATATCCGGGTCGAAATAACAGATTTTTTCGATGCCAAATTTTCGAAAAAGGTACTCCAGGAAATACGGTTTTGCGGCGGTGTTCAGTTCAATGGGATCGTATTTAAAGAAAAAATGCGGGGCATTTGGGATGTTATCCAACTCCTCCAGGGGAATCAGGTGATACGGTTCGTTGGCCGGGTCGAATCGATTTTCTACACGGTCGACCAGCAAAACATAAACGGGCGTCCCGGGGTTCGTGCGCCGCACCGATTCGGCAAAGACCCGCACCATTCCCAGATAATTCTTGGACGCAATGGTGCAGACTGCGTAATGCAGTTCTGCGATGAACTCTGTGGCAACTTGAACATCCTGCCGAAGCTCTAATTCTCTCGCCTGGATAGCTAGCTTCAAGTTGGCAAGATCGACATCCTTGCTGTGTACCATTGCATCGAGGTTTTCCGTATCTCGCTTAAATTTTTCTATCCAGCCGTCTTTTTCCTTCAACAGCCCCAACGAGACATCCACCAGGGAACTGCTCCTCAAGCTTTTACGCAGTTGGGTCAAATCCCGCTTGGAAGCGATCGCCACAAAAAACATCGGGACCTGCTCCCGGGCATCGACGACTCTTAGCCCCTGCTCGGGTTTTTCAACGAAGATTTCGTCGACGGAATACGGCTCCCCCCCCGAAAGTTGCAGCGGCCAGACTAGAGAACCCATCATGACCTTTTGACCCAAATAGATCACATCCTTGAACTTCTTTTCAAGGAAATTGCGGAATTCTGCGTAGTCAAACTCGTGCACATGCCAAGGCCACGGCTGGCCTGCCTCGCCGCTGAAGACCAGCTTGTTTGGTGTAGATATAATCAAAAGGCCGTCGTTGCGGAGCAAACGCAGGGCCTCGTCCAGGACCTTTTCCTGTTCGGCGACATGTTCAATCGCCTCAAAACAGGTGATCAGATCAAAAACCTGGTCTTGAACAGGAACATCCAAGATTGAACCCTGGATAAACTTCAGGTTGCCGTGGATATAATGGCTGGCGGCATGCGTCACCGCCTGAGGGTCTTTCTCGATGCCGGTCGCTTCTGCCGCCACGCCGGCCAGAAGTGCAGTCCCATAGCCTTCCCCCGATGCAAGATCCAATACGCGCTTCCCGTGTGCAAGAGGTAACGCCAACAGGTAACGATGATAGTGCTCATAGCCGGCCTGGGCGTTTGGCTCCCAAGGAAGATAGCGCTCACCTGTATATTCCATTTACAAACCTCCAGCATGATTTCACAATCAAGGTTGCGAGCAGCGTATTTATGGGTGGGTGCGTCCCACCCGTCCGCTAGCCTGTGTTGGGCCGCTTTTGTACCGATAGGTCCAATCGATCATTCATTTTTAAATAAGGATATATATTGCGAGTATCAAGCTCAGGTCTGCTGCTAAATGCATTATTACGGGAATTATAAGCCCTCCATATCTCTGGGCGATTTGCCGCCATGCCCATGCAACTCCCAGGAGAATAAGAAACTCAAGAATCAACCAGGGCCAGGAGAGATAACGCGAT
>JADGQB010000091.1 GCA_017882145.1 Anaerolineales bacterium
TCTTACTCCTCTCTATTCTCCACTCTCTTTTCTCTGATTTCCCCGAATTGTCCCTCGTAGTTTTGTACAAACGATCCCTCCCAGGCCCAAAAACAGGGAAAATCCCTCAAATCCCTCAAACACCTCAGACACCTCAGACACCTCACATCCCTCATACCCCTCATACCCATCACATCCCTCATACCCCTCAACCCCATTTTAAGACAGGACCTGGAAAAGAATCACCGGCTGACACTTGCGCCGGAATACAAGTGCAAGTGTCAACGCGGAGTAACAGGCTTTCCTGGCTTAAAAATAATTTCGTTTTGAAGCGTTTATCTCGAGATAATTCCCTCAGGCGATCTTCTCGAACTTCTCGCCGGGGGTATTGCAGATCGGGCAGCGGCCTTCCATCGGCCCTTCGTGCGTGTTGCCGCACACCGGGCAAACGTAATACTCTGTCTCCGGCAGATCCTTGCCCTGCGCCACGGTCTCGGCCGCCTGCCGGTATTGCCCTTCGTGGATCTTTTCCACCTGCCAGGCGTAATTGAAGCTCTGGGCCGCGCGCTTGTCCCCTTCCTCCTGGGCTGCCGCCAGCATTTCCGGGTACATCGTCACCACTTCGTAATTCTCTGCGGCGATGCACACCTGAATGTTTTCCGGTACCTCTTTGACCCCCTCCATGGCGCGGAAATGGTTGAGGCCGTGCACGGTCTCCGCCGCCGCCACGGCGCGGAACAGGTGGGCGATTTGCGGGAAGCCCGCCGCATCGGCTTTCCTGGCAAAGGCGGTATACCTGCGGTTGGCCATGCTTTCGCCTGAAAAGGCGGTTTGTAGATTATCCAAGCTCTTAGACATTCTAGCCTCCATTGGGGTGATTTATCGTACTTCCATCGATTATAAACGAAGCATGTGCCAGAGGGTTGGCATTTAGGGAGCCATGCCCTCATCCATCCACTGCTTGAACTTGGCGATGTTTTCTGCCGGCCAGGCGCCGTCACTCGGCATCGAGCCATCCACCAGGCGTTCGTAGATGTCGGCCGAATGGGCACGCACATCTTCATACTTCGAAAGGTCGAAGCTGGAGTTGTACTTCATTTCCTCAATGTCAAAATCACGAATCAGCGGCCGGATGGCCTGGGCAAAACTCAAGGGTGTCATAGGCGAGGATCCTTTCCAAAGACGAGGCGTAAAGAGTGAAAGAGAAATATTTTAGTCCGAGCCGGTCACCTTATATATTTTCATCTGCTGCTCAATCCCTTTTAGTTGAACCGGTATCGATTCAATTTTACATCCATATTTTTGGAGCAATTCCAGCACTCCGGAAGAACTGTATATTTCCTCTGTCAGGTAAATCTCATCCCCCCCGGCGCTGTTTTGCACGCGCGAAGCGATATTCACCGTCTGGCCGAAATAATCAATACGCTCATTGAGCGTCACCGAAATGGCTGCACCGCGGTGAATGCCTATTTTGAGGATCAAGGCCCCATGCGCTGAACTCAGATTCAATTTCCGCAGTTCCGTCAACATCTCAAGCCCGGCCCCAACCGCTTCCACGGGCTGGTTGAAGGTCGCCATGATCGCATCGCCAATCGTTTTGACGACCGCCCCGTGCTGGTTTACGATGGCCTTGTTCAAGACGCCATAATGTTCCCTTACCAGCGCAAACGCATTCAAATCCCCGATCTGCTGATAGAGTTGGGTGGAGCTTTTCAGGTCGGTGAACAAAATGGTCACATCCTTCACGCCAAAGCCTTGCGACTCTTGAAAGACTTCAGCGCGAAACAGATCATGAAAGGTCTGGCACGCAAACAAACGCCTGGCGGTCAGGCGCGGCGAGGAAAACTGCATATCGGGAACCATTTCTTTCCCCGTCGTACCCTCCGAATCTACTCCCGCCGGCATCTGGAGATCGGTAGGCATTCCATAGATGGGAAAAAGGACCACCATCAACGCCGCCTGTGCCGCGGTCTGTTGCTCAAATTCCAGGACCAGCTTGCCCGGGCGGATATGATAAAAGGTTCCCGAATAAGCGTTCGGCCCAACGTTGAATTCGCCCGGCTGCAATTCAGGCAGGGACACTTTAAATCCACTGTCAGTCAATTGGACCGCTATTTTTTGAGTCTCTGACGCCGGTTCGCCGTTTGCCAGCAGGCCAAAACTCCCCTGTCCGAACGGATCCACACAACTGAGGATCCCCGGGCCAATTTCCGTTTCCACGGTTATATTCTCGCCCGGCGAAAAGGTCGAAAAGTGTTTTTGGAACATCTGAAAGACATCACTGAGCGCCAGAATCCCGAATGTCCTTGCGCTGGGCTCATACAGATATTTGAAACAATACTCTTCCAGCGATAAAGTCCCGGGTTGGTGAAAACGAAGTGCACGCACGGATGGCGAAAGTGTGAAAGTGACTTGAACATAGTCATCCAGGGTGGCTTGATTCTTGAGGAAGCAAACGCTGCAAGCGTTTTGCGATTGCAAGCCGTGCAGGTCTCGAAGACTCCGCATGACCTTGCCACAGCACGGGCAGATGACATTCCAATCCATATAGAACAACCCGGCTTTTGTGCCGTGCAGGAACAAGTCCAGCGCTTCGTACTCGTCCACGTTTTTTTGAGAAGCCCATTGCAGCGGGTTGAGGCGGAAAAGGTCTTCATCCTCGGCCGTGCGGATTGAATTTTCCAGCTTGGAAATCACTCTGGGACTCCAACTCCGCACCCGTTCCACCTTCGCTAATGTTTCTTCAAGAAAATCGTCATTGATCTTAGAAACCATTTCGAACTCCTATGGATTGGTGAAATGCCTGATTGATTATCGCGCAATTCGTCCACCAATGGGATACCCAAAATAAAGCCCCACCTTTTCACGGGCGGGGGTGGATTTGGCGAGGCCGGGGGTAGGCGATCGATCGGAGACCAGACAGGTATAAGCATCAGCGCACTTCCTGCAATTCGTTCCATTTCCCCAGACCGTCATAGGCGGCGTACTTGTATGAGTCCGAGAGGGTGGGGTAGTTGTAGATCGAATTGATGAAGGCGTCAATGCTGCCGCCATCGGCCAGCACGTGTGCGCCCAGGTGCACCAGCTCGGAAGCCATTTCGCCGATGATGTGCACCCCCAACAGTTTCTTTTCGACGGGGGAGAAGACCAGCTTGATCATCCCGTCCGTGTCGCCAATGATCTGGCCGCGCCGGTTGTTGGCGTAGTAAGCCCGCCCCACCAGGCAGGGGAGGTTCTTTTGCCGGCACTCGTCCTCTGTCAGGCCGGCCATGGCGATCTCCGGAATGGTGTTGACCGCCAGCGGCACCACCGATGAGACGCGCTCCTTGTAATGCAACTCGAAGGCATGCACCATGGCAACGCGCCCCTGCTCCATGGAGGTGGAGGCCAGGGCGGGGAAACCGATCACGTCCCCGGCCGCGTAGATATTGGGGATGGAGGTCTGGTATTTTTCGTTCACCAGCACCAGACCGCGCTGCCCGAGCGCCACACCCAGGGCTTCGAGCCCAAGACCCTCCACGTTGCTCTGCCGGCCGGCCGCGAACAGGGCGGTCTCCACGTTGAGCACCTGGCCGGTACTGAGCGTAATGCGCACCCGCTGCGCGCTGGAGGTTATTTTTTCGACACGCGTGTTGAAGATAAAGTGCAAGCCGTCCCGTTCGAGACGCTCACGCAAGCGCCCGGCGATCTCAGCATCCAGGAAAGGCAGCAGCCGCTCGCGCCCATCCACCAGGGTCACTTTCACACCCAGGGCGGAGAAGACACTGGCATACTCCGAGCCGATCACACCGCCTCCGATGATCCCCAGGCTGCGCGGCAGGTATTCGAGCCTGAGGATCGAATCCGAATCAAGCACGCGCAGGGGATCAAAGGGCACCCCAGCGGGATGGAACGGCGAAGAGCCGGTGGAAACCAGGATGATCCCGGCCGTCAAGTCACGCTGCCCACCCTGTTTGAGGGCCACGCGCACAGTGTGAGGGTCTGGCAGACTGGCCGTACCCCAGATGGTATCGATGTGGTGGTGCTCCAAATTACGGGTGATGATGGCCCGTTCCGTCTTCACGACTGCCAGCTCTCTATGCATTATCTTGCGGATGTTGAGGTGCCGGTTGAGTGAGTAATCGATGCCATACAGGCGGCGCTGGCGAAGGCCGGAGAAAGACAGGGCGGTCTCGCGCAGGGCCTTGGAATGGGTGCCGGTGTTGAGGCTGGCTCCGCCGACGCTGGTGGGAAGGCGATCGACGATGGCCACCTTTTTGCCGAAATAGGCGGCCTGGGCGGCGCCTTTCTCCCCAGCCGGGCCTGCGCCAATTACGACGAGGTCATATTCATAAGGTCTGGTCATACTGACTCCATTAATTGGATAAACACGATAATATATAAAGGTATTATACCCTCACAGCCTTTTAGCATGGGCCGGGCAAGGTGGCCTAAAGGTATGATATGTCAGGCCCCATCCCACTGCCAGGAGCTTCCCCTACCCCGCGCGACCCCAGCTTTATAGCGCGCAATTCGTCAATCCATGTGACACCCAAAATAAACCCCCGCCTTTTCACGGACGGGGGTAGATTCGGAAGGGGTGTCTATGTCCAGGTTATGAATACGTTTTGTACCCAGGCTATTCAAAGGAGGCTACTAAAATTGCCCCGGCTTGCTCAGGACTAAAACCGCCAGGCCAGATGGTAGTCCGGGTATATTTCGCCCCGTGGAAATCCGGCTCGTTCGTGTACGCAATCGTGCCTATGTTAGCCCCGCCCAGGTTGGCCCCGCTCAGGTCTGCCTCTTTCAGATCGGTTCCAGTCAGGTTGGCATATTCCAGGTCAGCCATGCGCAGGTCAGCCCGGCGCAGATTAGCTGCGCCCAGGTCAGCCCGCTTTAGATTGGCTCCATGCAAATAAGCCCCGATCAGTTTGGCAGCCCCCAATAAAGCCTCACGCAGGTCAGCCTGGTTCAGGGTAGCCGCGTTCAGGGTGGCATCCTCCAGGTTAGCCCAGCGCAAGTCAGCCCCGGTCAGGTTGGAGTTGTACAGGTTAGCCCTTTTCAGGGAAGCCCCGCTCAGGATAGCATCTTTCAGGTCTGCCCCAACCAGCCATAATGGGCCGGGCCGGTTAATCAGGTCGTAGAGTTCTTTTTTTGTAAATTCCATTGCTCGCCTCCTCAATGAACTTTTCGAGAATATTCAAAATCCCTGGCCTCCTGCCCCTGGTTATTGATCATCGAAAAGGGGAGCGAGTAATACCAGTTTTTTTTAGATAATATATTATCGCACTTATTCGCGTGTTTTGGTAATATTCTTTTGGTTTGTGAGCAGGGCTTTCACAAAGTCGCTGGCTTTGTTAAAGCCGCGACCTGACTCCCGCCGCAAGCGGCGGAAAAAAGAGATTTTGGGGTGTGGTTGGGCGGCTACGCCGCCCAACCACACCCCAAACCCCATTCTGTCAAGCTACGTTGTGAAAAGCGTGGGTTTGTGAGGATGTTAAAAAACCCGCCTGATAAGGGCGGGTTGATGCGGAGAGAATGGCCACATGCAGCCGCGGCCGGGCGGCGTTTATTTGCCTGTATCTTCAACCGAGATTTTCCACTGCGGATCGCTGCCAGTCCCGGAGTTGGCTACTTCGAGGAAGCACATGCCGGGATTCAAAGTGGCTTCATAGCTGCCGGATTGGGCAACCGCCTGGTTGAAAACAATCAGATCCCTTGGGTTCTGATTGTTGAGGCCCGTATAGCCGCAGCCGATATACACAACAAACCCGCCACTTAACACATCCATTTTTACATTATAGACCCCCTGCCGGTCGACCTTGAAAAAATAATCGCCAATGCCAGCCAGCAGTGTCTTACCGGTGCTTTTCGTGGAAAACGAGACCGGCGGTGTTGCCACACTCCATATCTCCCATTGGGTGCCGCCTTTGGACTTGACATTGTACTTTCCGACAGGCAGCGGAGTTGTGATCGCAAACCAGCGCTCCCCAATCACCCCATTGCCTGTGGCCCAGTCTTTTACGGCGATATTTCGCAAATTAATGGTTTCGATTGCGGGCCAGGACCCACCTGTAGTTACCACATGCAAGTTATAAACAGGCAAGTATTCGTTTACTGTAAAATCACTAAAACCCGTCCCGGAGGCCAACATTGCCGGAGCATTCGTTCCAGAGGCGGCAACCGGAGTACCCTTCTCAGCAGTTGGAACCAGGGTCGAACTCCTGGTTGGCAATGAACCTGAACCCTGATTCGAAGCGCTTTGTGTACCAATGATCCCTTGTTGTATGGTAGCTTGAATGGATAATGCTTGAATGGTACCGGGAAGATCTTGATTGGGGCTGGCTGTTTTTGAAGCAGGACTGCAGGATTGTGACAACAAGACCAGCAAGATACTGAGCGCCAGGCTAAAAAATCTCTTCATTCGTGCCTCCTGAGTAGTGAACAATTGTTACAGTATGGTTTTTATCCGCCAACATAAATACCATTAAGAATTCCCCGGCTTTTATTCCAGAACACAAGTAAGTTTTTCAACACCCTTATCGTATCACATCTGCGGCTGTCTCCGTGTTTGCAAGTTCAGTATAGAGCTATTTTCCCCTGAATACAATAACCCTTTCCCTTTTGATAACCCCAGGCAGCCATACGAGTGAATTCGACCGGGATTAAATGAACACTTTGTTCAGGCTGTTATGGAAGCAACAGAAGCGCGCTCAATTAATTTGCAAGGCAAAATAATGCAGTTCTGATCCACAGTGCGACCTTCCGCCAAAGCAAGCAGCATTTTCGCACTCTCATGGCCAATTTCCGTATTGGGCAGCTGAATTGTGGTTAGCGGCACGGGCAGATAGCTGGCAATTTCACGATTATCAAAACCGATGATGGAAAGGTCCCGGGGAATTTTCAAGCCGAACTCCTGGGCAGCTTTAAAACATCCGGCCGCCATCAAGTCATTCATTGCGAAGACTGCCGTAGCAGTCATGTCCGTCCTGCCAATCATGGTATTATTCTTTAGTGCGCAAAGATTCTTTATCGAGGGCATGTCCACTGGAAGCGTCAAAGGCTAATTGGATATGAAAAAGGATAGCTCTTTCTCTGAAAAAAAGGAACTGAAAAAAGCCACGCTAATACTTGATAAAGACTTTTCTATCGCCAGGGTGGATGAGCGCTTATATGGCTCATTCATCGAACAACTGGGGCGTGCTGTATATGGCGGGATTTATGATCCGGGGAATCCCAGGTCGGATGAAAATGGATTTCGCCAGGATGTAATCGAGCTGGTAAAAAAATTAAATGTGCCAATTGTGCGCTATCCAGGCGGCAATTTCGTATCCGGATTCAATTGGGAAGATTCGATTGGCCCGCGGGAGCACAGGCCGACGCGGCTGGACCTGGCGTGGTCCACCACCGAAACCAACCAGTTCGGATTGCACGAGTTCTGCGCCTGGTCCGAAAAGGTCGGCAGTAAGGTGATGTATGCCGTAAATCTCGGGACGCGCGGGATGGAAGCGGCCCGAAACGTGGTTGAATATGCCAATCACAGCGGTGGAAGCTATTGGAGCGATCTACGCCGGAAGAACGGTTCCGAAAAACCGTTAGGAATTAAACTGTGGTGCCTGGGAAACGAAATGGATGGCCCCTGGCAGATCGGTCAGAAGACAGCTTATGAATATGGCCGGTGTGCGAATGAAGCCGCCAAGGCGATGAAGTGGGTGGATCCATCCATCGAGGTGGTTTCGTGCGGCTCATCCGCATACGATATGCCATCCTTTGGGGCATGGGAATTGGAAATGCTGGATCAATGTTATGAAAATGTGGATTATGTTTCCCTGCATCGCTACTATTCAAACGCGGCCAATGACACACAGAACTTCCTGGCAAAAAATATGGACATGGAGGCGTTCATTAAAACGGTTGTCTCGCTCTGTGATGCAGCCGGTGGAAAGAAACACAGCAAGAAGAAACTAAACCTTTCTTTTGATGAGTGGAATGTTTGGTACCATTCGCAGGAGCAGGATAAGCAAATAATTAAGCAAAACCGATGGGGACAATCACTACACCTCCTGGAAGATGTATACAATTTCGAAGATGCTCTCCTGGTCGGCGGCATGTTGATCACACTTCTGCGTAATTCTGACCGGGTGAAAATTGCCTGCCTTGCCCAACTTGTGAATGTGATCGCACCCATTATGACCAGCGGGAATGGGTGCTGGGCGCAAACCATTTACTGGCCTTTCTTGCATGCATCGCAATACGGACGCGGGATGGCACTTCGACCTGTTATTAATTCGCCCCTCTATAACTGTACGGACTTTGAAGACGTGCCGATGCTGGATGCCACCGCAGTGCTTGGCGACGAGGGTTCCCTGACTGTTTTTGCTGTAAATCGCAGTATCCAAAACGATATTGAGCTGACGTGCGATTTGCGAGCATTTCAAAGCTTGAAGTTTAAAGAACATATCCTGCTGCATCACGATGACGCCAAGGCGATTAATACCGAAGAGGCGCCAAACACGGTTGTGCCTGTCGTTCGCCAGGACTGCGAATCACAAGATGGGTATTTTAAAGTTCATATACCCGCCTTAAGCTGGAATGTGCTAAAGTTTTCTGTTGGAAGGAGCCAGACGTAGATCGAGCGGAGGACGAAAAACCAAGGGGGCAAGCTGGGCAACCTATATAGCACCAAAAAACATAAACATCTGCGCGGCCTGCCACCGTTCTTCGGGGGTTGCTGTAAATATTTTTAGGCATCCATTTATCTTGACAACCTATAGAATCAAACCGATAATCCAGGTGGTCATTACCTCATTACCACCTGGCCACAAGGGACAAGGGTTGCAATGCCTGAAATGATCGACCCCAACGATTTTCTGCCGCGCTATTATCAACTGGCGAACATCCTGCGCGAGAGCATCTCGAACGGCAGGTTCGAAGCCTACCAACCGATCCCCTCCGAGCGCCAGTTGGAAGGCCTGTATTCGGTCAGCCGGACCACCATCCGGCAGGCAATCGACCTGCTCATCCGCCAGGGCTTTCTGTACCGTGAGCACGGGCGCGGCACCTTCGTCTCTCCGCAAAAGCTGCAGAAGGGCATTTCAGAACTGACCAGCTTCAGCGAAGATATGAAACAGCGCGGCCTGCGTCCGGGCCAGAAGATCCTGGAGATCGGCTATATCGAACCCAGCGAGCAGGTACGCCAGCATTTGGAGCTGCCCGCCACCTGGAAGCAAGTCCTGCGCATCGAGCGCCTGCGCCTGGGGGACGATGTGCCGATGGGCTTGCAGACCTCCTATTACGCCCTCCCCGAAGGCCAGACCATCACGCGGGAAGAGTTGGAAGAATTTGGCTCGGTCTATAAGATGCTGCAGGAGAAATTCCATCTCATCCCGACCGAAGCCGACGAAACCCTGGAGGTGACCCTGGCTACGCCGCGCGAAGCCGCCCTGCTGCAGATCCCGTCCGGCAGCCCGCTGCTGCTGAGCGAACGGACCACCTATTCCCAGGCGCGGCGCGTGATAGAATTTGTAAAGATCCTCTACCGTGGCGACCGCTACCGCTACATCGCCAAGCTGACGAGGTAGGACGATAGCGATCAGCTCTCAGCTATCAGCTTTTCCTCTTTTGTTTTACCTTCGTGTGCTTTAGAGTGATTTCGTGGATAATTTTTTTATTTCTACTTGACTTTTGCCTTTTCCCGTGCTAATATAGTAGTGGTAATGTGGTCATTACCAGTTACCCGGAGTTTATCAGATCTGGCATGAACACAATCGATGATGCAGAGATCCATCAAATTGTGCAACGCGTGCTGAAGCAGCTTTCAGGAGTCTCGCAGCCGGCTGCCGCTTTGCCGTCTGCCCCTGCCCCCAGCCCCTCCCCCGCCCCAAATCCTTCCCCTTCGGGGACGAGACCGGATTTGGAGAAGGGAGTAAGCGGACCGGGGCCGGGCAAGAAAGTGGTCGCGATTGGGTCGGACCACGGCGGCTTTGAGTTGAAAGAGATCCTGAAGACCTCGCTGAATGAGCTGGGCTTCGACGTCCGGGACGTGGGCGCTTACAACAAGGGCGCAGTTGACTATCCCGATTTTGCGCACGAAGTAGCACGGCTGGTCAGCGCTGGCAAGGCCTGGCGCGGCATCATGATCGACGGCGCCGGCATTGGCAGCTGCATTGTTGCCAATAAAGTCCCGGGGATACGCGCCGGGATGGCTTATGATTATTCGTCCGCTGTGAACAGCCGCGAGCATAACGATACCAACGTCTTAACGCTGGGCGCCGGGCTGATCGGCGTGAACCTTGCCAAACTGATCGTCAAAGTCTGGCTGACCACCGATTTCGGCGGCGGGCGGCATGCCGGGCGGGTGGACAAGATCACGGCGGTTGAAAAGCAGTACCTGAAATAGAGGCATTCCATGCTGACAGATTTAAAGACAGATCCCAAAGTAGTCGAACAATTGGTGGAGATCATCACTCACGAAGTGCTGGTCGCCATGCTGGAACAGAAGGAAATGGAAAAGGCGCCGGAAGGCGGGCAGTGCAAGTTCAACTGCACCGACGGGCTGTGCGTGCGCACCTGTTTCGACCGGGCCGGGCATGTCGTCAGTGCGGGCGCCGACCGGCTTTCCTCCACGCTGGGTGTGATCCCGGGGGACATCGACCTCGCCAAGACCATCGACCATACCCTGCTCAAACCGGATGCCACCCAGGACCAGATCGCCCAGTTGTGCTACGAAGCCCGCAAGTACGGGTTTGCCTCCGTGTGTGTCAACCCCACCTGGGTGGAACTGTGCGCCCAACTGCTCAAAGGGTCCGAGGTAAAAGTCTGCACGGTGATTGGCTTCCCACTCGGGGCCACCGCGCCGGAAGTGAAGGCCTTCGAGACCCAGACCGCCATCCGCCAGGGCGCCACTGAGATCGACATGGTCATCAACATCGGCGCCCTGAAAGCACGTGACCTGGAGCAGGTGGCGAAAGACATGCGCGGCGTGGTTAGCACGGCACACGCCGGCGGGGCGATCGTCAAGGTCATTATCGAGGCGGTCCTGCTCACGGATGAAGAAAAAACCATCGCCTGCCTGCTTTCGAAAGAAGCCGGGGCAGACTTCGTCAAGACCTCGACCGGTTTTGCCAGCGGCGGGGCTACGGTGCACGACGTGGCGCTGATGCGCAAGGCGGTCGGCCCGGAGATGGGCGTAAAAGCCGCCGGCGGCGTGCGCACGTACGAAGATGCCGAAAGCATGCTCAAAGCCGGAGCCACCCGCATCGGCGCCAGCGCCGGGGTGAAGATCATCCAGGGACCAAGCAAGCAGCCCGCCCCGGTTGCCGCGGGAGTCCCGGCAGGGAAGAATTATTGATTATTATGTCATTGCGAGCCGAGTTCTTTGCGGCGAAGCAATCCACTCCCAACCCAGGGATGCCACTTTGTGGTACAGGTTGCTTCGTCGGGAAAAGCACCCTCCTCGCATTGACATAAGGGAGACCATCTATGCTAATCGCCAGAGTGATCGGAACGACTGTCTCGACCGTCAAAGATGAAAAATTGACCGGGCGCAAGCTGCTCATCCTGCGCCAGACGGACGAGACGGGCAGCCCGACCGGGAAGCCCTACGTGGCCGTGGACACGGTGGACGCCGGCATCGGCGACCTGGTGCTGACCGCGGCCGGTTCCTCCGCCCGCCAGACGACCATTACCAAGGATACACCGGTGGATGCCGTCGTGATGGCAGTCATCGATTCATTGGAAGTGGAAGGCAAAGTGGTCTTCGGAAAATCATAAGAATTCCTACCAGAGATAAACAGAGATGAACGATGATGGGTTTGATAAACGGCCAACCTTTATAATCCGGGTTTTAAATTCTGTTTATCTCCGTTCATCGCCGGTGAATATTTAGTATTGGAAGCAAGGATATAAATTATGGACAAAGACCTCGCATCCATACAAGAAGCGCGTGACCGGGTCAATGTGGCGCATGAGGCCTGGAAGAACTGGAGCAAGGCCTCGCAGGAGCAGGTGGATCGGGTGTGTGCAGCCATGGCCGAAGCCGGCTACCAGGCCTCCGAACGCCTGGGGCGCCTGGCACAGGAAGAGACCGGTTACGGCGTGGCGCTGCACAAGAAACTCAAGAACGAGTTCGGCTCGCGTGCGGTCTGGGAATCCATCCGGGAGTTGAAAACGGTGGGCGTGATCCGGCACGATGCTGCCCGGCGCTTATACGAGATCGCCTGGCCGATGGGCGTGGTGGCGGCGCTGGTGCCCTCCACCAACCCGACCTCGACCGCCTTCTTCAAGTGCCTGATCGCGGTCAAGGCCCGCAATGCCATTGTGGTCTCGCCGCACCCGGCGGCGCGCCGCTGCACTTACGAAGCCGTCCATACGATGGCCCAGGCCGCAGAAAATGCCGGCGCCCCAAAAGGCTTGATCGACTGCCTGCAGCAGATCAGCCTGCCGGGCACCCAGGAACTGATGACCCACCGCTACACAGCCGTGATCCTGGCTAC
>JADGQB010000347.1 GCA_017882145.1 Anaerolineales bacterium
TGCCATAGGTTCCCGAAGCGGAATTGCAGGAAGGGCCGCCGCTCTGGTTCGGGCATCTCGCTGGGTTTCTTTGGTTTCTGGCCCTGGTCAAGCTCGTTGTAGACCCATAAATTGATCAGGTGGTCGCCGGGCCAGTGACTCTCTTCTTTGGCGATCGGCCCGTTGACCAGGGTCCGGTTGCCACGCCCGATGGTGTTGTAATGGATGAACGGCAGGTGTACCACATCCAGCTGGTTCTCGATAGCCCGTGCGTAATGATTGGCCCAGTGATCTTTCAGCGTGGTATAGACCATCTCTTCGCTGATGGACTCGAACCATGGCACAGGTGGAAGCTCCTGCACTGGTTCTCCCCACCAGATATAAACAAAACCGTGTTCTTCCCGCGCCGGGTAACTGCGGATGTGTAAAGCCTTGGGCGGTTCGCTCCCTGCGCCATTGGCCGGGACCAGCTTGCAGGTTCCGCGCGTATCATATTCGAAGCCGTGGAAGGGACATTGAATGCAATCCCCGACTAATTTGCCAGCGCTGAGTGCCACGCCGCGATGCGGGCATTTATCGCTCATCACGGATAATTCACCCCTGGTATTGCGCCAGGCCACCATCTTCTCGCCCATGCGCGTGACGCCGACGATTCTTCCTTTTTTGATCTCGTTCGATTCAAGGATTGCGTACCATTGATTTGGGATCATATTTGCCTCGTCTTGGATTAGGCGCTTTGTTTCGCCGGAGGGTAATGGCTTGTCAGCAATTAACTGTGTATTTTCGAAACCGCTAACAGCTACAAGGGTTGGAATTTTGCCGTAAAGTGCCGCAATAACTCCGGTGCGTAGGTAAATTTGTAACCACGCAAGTTGTCGGCTCGACTGGCAATCCTTGCCAATGTGTCGCCGATATAATCCATATGGCTCTGGGTGTATGTCCGGCGCGGGATGGCCAGCCGGACGAGTTCCAGGCTCGGATAGATAATTTCTCCACTGTCAGGGTCCGGGTGGGCAAACATGACCGAGCCAATCTCGCAGGAGCGGATGCCGCCTTCCAGGTACATTTCCACAGCCAGCGCCTGCCCGGGAAATTCGCCGTGTGGGATTTGGGGCAATACGCTACCGGCGTCGATATAGACGGCATGCCCACCGGCTGGTTGAATGGTGGGGAAACCGGCTGCATTGATGATGGCTGCCAGGTAAGCGGTTTGGCCAAGGCGATAGGCGAGATATGCTTCATCCAGACCTTCATAGAGACCGACTGCCATCGCATCCAGGTCGCGTCCCGCCAGTCCGCCATACGTGTAAAAGCCTTCACGCAGGATCAATTCATTGCAGATCGTCCGGTAGAGCGCCTCGTCGTTGACACACAGCAGGCCGCCAATATTGACGATGGCATCCTTTTTTGCAGACATGCACATACCGTCCGCCAGGGCAAACATTTCCCGGGTGATATCGAGCGTGGATTTATCCGCATAACCTGGTTCGCGCAGCTTGATGAAATAAGAATTTTCGGCATAGCGGGCTGCATCCAGGAAGAACGGAATTCCCTGGGAGTGGTAGGCCTTGGAGACTGCCCGCAAGTTTGCCATCGAGATGGGTTGTCCGCCGCCGGCATTGTTGGTAATCGTCATCATACCGAAGGGGATATTCTCAGGGCCGATTTTTTCGATGAAGGCCTTCAATTTGGCGATATCCATGTTGCCTTTGAATGGATGCATATTGGATGGGTCGCTGGCTTCCTCGATGACCAGGTTGGTCGGTCGTCCGCCGCGTGCCCGGATGTTGGCATCCGTTGTGTCGAAGTGCATATTGGAAGGCACATACTGTCCCGGCTTGACCAAGCAGGCGGACAGGATGTTTTCGGCAGCACGTCCCTGGTGGGCAGGCACAAAATAATTAAAGCCAAAAATATCGTGTACGGCTTTTTCCAGGCGCAGGAAGGAGCGCGCTCCGGCATATGACTCGTCGCCTTGCATGAGTGCCCCCCACTGCCGGTCGCTCATTGCGCCTGTGCCGGAATCGGTCAACAGATCAATGAAGATGTCTTCGGCTCTAAGGGCGAAAACGTTGTAGCCAGCGGCTTGGATGGCTTTGCGGCGTTCCTCCGGCGATACCAGCCGGATGGGTTCAACCATTTTGATACGGAAGGGTTCGGGTGGATAGGTGGGCATAAGTCTCCTGGATGAAATTGGATTTCAGTTTAACATGATTTTCCTGGCTTTGCATAATCAATCAATCGCAAATTCAACCGACTTCACGTTGTTATCACCAACAGAAAAGCCTCTATTGCTTGCCTTTATGGTAAAATTTGCCCGTCTTGTGGTTGTATGACAATTGCCATTTCAATAATTTGTGAATGGAGTGTGTGCGGGCGAACTCGTCGCCCGCACACACCCCACCCTCCACCCAATTCTTGAGAGGCACCAAGACAACTTAACGTTATTGGAGCGCCTATGCAGAATGAATGGTTGTACATCGGGCTCTTCCTGGTGATTGGCATTATCGTTCCAATCGTCCCGCTGGTAGTTGCCCGGGTAATTGCGCCGCGTAAGCCAAATCCAATCAAACAAAGTACATACGAGTGTGGTATTGAAACAGTCGGCGAGTCGTGGGTACAGTTCAAAGCCCAGTACTACATCTTCGCGCTGGTGTTCCTGGTTTTTGATGTGGAAACGGTCTTCCTGTTTCCCTGGGCGCTGACCCTCAAGCAGTTGCCGCTTTTTGTAGTGCTGGAAGGCATTCTATTCATAGGGATATTGGTTGCCGGACTGGTTTATGCCTGGCGCAAGGGCATGCTGGAATGGGTGTAGCCTCTCAAGGGTGAACAACAAAGGCTGACAGGATGTCTCCTCTCAGCCTTTTCTTTGTGTAAGAGAGTAATACTGCGGACTTGGTAGGAGTAATCCATGAATTTTTGGAACAACCCGATCATTTTTATTGGAAACTGGCTGACCGGCCTGTTGACAGGTTGGCACCTGTCCGCGGCGCTTGCGACCATATTCATTTACGTGGTTGGCATCACCGTGCTGATTGTCTTTGCCATGACACTCGACATCGGTCTGGTGTGGGTTGAGAGGAAAGTAGTGGCGCGTTTCCAGGATCGGCTGGGCCCGAACCGTATCGGTCCGTTTGGCTTGATCCAGCCCGTCGCCGATATCATTAAGATGGTTATCAAAGAAGACATCACTCCCATAGGCGCAGATAAGATTATCTACAACATCGCCCCGGTGCTGGCTGCCACCTCGGTCATCCTCTTGTGGGCTATCCTTCCGATCGCCTCCACAATTTATGGCGTCGACCTGAACGTTGGACTTCTTTACATTGTCGCAGCCGGTGCGTTGGGGACGCTTGCGATCATCATGGCGGGTTGGTCCTCGAATAACAAATACGCCCTGTTGGGGGCCTTCCGCATGGTGGCAAACATGATCTCCTACGAGATACCCATGGTCGTCATTCTGCTCATCCCCACCATCCTTGCGAATACTATGAGCGTTAAGGGGATCACGGAAGCCCAGAGCGGGATGTGGTTTGCCTTCCTTTCGCCGCTGGCGGCCGTCATATTCCTGATAAGCGCCATTGCAGAATTGGGTCGTTCGCCTTTTGACCTGAATGAAGCCGAGTCCGAGATAGTCGCCGGGTTCCATATTGAGTATACCGGGATGAAGTTCGGATGGTTCTATGCCGGTGAGCTGCTGCATGCCTTTACCTTTGGCGGTTTTATGGCTATCTTTTTCTTCGGTGGCTACGGCGGTTTCTTTGGGCTTGAAAAACTGGCCGCCTTCTCATGGCTGAATATCCCCTTTGTTCAGGCGCTGGTTTTCATCGCCAAGGCTATGTTTGGCTACTGGGTGATTATGTGGATCAAGTACTCGGTTCCGCGTATACGCATAGACCACATGCTGGCCTTCAACTGGAAATTCCTTGTCCCGCTTTCCCTGGTGGTACTGGTGAATACGGCCATCTTGAACAAGGTGCTTTCCGGACTGCCCGGATGGGCCTATGTGTTGGGAATGTTTGGCTCGAATATCTTGATCGGTCTTGTTACGGTTGAAATTCTGCGTGCTTATGGCCGTAACCAACGCAAAGCGCAGCACGAACCTGCTACGCCGGCGTAAACCCAGGAGTATCCCTTATGCCAGTTGGACAAATTATTTTTCT
>JADGQB010000348.1 GCA_017882145.1 Anaerolineales bacterium
AGAGAATTTTGGCAAAATATCCGCCGGAGCAAAAACGCTCGGCGGTCATGCCGCTGCTTTACCTGGCGCAGCGCGATGGCGGCTACGTTACCAAAGCGGATATGGAAGATATTGCCAAAACGCTGGACATCACCTCCACCGATGTGGCCGAGATCGTTGGCTTTTATACGCTTTACCATGACAAGCAGGCTGGCAAGTATCGCATGCAGGTCTGCACGGATCTGCCCTGCGCCCTGCGCGGCGCCGAAAAGTTCCTCGAGCAACTGTGTGGCAACCTTGGCATCCAGGTTGGCGAAACCACTTCAGACGGCCTGGTAACCGTCGAAGCGGTCATGTGTCTGGCCGGTTGTGATCGGGCTCCAATGTTCCAGTTGCAAAGTGCGGATGGCATCGCCTACCATGAGAACATGTCCGTGGATAAAACGATGGAACTGGTGGCAGCGCTCAAGAAGAGCTCTGGGGAGGTGAAGTAATGGCAGCCCTTCTGTTGCGTCATCGGGATATCCCCGGGATCGACAAGCTGGATGTCTATAATAATAACGGCGGCTTTGAAGCATTCAAAAAAGTCGTTTCCAAAATGAAGCCCCAGGAAGTCACCGACTTGGTCAAGGCCTCCGGTCTGCGCGGCCGCGGTGGTGCGGGCTTCCCGACCGGGGTCAAATGGTCCTTTATCCCGAATAACATCTGGCCGCATTATGTGGTGGCCAATGCGGATGAGTCTGAACCCGGGACATTCAAGGACCGCGAGATCATGGAAAGCAATCCCTTGCAGTTCCTGGAAGGCGTGGCGATTGCCTCCTATGCGGTCGGAGCCAATGCTGCCTACGTTTACCTGCGCGGCGAGTTTTGGCCGGTTGCAGACATCCTGGACCAAAAGATCGCTGAAATGGAGCAGTCTGGCCTGCTTGGCGAAAAACTCTTCGGCACGGATTATTCCCTGCACATTTATACTCATCTGGGTGCGGGCGCGTACATATGCGGAGAGGAAACCGCCCTGCTCGAATCCATCGAGGGCAAACGCGGCCAACCGCGCATCCGCCCGCCCTTCCCGGCGGTCTACGGCCTGTACGGCAAGCCGACCGTGGTCAACAACGTTGAGACCCTCACCAACCTGCCGCTGATCGTGGAAAAGGGCGCAGATTGGTATAAATCCCTGGGCACGCCTGATAGCGCCGGGGTAAAGATCTTCTCGCTCTCCGGCCACGTCAACAAGCCTGGCAACTACGAACTGCCCTTCGGCACCACCTACCGTGACCTTATCTATAAGTACGGCGGCGGCGTGACGGATGACCGGCCGGTTAAGGCGATCATGTCGGCAGGCGCTTCGTCGGCCATGATCGTAGCCAACGACAAGGCCCTAGACACGCCTATGGATTATGCTTCCGTCCGAGGGCTCGGCGCAGACCTTGGATCTGCCTCCGTGATCGTCATCAATGATAGCGTGGATCTGGACTGGGTCATCAACAAGACCATTCACTTTTTCAAACATGAATCTTGCGGCAAGTGCACACCCTGCCGCGAAGGTACGTATTGGATGGAGCACCTCATCAAACGCATTGAAAATGGCGAAGCCACCCGGGAGAATGTTGAGCTCTTGCACTCGGTCGCGAAGCAAATGCAAAACAAGTGCCTTTGCCCGCTGGGCGAGTTTGCCACCATGGCTGTGACAACTGCCATCGAGCGCTTCCCGGCCGACTTCGAAACCTCCAACGCCGGAGGCACGCATGCCTAAAATGATTTCCCTGACAATTGACGGGCAACCGGTCTCGGTTCCTGAAGGCACCCTGATCGTAAACGCCGCGAAACAGATTGGCATCGATATACCGGTCTTCTGCTACCATCCCAAGATGGAGCCGGTCGGGATGTGCCGCCAGTGCCTGGTTGAGGTGGGCCGTCCGATGATCGACCGTGCCACCGGCCAGCCTGTGATGGAAAATGGCAAGCCGAAGATCCAATTTGGGGCCAAACTGGAAACAGCCTGTTCTACAACCGTCTCCCAGGGTATGCTGGTGCTGAGCCAGTCCGATAAGGCTAAAGCCTCACAAAAAGAAATCCTTGAGTTCCTGCTCACGTCGCATCCGCTGGATTGCCCGGTCTGCGACAAGGGCGGCGAATGCCCGCTCCAGAACCTGACCATGGCGCACGCTTCTCCTCTGAGCCGATACATTTACTCTGAGAAGAGCCACGCTGCCAAGCACTTCCCGCTCGGTGACCTGATCTGGCTGGACCGCGAACGCTGCATCCAGTGTGCCCGCTGTATCCGCTTCCAGGATGAGATTGCCGGGGAGCCGGTGCTGGGTTTCTACCAGCGCGGGCGTGCCATGGATATCTTCACCAATTCCGAGCCGGGTTTTGACTCGGTTTTCTCCGGCAATACCTCTGATATTTGCCCGGTCGGCGCACTCACCACCGAGGACTTCCGCTTCGGCGCCCGTCCCTGGGAATTGAAGGCCGCCGCCTCGGTATGTGCACAATGCCCGGTGGGCTGTAATATCACCTTCAACACCCGTCGTGAGGCCATGTCGGATGGAAAAGTGGCCATCAAGCGTGTCATGCCGCGCCAGAATGAAGCCGTCAATGAGATCTGGATTTGCGATAAGGGTCGCTTTGCTTATCACTTTACCGAGAGCGATAAACGTCTCGGCCAGCCTCTCGTCAGGGCGAATGGCAAACTGGAACCTGCTTCCTGGGAAAATGCCTTTGCAGAAATAGCCCAAAAGGTCGCCGGCAAAAAAGAGCAGGTCGTTGTCCTGGCTGGCGGTCGTTTGAGTAATGAAGACCTGTTCAACCTGAAGCAGTTGGCGGATGGCCTGGGCGGGCAAGCCCTCCTGTATACCCAAATGGGTGGCGGGGAGTTGACCACCGCCCTTGGCGTTTCCGCCGGCACGAATTTCTCCGAAATGGGTCCTGGGACCACCATCCTCGTCGTGGCCTCCGACCTATACAATGAAGCGCCGGTCTGGCATCTGCGAATCAAGCAGGCTGCCAAACGCGGGGCGACGCTGATCGTAGTCAATGCGCGCGAAACCAAGCTGGAACGCTATTCGAAATTTGTCGTCCGTTATTCATATGGCGACGAAGTCGAAACCGTCAAAGGCCTGGCTGGCAAGCCCAAGATTGGTGAGGCCATCAGCAGTGCTGAGAACCTGGTTGTGTTGTACGGCTCGGATGGACTGGGCCTTGAAGGTTCTTCGGCCCTGGCAAATGCCTGTGCCGGTTTGGTCAAAGGTCGTGCCGGCAAGCCGAACAATGGTCTGATCGGTGTCTGGCCGCATGCCAACGACCAGGGCGCCTGGGAACTTGGTTTCCGGCCCGCCTCCGATCTGGCTAATCGCCTGGCAGGCAAGATTGTCTACGTTATAGCAGCCGACCCGGCCGGCGACGATCCCAAACTGGCCGAAGCGCTTAAGGGCGCCGCGACCGTGATCGTCCAGGAACTCTTCCTGACGGAAACCGCCAAACTGGCGGATATTGTCCTGCCCGCTCAAGCTTACACCGAACGGGATGGCTCGTTCACCTCCGGCGAACGCCGCGCTCAACGCTTCTATCCGGCCGTCCCGCCGCGCGCACAGACGCGTCCGGATTTTGCGATTACGGCCCAGATTGCCGACGGACTCGGTCTTGATATTGAAGGCCGCTCCGCATCGCACGTCATGAACAAATTGGCCGCTTCGGTCAAGGCTTTCTCAGGTGTCTCCTATTTGAAATTGGCAGAAGTAACCGAGCAATATCCCATCGTCGGTCGCGCCGACTTGTATTATGGCGGCACCACCTACGAGAACAAACAGGGATTGGGAGTGCAACTGGCCCTTAATCCAGGCTCTTCTTCCGATGCTAGCGAAGTAAAGAGTGAGGGACTCCGCCCGGATGAAGACCAGTGGCTGGCTGTCCCGGTAACACGTCTCTACGACCGCGGCATTACCGTGGTCACATCTGAACTGCTCCGGCAGCATATTGGCGAGATTTCCGTCCTCCTGAACCCCGAGTCGGCCAAATCCCTTGGCGTTCAGCCCGGCGATCTGCTGCAGGTCAATGGTGTAGAAGCCAGGGTTTTGTTGGATGAAACCGTCCCGGCCAGCGTTGTCCTGGTGCCGCGCAGCATGGGTTTGCCGGTCGGGATGCCGGTTGTTGCAGAATT
>JADGQB010000349.1 GCA_017882145.1 Anaerolineales bacterium
GCTGCTGTCGATCATCGCCCTGGCGGTGATCGTGCTGGCGATCAAATTCAGCATCCGCAGGCGCCGGCCGGAGGGAACCTGGGGGGCAATGTACCGCAGTACGGACCCGCATTCCTTCCCATCCGGGCATGCGGCGCGGGCGATCCTGATCGCCATCCTGGCGATTGGACTGGGACCTTGGTGGCTGGCGATATTATTATGCGTTTGGGCGCCGCTGGTGGCCCTGGCACGCGTGGCAATGGGCCTGCATTATTTGTCGGATATCGCCGCGGGGCTGGTGCTGGGGGCAACTGCAGGAGGGGTTGTGCTGTTGATCAGGTGATGGGAAGAAGGAAGAAGAGAGAAGGAAGAAGTGACCCTTGTCAGGTATCAAAGCTGCAGATCACGCTTCAAGCGTGACCTGCAGCTTTTGTGACTTCATAAGTGGCGGCGGGATGCCATCCCGCCCTACATTTTAGCTGCCTTCAGGGCAGCCTTTAGGTTCTGCAGGGCATCCACGGGGGTCGGATCCATGCCGTACTCCATCGCCAGGTAGTAAGCCATGTAATCGCCAAAGTGCAAGGCCGTCCAGATGTGGGCCAGCGGAGATTCGCCATTGGCAGCAAAGACATCCGTGTTCAGGCCCTGGACCATAAACCCCTGGCGGGTCAATTCTGTCCGCATAAGGTTGCGAGGATGGTCCGAGGGAGCGTGCAGGAACAGAGTCATGGTCTGCATCAGGACGGCCGGATTCTCCAACCCGGCCAGCGCGTTGTGATCGGCTTCGGGCAGCAGCTCGAAACCGGCGCCGGACTTGGCGATCTCGTTCAACTGGCCTTTCCAGCGGCGCGCCACCGGGGAGAGCTGGCCGGAGGCATAGACGTTGACCCAGCGCCCGACCAGTTGACCGGCCATGCGCTTGGCCGGATTCTCGGCCACCGGGATATCGGCGCGCAAGGTCTCCTGCTGCGAGCGCATGTCAGCAACGGCTTCGAGGATATCTTTCTCCGAGTCAGGCACCAGCCCGAGACGGGCAAAAGCCGCCAGCAAGAGCCCAAACGAAAACCCGACCGCGGCGCGCGGCTGACCGGCGTGGGTAAACTTCCAAACCGGTACTTTGTGCGCTTTGGCGCGCTGTTCGAGCTCGCCGCCGGTGCAGACAGCCATCAGGCGGCACCCGGCCTGGACGGCAGCCTCGAAGGCCGCCAGGGTCTCCTCGGTATTGCCGGAATGCGATGAAGCAATCACCAGGGTTTCCGGCCCGTCCGCCCAGGCGGGCAGGGTGTAATCGCGCTGAACGATGACCGGCAGCTTGCAGGTCGGGGCGATATAAGCCGACAGCAAATCCGCGCCGATGGCGGAACCGCCCATGCCGCTGATCAGGATCCGGCTGAGGCCGCGCACATCCGGTAAGGGCGGCTGCTGGCCAAGTTCCCAGGCGGATTGCAGCTGCCTGGGCAGGTTGTCTATTTCCCCCAGCATGTTCTGAGGGTCGAGTTTTTTGAAGGATGCGAAGTCGTTGAGATCCATTTTTTTGTTCCGTATTTGAGAATTTAGGGGTATCTTATTTATAGGGAGAATTTAACCACAAAGTCATGAAGACACAATAGTTATTGGGGGTCATTGTTTGCCGGTTTGGCTGATCAACTGGTAGACTGCGCGGCGCTCCCAACCGGATTCCTCGGCCAGACGCTTGGCCAGGGCGGAGGGGGATTCGCCTGACTTCAGGCCGAATTTAATGGCAAGCATGACTTTGTCTTCCGTCCAGCGTCCCTTTTCTTCCCGGGTCTTGCCGGTCACCACCAGGGTAAACTCGCCGCGCGGCTCGTTGGCGGTGAAATAGGCACGGGCGGCGCTGAGCGATCCGCGCCAGATCTCTTCGTGAACCTTGGTCAATTCACGCGCGACCGCGATCTGCCGGTCGCCCAGGCCGGACTCCAGGACGGCCAAACCAGCCAGCAGGCGGTGCGGCGATTCGAGGAAGATCAGGGTATAGGGCAAACTGGCAATTTGCCCGACGAGTGTTTGGCGGTCGGAGGATTTGCGCGGCAGGTAACCGAGGTAGAGGAAGGCATCCGTGGGCAGGCCGGAGGCAGCCAGGGCTGCCAGGGGTGCAGAAGGGCCCGGGATGGGGCAAATGGAATGCCCGGCGGCGAGGGCGGCGCGCACCAACTCGTAGCCCGGATCGTTGATGGCGGGCGTGCCGGCATCCGAGACGAGCGCCACGTCACCCTGCGCCAACGCGGCCAGGATCGAATCGAGCTTGGATAATTTGTTGTGCTCGAAATAACTGGTCAGCGAGGTGTGCAGGTCGAAATGGGTCAGCAGTTTGCGGGTGACACGCGTATCTTCGGCGGCGATGAGACGCGCTTCGCGCAGGGTCCGCACGGCGCGCGGACTCAGGTCTTCCAGGTTGCCGATCGGGGTGGCGACGAGATAGAGAGTGCCCATGGGGATATTAAACCACAGATGGGGAGGAGAGAGGAAGGAAAACAAAAAACTAAAAACAAAAACGTAAAACGTAATGCGTAAAAAGAAATGAGGAATGAGGAGGATGTATGAGGAAAGAAGGGAGAAGGAAAAAGGAAGAGGAAAAAAGAAGAAGGAAGAAGGAAGAAGAGTTCGGAGTGAGGATGTGGAGTTGAGGCTTTTTTTGGTATTGGGTAGGTGTATACTTTCCGGACGAGGTCTCAAGGCAAAATGAAAATCCTTAGAGCACTGCCGCTTGGAATTGCACCAGTCATACTGATGAGTTACGGCTGGTATCTCGGGCAACTGCACCAATCCGGCCCGGATATCGCCGGAATCCTGTTGTTCTTTACGGGAGCCGTGGGGCTCGGGCTGGCGATACTCTTCTTCCTGCTCACCCGGAAATTTGCGTGGCACGATAAATGGTATATGAATGCTTTGATCGGATTGGGCGGGAGTGGGATAGTTTTCGGGTTGGTCCTTCTTTATGCCAGACTGCACGGTTAAGACTATCAACGAAAAAATAGAGGCAGAACAATCGGTAACTGAAATTTAACCGGGGATACCTTACTGGCACACGTACCTTACAGGCACAAGTGAACGGAGATAACCTGAGATTTTTTGATGAATGGGCACCAGACCATCTGTTTATCTGTGCTGATGATAGGCGTTTTGTAGCAACCGATCACTCTCAGAAAAAAATAACCGATTGAATGACCTGCCAGTCCATTATTTTGTTGACCGGGATGGGGTTGACGAGTTTTGAAGGCGATCACTGGACCAGGAGGCATAGGGTGCCATGATAAAGCCGCACAGGCTGACGAGAACGGAATCATAGTTGACCCGCCAACCCGCAAAATCCTGCCAGGCCTGGTTATGGTCGGATTTGACCGGCAAGCCCGCCTCGGATAATTGTTCGAGGACAGTCTCGAACTCCTGGCGGGTGATGCTGATTGAGTTTTCTGGAAAATGGGGATCCTGGGGATTAGGAAGGGAATAATAATTTGCAATCCGGCGCAAGGCCAGGAAACCGGCCCGGATGCACAAGTCGGCACTGGCTTCGGGGGGTATCTCGAGCGAAGAACGGGTCAGGGCGGCTGCATCCAGCACGGTTCCGGCGGCGGTGATCCAGGAATCTTCCGGACGGGGTGAGCGGAAAAAGGTCAGGGCGGGCAGGGTGGTATGGCTCTCCTCAATATCCGCAAACCAGGCTTCCCAGTTCCGCCAATAATCGGCCAATTTTTCCAATCCATGGATACGGTAGAAACGCTTGAGCATCTCGAGGGCGGAAGGCGGGGAACCGGCCCGCACCCCGAGCATGTTGACGGCCTGCTCGCGGCGTGAAAATGCGGAATACATGGTTGGCAGATAGGCTATCAACAATGCCACCAGGAGCAGGCCGAGCATGGCTTCGGAAAAAACCAGGAGAGAAACCCAAAAAGCGGGGGAGCTATCCAGCCCAAGGGTGAACAGGGAGGACCCGCTCAAATGAAAAACTGCGAACGGGCTGCCCACGCCTAACGCCCAATACATCCCGGCATATCCGAGCAGGATCAGGGCATACCAGGTCGGGACAAGCAGCAGGAGGCCGATGGGGGCGTAATAGGCCATGATCGAATCGCGTTGCCGGTAGGTTTTCGCAAAATGCATGATCAAGTTGATACCCCGGCGCAAGCTGATAAAG
>JADGQB010000092.1 GCA_017882145.1 Anaerolineales bacterium
GCGGTCCACACAGACGGGTTTGAACAGCCCCATCTCGTCGTAGAAACGCAGGGTTTTGACGGACACACGGCTGAGTTTGGAAAAGTCTCCGATCCGGATCATCTGGAAGCCTCCACGCACTGTTATACAACCTCCAGCAGGAGGAGAGTCAAGAGGAATTAATGGACTTTTACCAGATCCTGGCAGCGACCGGGTCTTCCGCCCGCGCGAACAAGCCGATCGCATCCCGGTGACAGGCGGCCCGGCAGACACCGCAGCCATAGCAGGCGCGCGCGTCGATCACAACTTTCTTGTTCGCCGCCGAAAAGCGCATTGCCCCAAACTGGCACTGGCGGATGCAAACCTTGCAGCCGTTGCAGGCCTCCAGGTTTACCCTGGCCACCTGTTCGCCGCGGAACATGTTCTGGAAATAACGCCGCTCGTATGTAACCCGGTAAGCCATGCAGTCCTGGTCGCAGTTGCACAATCCGCCGATATAAGGGGTCTTGAACGTCCACACGGAATGCACCAGGCCTTCCTTGTCCAGCTTTCGCACCGCATCCAGTGCCTGTTGCGGTGCAAGGATTTCCAGGCTAAAGGAATCATCCAGGCTATCGTGCAGGCGCTGGTCAAGTGTCAGGCCGTAGCAGTAGCGCGCATTCTTCTGCCCCGTAGTCACTTTACGACAGACGCACGGCAGGCGGATGACCCCTTCGGCCAACTGGAAGATCTGCTCCACATCTTCGATCGGTACCACCTGCCCGAAATGGTTTTTCTTCTGCGTCCGGGTCAGGTACCAGTCCATCGGTCGGGCAATCGGCGTGTGCGAAAGCGCCTCCACCTGCGCCATCTCTCCCGGCGTGCGCTGCTCGAACGTATTCAGGAATTCCGTCATATACGCCCGCCGCCCATCCTGTTCGATCAATTCCTTGGAATAATTTCCCATGTTCAGGTACCATTTCTTGCCTTCCCCATGCTGGGTGCAAAATTCACACATCGTTTCTCCTTTGATAAACCGGCATTGGTTGTAGTATACAACACACCGTTCCGGAGAAGGTGACTGGTGAAGGCGTTTTCTCAAAATCGGGCTGGAAGGTGGATTCAGAATCTTCCTGGAACAAAACTTGTTCCAAATCGTCTGAAAAGTTGTATACTATATTGGTAGGTGTGGCATTAATTGATTGCAGGAGCAGTAGAATGCAGGACAAGCGCAAGCTCAAAAGACGCTATTTACTATACTACATGCGCATCTATGAGGGTGTTTCGCGCCAGCAAATCGGCAACCTGGTGGACATTACCCCAAAGGGGATAATGATCGTCGGCGACCACCCGATCCCTGAAGGCCAAATCGCCCACCTGCGCATGGAGCTGACCAATGAAGTAGCTGATAAACCTTTTATGGAGATCTCTGCCATCAGCAAATGGTGCGAACCGGATGTCACCCCGGATCGCTATAATACCGGATTCGAGATCCAAAACCTGGCGCCCGAGGATGTAGAAATCATCCAGCGTATCAACGAAGGATTTGGATTCCGCGATAACATTCTAGAAAAACGCCCTGTTCATCCATCTGAAAGAAAGGAGTTTCAATGAAAAATCCAAACGCACACGAACGAAGAAGGTTTAAGCGTCGGATGCTGGCATATTATTTGCCGGTTCTGGACAACAAGACTCAGCAGATCATTGGGCATCTTGTGGATATCAGCCCGGCCGGTTTCATGATTGATGCCAAGCTGCCCGTTCAGAACCGAAAGGAATACGATCTTCGGTTGGATTTCATGGAGGAAATTGCCGGGCGAGCCTCGCTTGAATTCAAAGCCCGCAATAAGTGGTGCAGCCAGAATTCAATTACGCCCTTCGTGTACAACGCCGGTTTTGAGATTACCGACATCGCCCGGGATAACATTGAGGTCGTCAAGAGGATTGGGGAAAAATACGCAAGCGCATAAAACTTCCCCTCGGAATCGCTTGTTTCTGCGTATCTGCGTTTATTTTTTTAGTTCTTATTTTACTATCCTAAGCAGAAGAACCATTGATCGATCCTGCGATTCCCCTGATCGAACTCCACCGCCACCTGGATGGGAATGTCCGGCTGGAAACTATCCTTGACCTGGGCCGTCAGCACAACCTGCCGCTGCCCGCCTGGGATATCGAAGGATTGCGGCCGTACGTCCAGGTTACCGGGCCGCAGCCTGGAGTAATGGCATTCATCGCCAAATTCCAATGGCAGGTTGGGGTTATGGTGGACTTCGAGGCGGTCCGGCGCATCGCGTACGAAAACGTCGAGGATGCTCGCCGGGATGGCATCGATTATATCGAACTGCGCTTCAGCCCCTGGTTCATGGCTCAGCCGCACAAACTCGATCCTGTTGGGGTGGTCGAAGCCGTGCTGGCGGGGATTGCCGCTGGTCAATTGAATTTTGGGGTTAAAGTCAATTTGATCGGCATTCTCAGCCGGACCTACGGTCCGGAGACCGCCACTAAGGAACTGGAAGCCCTGCTTAGCCAGCGCGCACGTATCACCGCCTTGGATCTGGCCGGGGATGAAGCCAATTTCCCGGCCCATTTGTTCCGTGAACACTTCCGGCGTGCCCGTGCAGCCGGCTGGCACATAACCGTCCATGCCGGGGAAATCGCCGGGCCTGGCTCCATCTGGGAGGCCGTGCGTGGACTGGGTGCCGAGCGTATCGGTCATGCCCTGTCGGCAGTCGAGGATCCAATCCTGATGGAATACCTGGCTGAACACAGAATTGGGGTGGAATCCTGTCTCACCAGCAATGTGCAGACCAGTTGTGTGTCCGATTATCCCGCCCATCCCCTGCGCAAATTTCTAAAAGCTGGCATCCCCGCCACTCTCAACACCGACGATCCCGGTATCAGCGCCATCGACCTGCCCTTCGAATACAATGTCGCCGCCCCAAAAGCAGGTCTGACCGATACTCAGATCCGCCAGGCCCAGTTCAATGCAATGGAAGTGGCCTTCCTGACCGGTGAAGAAAAACAGGCCTTGCTGAAGAACCGCACTGCATCTACCTTGAATCTTTAAGCCAACATTTACATGTACCTGGTACTTTCAGGTATCTCGTTATTTCCACAAAATGGCCTTCACATCTGTAACCAGCAGGTCTCCGAGTTTTCAAAGAACTCGGAGACCTATTAAATCCTAAATCCATTTTCCTCGCTGTCACCCGCCGAATCCCATCCCTTTGACCTTTGACTTATAAGACTTGCAAGTCTTGGAAGATCTGTACAACCTCCCAGCCTATCTAAACTTCCGAATTGTGCTTTAGAAATTCCATTACTTCATCGACCTTGCAAAACGCCAACCCTGTGACGGTATCCGCGCCGCCATAATAGATGGCGATGCGTCCGGTCGGCTGGTCGTACAGCGTTGCACATGGGAAGGCCACATTCGGTACATCCCCGACACATTCATAATACGTTTGTGGCGATAGCAGGTATGAAGCACCCCGATAAATAACCTTCCAGGGCTTGTCGAGGTCCAGCAAGGCCGCGCCGAACGAATAAACGAAACCATTGCAGGAGGTCAATACACCGTGATAGAACAGCAGCCAGCCTTCAGGGGTTTCGATTGGCACCGGCCCGGCCCCCACCTTGGTGCTTTGCCAGCCGCCCTTGGTGCCCATCACGTATCTGTGTTCTCCCCAATGCACCATATCCGGGCTCATACTCAGGTAAATATCCCCAAAAGGGGTATGCCCGTTATCACTTGGACGGCTGAACATCACGTATTTGTCGTTGATTTTACGCGGGAAGGGTACACCGTTGCGGTTGAACGGCAGTAGTGCATTCTCCAGGAAGTGGAATTGTTCGAAATCAAAAGTGTAACCGATCCCGATGGTCGGACCATGGAAACCATTGCACCACATGATGTAATAGCGGTCTTCGATCCAGCATACGCGCGGATCATACTTGTACTGCGAATAAGCGCAATCGGAATTATCGTAGATCCACTCGATTGGATTGTCGTCCAATTTCCAATTGATCCCATCCTGGCTGAATCCACGGTGTACATTCATGTTGCGCTGCTTGTCGTCACAACGGAATACGCCTGCAAACGTGCCATTAAAAGGCACAACTGCGCTGTTAAAAATGCTGTTGGAGGACGGGATGAGATCGCGTGGAATGATTGGGTTATGGCTGTAGCGCCAGACAACGTTGGCATTTCCGGCTGAACGGTCTTCCCAGGGAATATTGGGCAAAGTACTTTGCAGGCTGGATGGTTTCACTGATACTTCCTCCTAGGAAATGAATGCCAAAATTATACCAGTTACCATATCCCGCCTCTCCGACCGTGAACGCTGGGGATATTCGATCTTAGAATTATATAACCGGAATTTCTGATGAACCTCATATATTCAAAAGGGGAAAATTAGCTAGAATATAGCCCATGAACCGGCCATATACCCTCGTCAATGTGGCCATGAGCGCCGATGGAAAACTGGATAGCGTGGCCCGTAAAGGCACAACCATTTCATCCACCCTCGACAAAGCCCGCGTGGACCGTCTGCGTGCCAGCATGGATGCCGTGCTTGTTGGCGGGCGGACGCTTTTGGATGAGGATCCGAAACTGACGGTCAAATCCAAGGCGCTCAGGGAGGAACGCCTGGCGAATGGCTTGGAAGAGAACCCGGTCAAAGTGGGCATTGTCAGCCAGGCAGATTTGAAATTGGCTGGCAATTTCCTGACGGTAGGGCCGGCCCGGCGGCTGGTCTATACCACCCAACGCACCACGCCTGATCAAATTGCCCGCCTGGAAAATGCCGGAGCACAGGTATTTGTACTGGGCGAAGAGCAGGTGGATATATCCGCTGTGCTGGAATCTCTCTACGATCTGGGCATACGCAAATTGATGGTGGAAGGCGGCGGTAGTCTCATTGCCGAATTCTTTCGCCTTAACCTGGTGGATGAACTAACCATATATATTGCGCCATTTATTTTTGGCGGTGGTTCCGCGCCCACGCTGGCAGATGGCCCGGGTTTTTTGAGAGAACAGGCTCCTCGTTTACGCCTGGGAGCAGCCGATGAATTTGATGACGATGGCGGTGTATTTATCCATTACATGGTTATACGCAAGGAGTAAGACTCTCATGAAATTGTACAGAAGAGGAAATGCTTTAAACAAACTTGAAAATTGGCAGTTGCTCAGGTCCTGATTTTGTTCTATACTTGGCTAATGAGCAGAAATATTATTCGATTAATAGGGAAGCGGGTATGAGCCCTTCAAGGAAGCAGGAAAGACGGCAATTACAGCGGCGCAAACTGTCTTATTATATGTTGGTCCGGGATGCCAACACCCAAAAGGCCATCGGAAATTTACTTGATGTCACTCCTGCCGGGTTATTGATGGACAGCCGGGATCCATTACCATTGGAGAAGGATTACCGTCTACGCCTGGATACCACTCCGGAGGTGGGTGATAAGAGTTATATCTCTTTTATCGCCCGCACCAAATGGTGCCACCGCGACCCAACTGACATATTATTATACGATATCGGGTTTAGTATCGTCACTATCGCGGCTCAAGATGCCGCCATCCTGAAACGCATTTCGGAAAAATATGCGGTCCAGGACGGATTTGACGTGTCCACATAATGGTTTGTTCACCTGGACCGTAACCAAAACGTGTTCGGAGTTCTTATCCAATTCATGGTTATACGCAAGAGGTAATTTCGTCAGGGTATCCACATGCAGGGAAAACAAATTCATCAAACCTGCGAATTGGGAGTTGCTTAGGTTCGGGTTCTGTTCTATACTAGGTCCATGAGTAGAAATATTTTTCGATTAAAGAAACCTGCGGTCGCGAGTCCTCCACCCAGTAAACAGGAAAGACGGCGGCTAAAACGCCGTAAACTGGCTTACTATATCGTAGTCCTGGATGCTCTTGCCGAAAAGACTATCGGGCACCTGGTTGATGTAACTCCCAGCGGGATAATGATAGACAGTCGGGATCCACTCCCCTTGGAAAAGGAATACACACTAAGCCTGGATACAAGCGAGGATGTGGCTGATAAAATATTTATTACCTTTATCGCCCGTACAATATGGTGCCTGCCCGACCCGGTTGATATATACCTATTTGACGTAGGGTTTAGTATTGTTGACATTGCTGAATCGGATGCAGCCATCTTGAAACGCATATCCGAAAAATATGCGGCCCAGGACGGTTTTGATTTATCCACGCTATGATCCTCCCGCCCGGAACGGAATCGTAATCCGTCCCTGGTACATTCAGGTAATTTCAGCGTTTATAAATCGAATACCGGATTACTTCAACATATCCGCGGTCAATAGCACTTGGTTGGGCCTCCCGCTAAAACCGATTCTCTTCAAAATGGTTATAATCCCTGCCACTTATGGTCTGGGGTTTTGAGGCATGCCTACTTGCTTGGGGTCGTACGTCACCACTACGGTGATTTTTCGGCGACAGGCAATTATCTTCAAGAACAGAAAATCAGGCCACCTGCCAGTTTGGTGTCATAAGTAAGCACAAAGTGAAACTGAGACAGAAAAGGCTTTGCTTAACCTCCTTAGGATAAAACGCAGGCCGATTTGGAAAGTGCTCAAGTCACGGTGGTCAAGGCGATCCACGAGATGGCGTAATCTTGAATGGATGGTACGGCAGCCAACAGGGATCAGTCAGACATACAGATAAGCCACTGCTAGATTAAATCGAGACAATCGCAAGAAACCATGCAACTTCGGACTTTCCAAAAAGTATTACAAAAAACATCTTAAAGGCTCTTTTATATAAGAGGTATCACTTTGTTTAGCGATTCGGTGATTTTCCAAAAGATTAATCGAAGATTTTCAACTGTTAAATACATATTTTACAGACTATTTACATCTAGAAATTACCGATGGAAGTTTTGGTTTTCACAAGTCAAGCCGCGTTTGGCAAGGAGAAGTTTTATTAGCAAAATGCCAATAGATATTGTAATTTTGGCGATCGAGAAAGATTTGGAGACATTGCCTTATGTAATTGAAGGAGTTCGTAGAAATATCAATCACCCTGTTTCAAATATTTATATCGTCTCTCCATTATTAAATAAAATTCAAAAGTTATGTTCAGCAAGTGGATGCGTATTCGTCGATGAAAAATTAGTATTAGATCTTGATCCAGATAGTTTAAACAAAATTATCCAACTTGAAGATCGTTCGAAGTGGTATTACCAACAATTCCTGAAGTGGAGCGGCGACAAATTTTCAAGCGAGACACATTATCTGGTTGTGGACGCGGATACAGTTTTTATCCGGCCCCAATCATTTGAAAAAAATGGAAAAGTCATTTTTAATTTTAGCGATGAGTATCATCAACCTTATTTTGATCACTATAAACGAATTTTAGGTGAAACTGTTAAGTGCCCGGTTTCGTTCACGAGTCATCAAATGTTATTTGAAAATGCCAAACTTAAGGAGCTGAAGAAAAAAATTGAGGATATTAATTGTTGTATTTGGTATGAGGCTATTCTGAAAAACCTTGATATAAATGTGGTGTCTGGTTCCTCTGATTATGATACCTATGGCCAATATGTCTTCTCACACTATCGATCAAGCATCATGTTAGAGTATTGGTTTAATAAATCTTTGAAAAGAAAATACTTGCAAAATTTGGATCAATTAGAACATCTTTACAGAGATAAATATAAATCAATTTCTTTTCATAGTTGGAATAAATGATAATCGTTAAATTATGCGTTGGTTTGGGAAATCAATCTTTCCAATTTACGAAACTGTCAGGTAGCAGAAATTTTTAGGAGGAATTAATGGGCTTAACGCAAATGCACATTAAAGAACTTCTCGACGAAAGCCGCGCCCACGCATGCGACGGTGTAGGCCCAGACCACGTCTGCGTAAAGATTGCCGCGATCGCTGAGCTGCCCAGCCGCTTCGGGCAATTCCACATTGTCGCTTTTTATAACAACCATGACGATAAAGAACACGTTGCCATCGTGCGCGGCGACGTGACCAACGCCGAAAACGTGCCGGTGCGTGTCCATTCGGAATGTCTCACCGGCGATGTGATTGGCTCATTGCGCTGCGATTGCCGGGATCAGCTCGAGTCGGCTCTGCGAATGATCGGAAAAATGGATCAAGGTATCCTGCTGTATATGCGCCAGGAAGGCCGTGGCATCGGCTTGATCAACAAGATCCGCGCGTATGGCCTGCAGGAGCATGGCTACGATACCGTTGAAGCCAACCTGGCTCTTGGCTTCCGGGACGACGAACGCGATTACAGCGTGGCAGCCCATATGCTCGAAAGCCTCAAGATCAAGTCCATCCGGCTGATCACCAATAATCCCAAGAAGATCGAAGAATTGAAAAAGAATGGTGTCTTCGTTACAGGTCGCATCCCGCATATCATGCAGCCCAACCAGTACAACCGTTTTTATCTCGAAACGAAGGCCAATAAATCCGGCCATTTGATGGATTTCTCCGGCAAATTCCGCCTCCCCGAACAGGCCGATCATCCTGTGGTCAAAGGGATGGATGACGAACAGGTTGAATGGGTTCAAGAACATTATCAGGATTAGGAACCCGCAAATTTTGGCAGTCACTTCAAAAGTGACTGCCATTTTTACAAAATGGAGTTGAATATGGACTTAAAGGATCGCATTGCCGTCATTACCGGCGCCACGGGTGGGCTGGGTTCCACATTAACGCGTGAATTGGCCGCCCACGGCCTGCATCTGGCCCTACTGGGTAATAATGCTGCCAAGCTGGAAATGTTGGCCAAATCCCTTTCCCTGCCCGAGTCCCGACTCTTCACGCACAACGTTAACCTGCTCGACCTGCCTGAGACAAAATCCACCGCTGAGGCCATCCTCGCCAAATTCGGCCAGATCGACATCTTATTGCACGTTGTCGGAGGCTGGACGGGCGGCAAGACTCTGTTCGATGCCCCCGCCGAGGATCTGGCCTTCATGCTCAACCAGCACGTCTGGACCAGTTTTCATGTGATCCAGGCTTTCGTTCCCCATATGGTTAAGAACCATTGGGGTCGCGTCATCATGATCACTTCTCCATCTGGAGTTCGTCCGAGTGCCAAAAGCGGACTTTACGCAGCCGGCAAGGCCGGGCAGGAAGCCTTGATGCTGACCCTTTCGCAGGAGTTGAAAAATACCGGCGTCACCGCCAATCTGCTGCAAGCCCGGACAATCGACGTGAAGCGCGAAAAGGTCTCAGCTCCTTCCCCGGATAATTCTGCCTGGACTACACCGGAAGAAATGAGCGCCGCCATTCTGTTCCTGCTGTCTGACGAAGCTGCTGCGATCAATGGGGCCAAACTTCCAATGTTCGGGTCTTACTCGTAATATCCAGGTGTTATCAGGTTTATACCCTCTCCCGGGCTTCTGGTATAATCCGAACCCGGAGAATAGCCAGATGACCCTGCAATCCGAGATATTCGAACAACCCGCGCGCCTGTCCGACCTGCTTGGCAACCAGCGCCTTACAGCCGAAAAAATCGCCCAAACTATCCGCCAGCACGATATTCGCTGGGTTTTTCTGGCCGCCCGCGGCACATCGGATAATGCCGGACGGTATGCCAACTACCTTTGGGGTGCGCAAAACCGCCTGCCGCTGGCGTTGGCTACTCCGTCTTTGTTCACCTATTACAATCAGCCGCCTCAATTGAAGGATGCCCTGGTGGTAGGCATCTCGCAATCCGGCCAATCCCCCGATATCGTCAGTGTGCTGGCGGAGGGTCGCCGGCAGGGCTGCCTGACCCTGGCCATCACCAACGAAACCGGGTCGCCCCTGGCCGGCAGCGCTGATCTTGTGCTGGATATCCAGGCGGGCGTTGAAAAAGCCGTTGCCGCCACCAAGACCTACACCACCGAATTGATGGCGATCGCCATGCTCTCGGCTGCTTTATCCGAGAACAAGCTATTCTGGCAGCAGCTCGGAAAAATCCCCGGCTGGATCGAAACGGTCCTCAAACAGGATGTCCCGATCGCCCGCATGGCAGAACGCTATCGCTACATGCGCCAGTGCGTTGTCCTTGGCCGGGGTTACAATTATTGCACCGCCTTCGAATGGGCTTTGAAACTTAAAGAATTGACCTACGTGGTCGCCGAGCCTTATTCCTCGGCCGATTTCCGCCACGGACCGATTGCCATGATCGAAGGCGGTTTTCCGGTGATGGCCGTGCTTCCGAATGGTATGGTTTTCGACACGCTGCTGGAAATGATCGGGAAACTCCGCCATGAGCAGGCTGCCGAACTGGTTATCATTTCGGATGAGAAGCGCGCCCTGTCCCTGGCTCAATCCCCCATCCCGTTGCCTGTCGACATCCCCGAATGGCTCACCCCCATTGTCAGCATTGTCCCGGCCCAATTATTCGCCGGTCATCTGACACGCGCCAAAGGCTTCGATCCCGAAAAACCCCGCACCATCGGCAAGATCACCGAAACGAATTAATTCCGATTTTATATAAAACCACCGTCCCGCAGGTTTCATTGCGCTCCAGTAGCAATGAACCAACCTGCGGGATGATTTTTTATGCATTACGTTTTACGCATTGCTTCTTACTCACTACTATTTACTTTTTTTGATCCCAGTTTTACTTAAATCCCCCTTCGCTTACAACCTGGTTGATGGCTTTCAGCAGACTCAGATCGCCGCTGGCATCCATTTCCAGCGTCCAGAACATGATCCCTGATGCGCGCTGCATCGCCAGGCGGGTCTTGGCCTGGATCGTGGGGATGCCGTTGTAGTTGATCAACATCCCGGCATACGAGATTTCGTCAACCTGGGCAGCTGCCGGGTCAGCCTTGATTATCTTCCCATACGAGATATCCGCCGGCTGGGCATAGAACGGCACCCCCAAAACCGTCTTTGAAGGCGGCAGACCGCGCCCAAGCCAGTAGTCCAGGGCCGATTGGGCAAAATCCATCGAAGAATGTTGTGGCCCGGAATTATCGTACACCATGATATTGACAAAGTCCATCAGACCGAAACTTTCGGACGGGATGACCGCCGCATTCTGTCCCAGGGCGGCCACCGCCGCCGTCAGGAGTTTATCCTTTGGCAGGGCTGCCCTGAGTTCCTGCATGAGCGCCAGGAAATTCTGTGAGGATTGATCGGGATCCGGGAACTCCCAATCGATATCTGCCCCATCGAACGAATGCTGCTCGACGATCTTGACCAGGTTCTGGACGAAGGCCGTGCGTGTGGCAGGGTTGGCAGCCAGGCTCGTGAACTGCTTATCCCACCCCCAGCCCCCCACCGAGATCAATACTTTCACGTTTTGCTGGTGCGCCAACCTGACCAGTTCCCCCGGCATCCAGGAATTCATCTGTGCGAAAGTGCCATCCGCGTTCGGGATAAGAAAAGCATAATTGATGTGAGTCAATTCGGGATAAGGAATCACTGCCGGAACGGCTGCATCCGTCACATATGCAACTACGCGGAACGCGGCTGGTTCGGCCTTTGGGGATTTCTTAGGGCTGGGGCTGTTCGGTTTGGCCATTGTGCATCCATACAACAGGCACATCGGAAGAATTATATGGATAAGTTTATGGAAGTTGGATCGAGACATATTTTTTATACCAGTACTAAGTAAAAAGATTGATGCCGTGCCTCAATATTATATTTTATCAGTTCTTGACAGCCCCCGACCCCATTCGGTTCTCGTTTCCTGAGATGATGATCCCCTTTATTCCTTGATCTCTTGTATCTGGGTGCCGAGTCCGTCTTTGCAGAGCTTATAAGAGATTCTTCCTGGTTCAATCGCCATCAAATTTACTAAAAAATAAAAAGTGTAGTGAAGCCTTTCGGGTTTCACTACACTTTTTCAGACTCGGGTTATGCACTTGTTGATGAACTATTTACTTCTCCACACCTGTGATGACGATGCCCTGGACGAAGAAGCGCTGGGCTACCACGAAGATGAGCAGCGGCAGGGCCAGAGTCATTAGCGCACCTGCCTGGATGTATTGCGGATCGCTTCCATACATGTAATTGAAGCGGGCGAGTGCCACCGAGATCGGCTGCATATCCTGTCGACCGGAAAGATACAGCAATGGGTTGAAGTAATCATTCCAGGCCCATACCACGTGGAAGATCGTCACAGCCACAATGGCCGCATAGGATTGCGGAATGATAACCGACCACAGCACGCGGAATGGGCTGGCGCCGTCGATCATAGCGGCTTCGTCCAGCTCGCGTGGCAGCGTCATGAAAAACTGGCGCAGCAGGAAGGTATCATACGCGTTGGCAAAGAAGGACGGCACGATCAGCGGCAGCCAGGTGTTGATCCATCCAATTTTATAGAAAAAGGTAAAGGTTGGGATGATGGTGACTGCACCGGGCAGGAAGATCGTCGAGATCAGCACGACGAACCAGAAATCGCGTCCGGGGAAGCGGAAACGCGAGAA
>JADGQB010000093.1 GCA_017882145.1 Anaerolineales bacterium
AACACGAATGACGCCAACCTGCACCACATGTGCCCTGCAAAGGTACGAAGTGAAGTGAGCTAATTACGCGAATAAATACTTATAAATATTTGCGTTATTAGCATTTTCACGGCATTCGCGTTGTGTCTTTCGATAATAATGTGCATGAATCCATTGCCGCGATTTACATTGAGAAAGCCATATCCCCAGATCCTTGGAGATTTGCTGCTCCCATTTCTTTCAACTGGGGATTGACATTCCAGAACATTTGTTTTATGTTTGTCCGCGTAGTTATACTCCATGACGAAGGTTTGGTTTACCTCGCAATATATACGAATAAAATCTTCGATCGACCACCAATTTGCCATGCTCATAACCTTTGCGAGGAGCCGCGCACCTTAAAAATCGAGCTATCCGCAAGCCAACCGCAGTGCTTTCATAAAGTACCACTCGTTCCTCTCTCGTTCCGCGAAACGAGTGCCTTATCTACCCTGATATGGATCGACCTATTCGTTCCGCGATTTTCCAAAAAAAGTGACCTAAATTCCTGCAACCCTCCTTATCTAAATCAAAAATCGCATTCCTTTGTGATACTTCGTGTTCCTAGGCGGTGAATCTTTTCCCTTTGGCTAAATCAAAAATCACTAATCTAAAATCCAAATTTCACTCTCCTCTAATGACATCTGCCCGAGCTTTTTTGGCAGAAGGGGGTGTAAAATCAGGTAGGTCGCCTCTAAAAAGCTTTCAAGAAAACTTTCCACTACCTAAATGGCAGCAAGGATTCCCAGGATTACAAACCTTATATTCCACAGCCGCCTTTTCATTACGCTTGCCTTTCGAATTACTTCATGCGGCGAAAATATCTAAAATCTAAAATCTTTTCTTCTTCCTTAGTCCCTTCGTGTCCATTGTGTTTAGAAATATTAAGAATTAAGGAGTCTCCATGACCATCATTCTCGACGGCTCTTCCCTCACCATTGAAAAACTCGTCGCGATTGCCCGCAACAATGAAAAAGTCGAACTCGCTCCCGCAGCCTTGGAGCGCATCAAAATCTGCCGGACCATGCTGGAAGAAAAATTGGCTGCCCACGAGACCATGTACGGCACAAATACCGGCATCGGCGAGTTCTCGGAGAAGATCCTAAGCGATGAACAGGTCCTGGAATTCCAGAAGTACCTGATCTATAACCATGCCGCCGGGATCGGCGACCCTGCCCCTATCGAACACGTGCGCGCCGCTCTCGCCGGCCGTGTCAATGTCCACGCCCATGGCAATTCGGGTTGCCGCCCCGAAATTCCTCTGACTTACATTGCGATGTTGAATAAAGCTGTCACGCCCGTCGTTTGCAAGAAGGGCTCGGTCGGCGCTTCGGGTGACCTGGCGCCCATGGCCCAGGCCGCTTTGCTGCTCTTGGGCGAGGGCGAAGCTTTCTATGAAGGTGAACGCCTCCCTGGGGCCGAAGCTATGCGGCGCGCCGGCATCCCCGTTCCTGGCCTGATGGCCCGTGATGGGCTGGCAGCCATCAATGGCTCCAACTTGTTGACGGCCATGTCGGCATTGCACATTTACGATATGGAGCGTTTCCTGAAACAGGCCGAGATCGCTGCCACCATGTCAATCGAGGCCCTGCTTGGCAATCTCCGGCCCTACAATACAAAATTGCATGAACTGCGCGGTTTCAAAGGTGCCATCACCAGCGCCGCCAATATTCGTAGGCTGGTCGATGGTTCGGACCTTTGCACCGGCAAAATGAAGACCAAGGTGCAGGATGCCTATTCCATGCGTTCCACCCCGCAGGTGATTGGAGCCGCCCGGGACGCCATTGCCTTTGCCCGCTCGCAGGTTGAAATCGAACTCAACGGGGTGGGTGACAATCCGATCTTTGTGCCCGAGCTAAAGCTGACTCTCACTGGCGCCAACTTCCAGGGATCGCCGGTAGCCTTGCCGATGGACATGGCCGGGATTGCCATCACGATGGTCTGCGTGCTCTCCGAGCGCCGCCTGAACCGGCTGACCAACCCGGCCCTCTCGCAGGGCTTGCCGGATTTCCTGGCGCACGAACCCGGCTTTTATTCCGGCCTGATGCTTTCGCAGTACACCGCCGACCACCTGATCGTCGAACAGCGCATCCTGAGCGCGCCGGCCAGCATATTATCCATCCCGGCCGCCGCCGACCAGGAGGATTTCGTATCAATGGGTATGAATACCGCCCTCAAGAATGGCCAGATCCTGGATAACGCCTACGGGGTGCTGGGGATCGAATTCATGGCGGCCGCCCAGGCGCTGGATTTCCGTAAATTCACCCCCGGCAAGGGCACCCAAAAAGCCCGTGAAGTTATCCGCCGGCAGGTTGCTCATCTCGAAGTCGACCGCCCGCTCTATCCTGACCACAACGTCATGAAAGCTCTGGTACAATCCGGCGAAATCCTCGCAGCAGTCGAAAGCGAAGTAGGCCAGCTTGGCTGAACGTTTCGATAAGGAAAAACATCATGATCTGGAATCAAATCAACTTCTTCTCCGACCTGCTCGCTTCCCGCTGCACCCTCAACGTTCTCCTTCCTCAGAACCGGCCGGTTGAGCCTGGCAACAATTATCACCCTCCATTCCGGGTGTTGTACCTCCTGCATGGCTACTCGGACGACCAGACTGCCTGGCAGCGCTGGAGTTCTGTCGAATGTTATGCCGAAGGCCTCAACCTGGCCGTGGTCATGCCGGCCGTCCAGAACAGCTTTTACTCGGACATGGCCCATGGCGGCAAGTTCTTCACCTATGTGACCGAGGAAGTACCCGCTCTGGTTCACGAGATTTTCCTGCTCTCGACCGAACGCGCAGACACATTCGTAGCCGGCCTCTCGATGGGCGGTTATGGTGCTTTCAAATTAGCACTCACTCGTCCGGACCTGTATGCTGCCGCAGCCAGCCTCTCCGGTGCCCTGGATATCAGCGAAGTAGTCAATGCCCATGGCGATCGCGACGACCAATTCTGGCTTGAGAGTATGCGCAACAACTTCGGTGACCTGGATAAAGTACCGGGTGGCCCCCACGACCTGTTTGCCTTGGCGAAGAAGGCCTCCAATTCTGCCATCAAACCACGCCTTTACCAATTCTGCGGGACGGAAGATTTCCTGTACGCCGATAACCTGCGCTTCAGGGATGCCATCCGCCCGCTTGGCTTCGATTACACCTACGCCGAAACCCCCGGAGATCACAAATGGATCTACTGGGACCAACAGATCCAAAAAGTCCTCGCCTGGTTACCTCTCCGACCCACCCCACAACCCTAACCATCCACGCTCCATCTCCACTTCCCAAGAAGCCTCTGAAACCTCTTAACCTCATAGACCTCAGAAACCCTCAGAACCTTCAGAGACCTTTAAGACTTCTAAGACTTGAAAGATTATCGGAACCTCAGGAACCTCAGGTACCTCTGGAACCTTGATCATGAAAAAACTCACCTTCCTCACCCGTACTTCCCTCCTGCTCTTCTTTCTCTTCGGCCTCGATAAAGCCCTGGCATTCCTGCGTTCGATCATCGTCACGCGCCAGTTCCAATTAACTCCAGCCTTCGACGCTTTCAATTCGGCCAATAACCTGCCGGACTTGCTCTACGCTCTAATCTCCGGTGGGACGCTTGCCATGGCGCTTATCCCGGTCTTGAGTTCCACCCTCTCCACCAGCGGCCGGCGTGACCTGTGGAATGTTTTCTCGCGCGTTGCCAATATCTTTTTCCTGGCCGCGGCTGTGCTGGCAGCCGGCATCGCCATCTTTGCCCGTCCCATTGTGGAGAGCCAGATTGGCATCGTGCCAGGTTTTACGCCAGCCCAACACCTCCTGGTGGCCAACCTGATGCGTCTGAACCTGATTGCCACGCTCATCTTCTCCATGAGCGGGTTGGTGATGTCCGGCTTGCAGGCCAACCAGCACTTCCTGTTCCCGGCACTTTCACCAATTCTTTACAATGTCGGGCAGATCTTTGGGGCGCTGGTGCTGGCACCCACCAAACCCTATTCTTTTGGCCCTGTGACTCTGCCGGCTTTTGGGTTGGGCGTCTACGGGTTGGTGTACGGAGTCATCCTGGGCGCCGCCTTGCATTTGGCCATTCAAATTCCGGGGTTGATCAAATATCAATTCCACTGGTCGCCTTCCGTCAGCCTGAAAGACGAACGTGTCCGCCAGGTACTCAGGCTGGTTGGGCCGCGCTTGATCACAATGTTCTTTATCCAGGCCACTTTTATTGCCCGTGATAATCTGGCCTCGCGCTTGCCGGGCGCGGGGGCCATTTCGGCCCTGACCATTGGCTGGATGATTATGCAGGTGCCCGAAACGCTCATCGGCACAGCCATCGGTACAGCGCTCCTGCCCACGCTCTCCGAACAGGCCGCCCGGCTCGATTGGGAATCTTTCCGGAGCACAGTGCAAAGGGCTGTGCGCGTGTTGGTGGCCCTGTGCCTGCCGGTGGCGGCCATCCTGGCTGCGGTTTTGCATCCTTTGGTGCGGGCCGTCTTTGGTCTGGATGAAGCTGGGACCTCGCTGGTAACCTGGACGGTGCGCGTTTATTTATTGGCCCTGGCGGGTGAATCCGTGCTCGAAGTGGCGGCGCGTGCCTTTTATGCCCGCAAGGATGCCCTGCGCCCGCTGGTAACCTCCCTGGTGAACACAGCCATCTTTATTGGTGGCGGCGTGCTCATCCTGCTGCGCTGGCCGCAATGGGGGGCGCCCGGGATCGCCTTGATCGAAATGGCCTTTACGATCGAGGCTACTTTCCTGCTCATCTGGCTTAACCGCCTGCTCCCCGTCAAAGTAACCCTTGGATCTTCGCTCGTGCGCGCTTTGGTTGGCGCAGCCGTGGGCGGAGCGGTGGCATATGCTCTGGCGCTCTGGCTGCCGCTCTCGGGCGTAGTTTCAAGCCTGATTGCGCTTCCCCTGGGCTTTGCCGCCAGTCTGCCGTTCATCTGGCCTGAAGTGCGCCTGCTTTTGAAGCTGTAGGGTCATGGAAGGTTATTTTGCCGGTTAAGGTATAATCGCACCCATGTCTGATAATGATTTGATTGAAACACAACCACACCCTGTAAAAGGGGGATCCTCACCTGTTGCCCGGAAGAAATTCCCGGGCTGGCTGGCTGTGCTGGTTCTGATTGTCCTGGTTATCGTCGGCATTCTGGGCGGGTATGGCTCCGGCATGGGCAAGCGCTATTCCGCCCAGAACACGCTCGTGACCGGACAGCTCGATGAGCAGTACAAGCTGGGTGTCCAGGCCCTGGACGCCGGCCAATATGATGTTGCCAAACTGCACTTTGAGTTCATCATCCAACGCAACCCAGATTTTCCTGGCGTTCGCGAAGCCTACGCGAGCTTGCTCCTGCATATGCAGTCCACTCCCACTCCAACGATTACCCCTACCCCGACAGTTACCCCTACCCCTGACACGCGACCCGTTGATGCAATCTATAATGATGCCGTCAGCCTGCTCAATGCCACCGACAAAGACCTTTGTGCGCGTGACTGGAATGGGGTGATCACCCTGCTCGATTCCGTACGAAAAAAGGATGCCACCTATCGCACGGCTGAAGTGGATGGGATGTACTATATTACCCTGCACAACCGCGGAATTTGCAAGATCTATCCGCAGACCTATGAACCCAATACCTACTGCGCGGATCTGAATATAAACCTGGAAGGTGGGATCTACGATCTAACCATGGCCGAACGCTTCGGGCCCCTGGACTCAAATGCAGATGCTTTGCGCACCTGGGCGCGCATGTATATCGCCGGTGCCAGTTTCTGGGATCAGGACTGGGCCCAGGTAAAGGATTATTTCTCTCAAGTGATGGCCGGGGTCCCCAACCTATCGGATTCTTCCTGTATGTCCGCCACTGAGCGTTGGCGGCAGGCCTCAATCAATTATGCCATCCAATTGATGAACAAAGGCGATGCCTGCGACGCCAAGAACCAGTTCAAGGATGCCTTCTCGATCGACAGCTCGAAAAACCAGGATTATTATCCAACCGCCACAGCCGTCCAGAATGTCTGTTCCCCGAAACCTAAATCCCCCACCAGGACACCGACTTCGGCAACAACTGCTGAACCATCCACGCAGCCGACAGATGTGGCGACAGCTGTTCCGACTGAGGTTCCAACTGAAGTTCCGACGGAAACTTCAACCGCCATTCCACCTGCTACACCTTGAGAATCCCATGCAGGGATTTCACAAAAATTGAAGCATTACAGCGCGACGATCTCCGTCGCGCTGTTCCTAGGGAGCAAATGCAGAAATTCCTGGATCTTGCCCGGCAGGGAAAGAACGAGTGGTGGCGTTACCTTCTGGCCATCCTGTTGATCCTATTCATGTGGCAGATCCTGGGGGCGCTGCCGAGTGCGGCCTTCTTTATATGGGCCTTTCTGAGCGGCGGTAACAAGGCACCCGATTTGCCAGTCAGTCTTGCAACCTCGTACACTGCCTTCGGTTTTGTGGCATTTATGTTGGCCTCAGTGTGCTTTATTGGTGGGTTATATCTGGCACTTAGGTTCATCCATCGCCGTCCCTTGCGGACATTGGTGACACCGGCTCGCTCGATTGCCTGGGGACGTTTATTCCAGGGATTTGGTCTCTGGTTTGTATTGGCGACCTTGATGTCTGGGGTTGAGGCTCTCCTTTTTCCCGGGCGCTATGTTTTGAGCCTGGATCTAAAAAGATTCCTACCCTTTGTGATCCTGGCCTTGATCTTTATACCAATCCAGACTTCAGCTGAGGAGCTGTTTTTCCGTGGTTATATCCTGCAAGGAGTTGGTTTGCGGCTGCGGAATATTTGGGTATTAAGCGCCATATCCGGCCTATTATTCGGTCTGCCGCATTTGTTGAACCCCGAAGCTTCCATCAATTATCCCCTGTTGGGACTTTATTATTTTTCATTCGGATTTGCATTGGCCTACATTTCTTTACGCGATGGACGGTTGGAATTGGCCCTGGGCGCGCACGCCGCCAACAATCTCTTCTCGGTTTTGATCGCAAATCTCGCCATCACTGCACTGCCAAGCCCTTCTATTTTTACCATCCAGGTACTGGATGCGGTATTTTCCGTCCCACTCTCAATCGGCTGTCTGGCGCTTTTTATATTCTTGTTTGTTGGTCCCTGGCGGCAGAAAGCCACTATTGAAGTGGCTTTGGAACAATAACGCCCTCTGATCTAACGCGGAGCGTTATAAAATTTATCCGGTTGGTCCGGGTAATAGTAAATGGCTCGCCGGTTCGGATATTGTTTCGCAAGGTCGGCATCACTGACTGAGCCGTTATTGCTCCAGGCGAAGATGAAGGGGGTAGTCAGCCAGGGATCCTCCAGTTCGATCAGGCTGGCATATTCCACCCAGGATTTTTGAACATGGACAAGCACCAACGCCGGCGTTTTACTACGCGCTTGCGCAGTCAGGAAGGGGCTTAACTGACTTGGATGGATGCCGTACAGTCCATAGATTTGTTCGAACCTTGCTGGTAGGTAAACTGCCAGGTTATAACTCAACAATCCCGTCAGAACCAATCCTACCAGGCCGACTCGCAACCTTCGCCAACCTTTGGCTCTAAAGGATCCGGCCAGCCACAGGATGCCGGCAGCGCTGACCAGTGTCAGGGCAAAAATACCTTCATAATAATAACGTGGCCCGTAGTGGAGTGCACTGGCCCAATAGAAAACATAAGCCACCATCAGGCTGATAAATATGCCGGTCAAGAGCCAGGTTGCCCTGTTCCGACGGACCGCCCACAGGCCGAAAGGCAGGAACAGCCAGGAGAAGTTTCCCCAACCAAACAGATCTTTATTGGTATCTATTATCAATGCCTTGGTGTTCTGGAGGCCAAAATACAAATTGTGACCCCCGGGTTCCAGCCCGATCCCCGGTCCAAAACCCACCCGGTCGAAGCTCCACCAAAGAGTGTAAAGATTGGTAAAAGGATTGCCTGTCATCTTGTATTGCCAGGCCAGGAACAACGACCCGACCAGCAGCGAAATTAATCCGATAGCCAGCACGCGCAGACGTACCCCGGAATCCCCTCTCCATAAAAGCAGCAGGCCATGCAAGAAAAAGGGTAAAGCTACGGCCAGGGCAGTCAGCGGCCTGGTAAGGATCAGCAGACCGAGGCTCAACCCGGCCACAGAGACCGACATCCAGCGCAGAGAATGTTTTTCGCCTGTTGGCATCGAAACGTGTCCCAGGTCAAAACTATCCACCCAGGCGATCAAAAAACTCAGAGTTAATACCAGCGACCAGGATTCCGAATCCAATGAGCCTGAGATTACCAGGAAGAAAGGAGAAACCAAAGTGAGCAGTGCGGCCAGCAGGCCGGTGGCAGTACCGAATACTTTTTGTCCGAGGCGGAAGGTCAACCAGATTGCCAGGCCTCCCAACAGGGGATTTACCCAGGTGCGAATACCCAGCAAGAGGCCCAACGCCAGTACCATCGGCCAGCCTGGAGGGTACTTGGCGAAACGCTGCCCATTGGCATCCACGACGAACGGAACCTGCATGTTTTGGGGAAAGGGCGGGGTGGGAACGGTCAAATGCCCGTGCGCGAACACCTGCGCCTGCCAGACATAGGCCATTTCGTCTTCCACGTGCGGGACCGCTTCAAACACTCGCACGGCAACCAGGAAACCAGCCGCCACTCCGGCCAGGCTGATAATGAGAGCGGTCCATTCTGCTTTGTGCATTAATCCCCCTTGTGGTTTATCTGGCGGGGACACCCGTCAGATCGTAGGTCATTGCGCCGGTGATTTTAACCGGAACGAGGCTGCCGATGGCAGGCAACTCAGCGGGTTTCTTCAAGCCGTTCGACTCAATAAAAACCATGCCATCGATCTCAGGCGCGTCACGGTAGGAGCGCCCGATCGCGATGCCATTATCCTGCCCCTCAACCAGCACATCCAGCGTTTGCCCCACATAAGACTGGTTGATCTGTAGCGAAATTGATTGCTGGAGTTCCATCAGCCTTTCAAGCCGCTGCTCTTTTACCTCGGCTGGCACCGGGTCCCCGAGCGGTTCAGAGGTTGTGCCCGGCTCGAACGAGAACTGGAAAGCTCCAACCCTGTCGAAGCGCAGTTCCTGCATGAAGTCCAAAAGAGTTTGGAACTCTTTCTCGGTCTCGCCCGGATAGCCAACGATGAAAGTCGTGCGTATCGCCAATTTCGGTAAAGCCGAACGCATTTTTGCGATTGTTGTGTGAACCCAATCGATGTTGGCAGGTCGGACCATGCGTCTTAGGATATTTGGGTTGGCGTGTTGGAGCGGGATATCCAGGTACGGCAGGACTTGCGAATGAGCTGCCATAACCTCAATTAAACGGTCTGTAACGTATCCGGGGAAGGCGTACATGATCCGAAGCCAGTCCATTTCTGGAACGACCGTGGTTATGTTTTCAAGCAAGGTTGCCAAGCCATTTTTCATCCCCAGATCGTGGCCATAATCGGTGGTGTCCTGGGCGATCAGCACCAGTTCGCGTACACCCATCTCATGCAGGCGCTGGGCTTCATTCAGGATTGTATCCAGTGGTCGGCTGACCATGGTGCCTTTTATCAGTGGTATGGCGCAGAACGCACATGGACGCCGGCAGCCATCCGCAATTTTCAAGTAGGCACTGGCACCCGCTACACTGGCCCGCAATGTGCCTTTTTCGTCCGTGCCGATCGAGGGTGCATCCGGTAAATGATAAAGCGGTTCAGGGTGGGGGCTTTTCCGTAATTCACGCACGAGCCCAACAATATCCATCCAGCGCCGTGTGCCTAAAATACCGTCCACGCCTGGCACCTGGCGGGCGACTTCCAGGCCATAACGCTGGGTGAGGCAGCCGGTCGCGATCAGCAATTGACCCGGATGTTTGGATTCTGCCAGGGTTCGCAGCTCGGAATAAGACTCATCCCGCGCTGATCCAATAAAACCACAAGTGTTGACGATCATGACACTAGCCTGCTGGGGTGCGCCTACGGCGCGGTACCCTTCGCGTTCAAGGAGTTGGGCCATGGAGTCCGAATCAACCGTGTTCTTGGCACAACCGAGAGAGATAAGGTGGAATGTTTTTTGGTTCATAACGATAAAAGTGCTCCCGTTCGAGAAAGACAAGCGCTACTTTGCTTGCCAGTTAGGATTCAAAAGTGTCTTATTGTCCGGCTTGAGTCCCTTTAGGAGTAGCCGTCGCGTTGGTCGGCGATGGTGTCAGAGAAAAGCGCGGGGTCGCGGAGGGAATGGGGGTGATGGTTGGCGTTGGAGTGGATGTGGCAGTCGGGTTCAGAATGGCATTGGATGTATAGATACGATCTACAACTTCGCCAATAGCACCCAACGGTCCCAGATCACTCTGGTTGAAAAGAACGCTGACAGCCGCACCGTTTCCTGTCAGGACTTCGATCTGGGAGTTACCATCGAACGGGTAGGCTGTACCGGCAGAAACCCGCCCGTTGAATAGTTGTTTGCCATCCACTGTGACTCGCACAAAGGCTTGATCCAAAGCGACCAGCACAACCTGTACCGGCCCCTGGCCTGCAGCCGGGATGGTCACAATGACCGTCGAATCCAGAGCCGGAACAACTGCCTCTGTGCCCGCCGCGTTCGTAGGTTCTATGGTGGGAGTGCCTGCAACCGGCGAAGCCACCAGGATATCAGAAATCGAAAGAGCTGTGGCCTGCGGCGTTACAGCAGATCGTAATCCAATGATGCGGCTGGTGCCCCAAATGGCGAAACCCAGCAGGATAAGGATTAATCCAACGCCCACGAAAACATCCAGGGAAAAATAATTACGCAGACCCGGCGGCAGGTTGAAATTGGGCAGGATTCGGGTTTTTGTCTTTGGCGCTTCTTTTGGCGCAGTTGGCTGGCGCTCCAACCTTTGGGCTTGCAGACCTTCGGCAAATTGCAGCAGCAGAGCGTCCAGGTCCATATCCAGGAAGCGGGCATAGTTGCTCACCATTCCGCGGGTTTGGACCGAGGAAGGCAGATGGTCGAAATCTCCGGCCTCCAATGCTTGCAGGTAATGTTTGCGAACGTGGGTGTGGTTTTCGATTTCGTCCAGTGTAAGGCTCAAGTTCTCACGACGCTGCTGTAACGCCTCCCCGATGCTGTTAAAAATCAATTGCGATGCCGGTTGACCTGATATGGGCTTTCCAAATGGATAGGGATCTTCAGTCTTTATCAGCCCTGATAATTCCTCTTGAGCGTCAATATTCTGAGCTAGGGGTGCTGCAATCAGCTCAGGTTCGGAAGGTCCGCTTGGTTCAATTGACTCGATAACCAGGGGAGCTGCTTTTGGATGATGCAGGCTTTGCTTGAAACCCTGGATAAGTCCCTTGACTTTTTCCAGAAAAATGGGTGGTTTGGTTATCGGCAATTCAGCGGCAGGCCCGGTCGCGTCCTGGACTTCGGGAACTGCTTCAAGTGTCCGTTCCTGATCCGGTACGAGGTCAATATTAGTGGAGATTGTTGACAACTGTTCAAAACCGCCGCGCTGCCGGGCGATAAGGTCATCCAGGTTCAGTTCCAGGAATTCGGCATACAGCCGCAGGAATGCGCGTGCCTGTACAGGTGAGGGCAGCGATTCGAAATCGTCGTCTTCCATCGCCTCGATGAGACGCGTCTGGATATGCGTAGCCTGGGTGACTTTCTTAAAAGTCAGGTGACGCGCTTCTCGTGCCTGTTTGAGTTGTTGACCGATGGTTTCCATCATTACGGTAACGAAACATCACCGGCTTCCCCTGCAGGTTGGTCCGGTGATGTAATTGGGTTGCTGTCTTATTCTAATCAAGCTTCGGCGGGTACGGTAGGCTCGCCGGCTGTTGCGCTCTCGTCAGGTTTCTTTTCTTCCGCCTTGGGCGCAGGCTCTTCGATCGGCAGGCTGGGTTCCGCTTCGCCTTCCCGGTAGACAGTTACCTTGATCTCAGGGATCAAGTCCATCGTGAGGCGGATACGGACGGTATGTTCGCCCAAAGTGCGCAGGGGTTGCATGTCCAACTGTTGGCGCTTGACGGTTATTCCGGATTTCTTCTCAATTGTATCCACGATTTCCTGTGAGGTGATCGAACCGTAAAGCTTGCCAGTTTCGCCGGCACGAGCTCCAAAGGAGATCTGAACCTTCTTGAGAATTTCGGCTACCGCACCCATTTCATTATTAAGAATGGCACGTCGTTCTGCCGCTTTTTCGCGGATGCGTTCCGCCGTTTTCATTGCGCCTGGGGTGGCCAGGACTGCCATCCCTTGCGGAACGAGAAAATTTCGGCCAAAACCATCGGCGACTTTCTTTACATCCCCCGCGCGTCCGAGTTTGTAAACGTCCTTAACAAGTAATACTTTCATTTCTTTTCAAGCCCTTTCTTTCTGGAATGTGGGAGCGAAGGGTACAACG
>JADGQB010000350.1 GCA_017882145.1 Anaerolineales bacterium
GGTAAGTAGGTTGCTTTTCTGGCATAGTTCGTTCACCTGAGTCTATGGTTTAAGGTAAGGATCGTAGAGCCGCTCATGCTCATCGATCGCGTAACGGTCAGTCATCCCGGCGATATAATCACAGATGGTGCGCTCGAGACCGCGTGCTGGAATCCACGCCTGAACATGATCGGGTAGGATAAGTGGTTCAGTGTGGTAGGCGTTGAACAAATCTGTGAGGATATGTTCGGCTTTGACCGACATCCGCACCACACGATAATGGCGGTAGAGACTGGCATAGAGAAAGTCTTTCAGTTCCCGGTTGTGTTGCTGCATCTCATCGCTAAATCCGATGACATTATAGGATAATTTCTGGATTTCAAGGGCCGATTTAGCCCGGCTTTCCTTCAGGCGGGTATCTGTGGCCTGTATCATATCTGTCACCATTAAACCAACCAGGTGGCGGATCATGCGGTGACGTTCCAGATCCTGCAAGGCGGGTGCGTGCCAGTTGAAAGTATGGACAAGGATTTCCCAGAGCCCAATCCCGTTCAGATTCTGCGGAGTGATCATTCCGGAACGCAGGCCATCATCCAGATCATGGGTGGTGTAGGCTAATTCATCTGCCACGTTGCAGATCTGAGCTTCCAGATTCCCACGCAACTCGGGAGAGTAATCCCTGGCATCCGTGACATCGTATTCGGATTCGTGTTTGACCATGCCCTCGCGCACTTCCCAGGTGAGATTAAGGCCGGGAAATTCCGGGTAGCGTTGTTCCAACTCGGTGACGATTCGCAAGGACTGTTTGTTGTGTTCAAAGCCGCCGGAATTCTTCATCAGACGTGCCAGCGTGTACTCTCCGGCGTGGCCAAATGGAGAATGACCCAGGTCATGTGCGAGACAAACGACCTCGACTAAATCTTCGTTGGCGCCGAGTGCGCGTGCAATGGTACGGCCAATCTGGGCTACTTCCAGAGTATGTGTCAGGCGGGTGCGGAAATAATCGCCTTCAAAATTGATGAAGACCTGTGTCTTATATTCAAGCCGGCGAAAAGCGGTTGTATGAAGCACCCGGTCACGGTCGCGTTGGAAGGCAGTCCGATAATCGGGTTCCGAATCCAAAAAAGAGCGGCCTTTTGAGTCTTGGCTGCGGACAGCGTAAGGCGCCAGGCTGCGGTTTTCAATCTCTTCAAGATCCTGTCGGGAGTACATATTCCAGCTCCAAGAGTAGAACGAAGGCTGAGTTTAATCCAGGATGAAATGCCTGTCAACGAAATAGACGTGTGCCCAGGTTCTCACCCCCGAGCGCGCGGCGCAGGTTGCCAGCTTGTTCGCCTGAGAAAATCAAGATCTCCAGATCGGGGATTTGTTCCAGTAGAGCAAGCATTCCGTTGACTTTAGTATGCATCCCGCCCGTCACGTCGGTGCCGGCCGTACCCCCCAGGTCAGGGGCCTGTTGTAAATAGCTGTCCGGGGTAATCTCATCCAGAAGGAGTGTGCGGGATGGAAAATCAGCCCACACGCCGGCTTCCATTCCAGCCAGCAAGATGCGCTGCGGGTGCAGTTGATGTGCAAGATGCTCGAACAGGTCTTCCGTGGAGAGAATCGTACCGCCAAGGATTTCGTCAAATACGACATCTCCATGGATAACCGGCAGGAGACCGTTCATAAGGGCAGTGTGGATGGGGCGGTAATCCCATATAGATACTTTACCAGCTTTGGCGGTCACACTGGCAGCAGGGGAGAACGTCACCACCGGGAGACCGGCACGGTGGAATGCCTCCACCACCAGCCGGTTTAGAGTTGAAGCCTGGAACCAGACTTCGGCAAAGCCACGCCACGCCTCCGGACCAGAGACGCCTTTTCGGGTACCGTAACGGCTGGCGGCGGCATGCCCAAAGGATCCGGAGCCATGTCCCAGAACAATCTGCATATCCGGGTTTTCCTTAACGAACACGGCAATCTCGTCTGCCAGGGCATCCAATTTATCCGAGCGAATGGTATAAGGGCGGGTTTTGTCGGTGATCAGGGATCCGCCGAGTTTGACGAAGCATAGACTCATTGCAAAAATGTAGCACGTTCCGGCACAGGCGTCAAGAAGGTATAATCGATTCGCATGAACCTGGATATCCACGGTGCAGTTGTCATGGCAGTGATCGTCACCATCCTGGGCGCGCTTTTCAGCGTCTGGAGGGCGGTACGATCCTTACAGAAGGGGCGGAATGTAGTTTATTACCGTATCCGCCATAAACTTATTTCTTATGGATGGCGAACCATCGTTTTAGCTGCAGCTCTGGTGTTGTTGGCGATCCTGATCGGGTTCATTGGCGAACCGGTCGCTTATATTTATTTCCCGCCCAGCCCGACCATAACACTTACCCCGACCATCACCCTAACCCCGACTATTACGCTCACTCCAACCATTACACTCACTCCAACCATAACGCTCACTCCGGCGATCAGCAATACGCCTACTATAACCAGCACCCCATTCCTGCCGGATGCCATCGAAGCACAATTTTCCGGAGTGGTCACTCCCAACCCGGGCGCGGTTTTCAGCCCGTTGAGTTTTTCCCTGGAAGTTGAGAAATACAAAGCCGTGAATCCACAAACCGCCTTCCCAAATCCCGTCCAAAAAATATTTGTGACCTACTCTTATGATGGCATGTCGGATGGAGTCCAATGGACGCTGCTGTGGTATCGCGGGAATGAATTGTTGAAATATGACACCTCCGCCTGGGGAGGCGGCACCGGCGGCTCCGGTCAATACGAATTGGATCTCCCGGTGGAAAACTGGCTGCCTGGAACGTACCAGGTGATATTCTTCGTTGGTACGGAATGGAAAACATCCGGAGATTTTCGCATAACCGGTAATCCACCCAGCCCTACGCCAACGCCTTTACCGACCCGTACTCCCACATTCACCCTAACACTCGTGCCTACCTTGACAATCCGTCCAACTGATACACACTGGCCGAGTATGACCCCTACGAAATAGCAAGATATAGGTCGGTTCAAAAAGACTTTGCTTGATTTTTCGACCAGGCCTGGGCAATCCGGGCGGCTAACCTGGCATTATTTTTGAGAAGCGCCAGGTTGGCTTTCAGGCTATCTCCACCGGTGAGTTCTGACAGGCGGGCGAGCAGGAAGGGGGTCAGTGGCTGGCCATGCAGCCCTTTTATTTCAGCCTCGCGGCGGGCTTGTTGGATAGCTCCGGCGATTTTTTCTTGAGGTATCTCTTCTTCGGTTGAAAGCGGGTTGCAGACAAGGACAGCCGTCTGCATGCCCAGATCCCAGTGCGTTTTTGAGTAATCAACCACTTCCTGTGGGGAGTCCAGCCGAACGCTGACGGGCAGGCCGCTGTGGTTTGAATAAAACGCCGGGAACTCGTCCGTTCCGTAGCCAACAACAGGCACTGCCATCGTTTCCAGATATTCCAAGGTTGCCGGTAAATCCAGGATGGCTTTAGCCCCGGCACAGACCACGATCATGGGAGTGTCGGCCAGCGCTTGCAGATCTGTAGAGATATCGAGTGTCTCGACGGAATGCACCCCGCCAATCCCACCGGTTGCGAACACTTTTATCCCAGCCTGATGTGCGGCGAACAGTGTCCCGGCGACAGTGGTCCCGCCGCATTCCTTTTTTAGGATGGCCGTGGCAAAATCCCGACGACTGATCTTGCGGACGTGATCTTCACTGGCGAGGCGCTCCAATTCAGATTCGGTCAATCCAACGTGGATCTGTCCATCCAGAATGGCGATGGTGGCAGGTTCGGCGCCATTCTCACGTACTTCGCGTTCCATGTCACGTGCCAGTTCAAGGTTCTGAGGCCGTGGCAATCCATGGGTGATGACAGTCGATTCTAGGGCGACAACTGGTAAGGAAGAATGCAGAGCCTTGCGGTTAGGGGATATAGCGAAGTGGGAAAGAGAATTATTCATAGAGTTGATCATTGTTCGATTATACGTGTCTTGACAAGCAGGATTGAGTAAGTATATACTCTTTTGTACAGAATTAAATATAGAAGAGATTCATTGAGCAAGGTGGTTGAGACGTATCATGGATGATGGCAAACGCTTTTATGAACGACCTGTTTTTTGGCCGCGTTTGATCGGGGGGATATT
>JADGQB010000351.1 GCA_017882145.1 Anaerolineales bacterium
CAGGATGTCCATTACCAGCGTGCCAGCCAGGCCCCCGATCGCTCCCCATCCCAATCCCCTCCATATGCTGCTGGAAGGGTTCCGGCCGGTCACGAGGGAAGTACCTTCAAGTGTTTTTTCCATATCTGTGTCTCCTTCATTCGATGTATGCTTTATGATCATTGTTTTCATCCATCCGGGTTTGAGATTGTGACAACTGCAAACGGAAACCGGTTGGAAAAGCTGCGTTTCTAATCGGAGGCGGGTGAGGGTATCAACGCGGGCTTGTTTGCTTTTGCCCGGACCGGTCGACTGGGCACCGCCTCCGGTCGTTCCTCTTCCACCTGCCTCAGGCTCGGGGACATGTAGCCGGTCGCCGATACGATTACGATGATCAGCCCTGCGCAGATGAAGAGCAAGCCTGCGCCGCGTCCCGCTCCCACGCCGATGATCTGTCCAACGCTCCCCGCCAGGGGACCGCCGGCTTTCAGCAGTGGCTCGAAGACTTTATCCATCAACGGCCCCGTGAGCAGGTAAGCCAGCAGGGGCGTAGCCTGGATGAACGCCTGCCGGATGGCAAAAACCCGACCCTGCATGTCCGGGGCGACTCTGTTCTGCCAGATCGCCTGGTTGGCGCTGGAGGTGAAGGGAAAGAAAAACATGCAAAGGCAGGCGCTGACCATTATGAGTGGCAGATAGGCGCGCAGCCCGATCATGGTCATGAACACTCCCATCATCAGCATGGATGCCATTACGGTCAGGATGCGCCGTTTTGGGCAGCCCCAGATGCTCACGACCACACTGCCGACCAGGTAACCGATGCCGCCCAGCATCATGGTCAGGCCGAGCGCGGTGGTCGAGGCAAAGGACAGGATCATGGGCGTGAACAGCACCACGCTCATTTCCAGCAGGAAATTCGCCAGGGCAATGAAGACCAGCAGTGCGAGCAGTCCGGACCGCGCAGTGATGTAATTCCAGCCGTAGACTGCCTCGTGCAGCAGCGAGCCCCGTCCGGCCTGCCCGTCCGCGGTGGTCTCGGGCCTGGGAATGCGGATGAGCACGAGCGTGAGGATGGAGAATAGATAGGTTGCAAAGTCCGAAAGCAGCACGCCGCGCAGCCCCAGGCTGCTCATCAGCGTCCCCGCCACCAGCGGGGAGACGAGCATTGTGCCCGCCGACACGATTTGCAGCATCCCGCTGGCGCGCCCGTAGTGCTCCTTGGGGACCAGTTGCGTCGTGGCTGCCGTCATGGCAGGCCAGCGCAAAGTGTCAAAGATCCCGCTCGCGAAGATGGCCAGGTAAATCTGCCAGATCTCCAGCCGCCCTGCCAGGCTCAGCAATCCAATGGCAAGGATGCTGAGTCCGCCGCCTGCATCGCTGAGGATCATCACGTGCCGGCGGTCCCAGCGGTCCACCAGGGCGCCGGCCAACGGGCCCAATACCACCTTTGGGAGCACGATGAACAATGATGCGAGCGCGAACTGGGTGACGGAACCGGTCTTCTGGTAGATCCACACACCCAGCGCGAAACTGCTCATGCCGGAGCCGATGAAAGAGATTACCTGCCCGATCCAGACGATGCCGAAAGCCAGAATGCCTTTTCGTGTTTTGGGTTCAACTACGCTTGCCATGGTTTTACTCCTTTCAGGGATGGTTTCCGATCCTGGCTCCGGTTCGAAAACCATCCCTGCTTATGTTCGCTTATCCTTACTTCTTCAGACCGCGGGCCAGTGTCATCAGACCCAGCGCCAGCAGCAGGATTGCAAAGATCGGCAGTTCAAAGGGCAGGCTCAGGAACGGGCGTGCCAGTTCCAATCCGCCCAGGAGTAGGGCCAGGATGCCGATTGTGATCGTAAAGCTGCTGGTGGATTGCCCTGTCCACGACCGTGCCGCGTTCAGACCGATCAGGATCAGCCCGATGCCGATCGCGCCCGTGCCTTTCGGCAGGGAGGGGAACAATTCCGTGAACCCCCACAGGATGAAGAGAGCGCCCCAGGCGATCGCTTCAAGGTTGAAAGTGAACTTGCGTGTGTTTTCCATTTTATTTTCTCCTTAATTGATTTGGTTGAATCCGGCTGATTGGTTTTTATTGGCCCGGTTTGGTTTAGGCGTGAGCGCCCGCCCTGGCAGCGAAGGCACAGGTCCGCGCTTGATGGGCCTTCCAGCCCGGCCACCAGGTCTTGTGCCACATGTGGATGCGAGCGAAGATCGAATGCGGGCGTTTTATAGCCTGCTGTCGGATTGGGCAATCTGCGCAGCGGTGGATTTTTTCGATGATGAATGCGCTCATTGCGATGTTTCCCAGCTCGGGATTGAACTTGATTGTGTTTTCCATTTTGAACTCTCCTTTTTGGTTGTTTTTTGAGATCATTTCTTTTGCCCGGCTGTGCTAACCGAGAGCAAAGCCAGGTTCAGACCGTACAGTTTGTTCAGGAGGCCCATCAAGGCGGCCTGGTCTCCGATATGCCCGAAAAGGATCATTTCTCCGTTATCCAATAGCTTCACCTCCAGTCCTTCCAGCCAATCCGACCAGCTCTGATCGAGTTGACCTTTGACCTTGATCTCGTAGAAGCCTGCCTGGGTGCGGGTGGAAAGCATGTCTTTTTTCATATTTTTGTGTTCATCTTTCTTGTTCATCAGGTTTCCTCGTGACCCTAATTTAGCATTTTCCCTCGGCGATATCATCGTCTGAAGGTTGTAGATGGGGTTGTATCTTTTAACCGGAGAAAAACAGAAAGGCCGGCAGGGATAAGAATCCACTGCCGGCCAGTAAATGGGAAGATAAAACTATGCCTGATCAAGTGTCATTGCCTGCACAAGTACTGCAGGTACTCGTGCGAGGAGGGTGCTCTTCCCGACGAAGCAATCTTTACTACGAAGTGTTATCTCCTTGTTGCCATGAGATGGCTTCGCCAATGAACGGCTCCTAATGACACCGCCTGACAACTGATCGCCTAAGGGGATTGCTTCGTCGCCAAAGTGCGGCTCCTCGCAATGACAGAAAGTAATTGAGGAGAGAAGAGCGCCGCGCGCTGTGGATTTACTCGCAATGACACTCTTAATTTCTGGAACTACTCTAAGCTAAGCACCGCCGTTTACTCGAATATTTTCAGCTCTTTTCCGATCGCTACGGCCTGTGTGCGGCTTTCCACCCCCAGCTTGGCATAGATATTGCTGATGTGCCGCTTCACGGTCGGCATGGAGATGACCAGTTGGCCGGCGATATCCTGGTTGGAACAGCCGGTTTCGATCAGCTTCAGCACCTCCAGCTCACGCGCAGTCAGCGGCTCGCTCAGGAGCTGCATGGAGGGTTGTGTCATAGCGGAGCTCTCGCCAATCATCGATAGCAACACAGCCGCATACCCGCTCCCGACTTGACGTGACTGGGCCTGGCAAAGCAGTCTCGTCATGGCTTCGCCTTCATCCAGGAACATGCGCACGTACCCCTCCGGCTGCGCCAGCGCGAGGGCCTTTTCCAGGGCAGCCAGGGCTGGCTCGGTCTCTTTCTTTCCTTGGAGAGCCAACGCCTGGAGGATCAGGGTTTCGATACTCAATCCCACCTGCCCGGTCGTCTGTGTTTGTTGAACCAATCGGGTGGACAGGCTGACGGCTGCCGCATGATCGCCGCGGGCCAGGAGCACTCGCAGAAGGAGGACATATTCATTCTCACGCTGATACGGGATTTCGTCTTTGATCTGCAGCCCCCGCTTTTGAATGCGTTGGGAAGGCCTCTCCAGGTCTCCCTGGGCGAGCCATACGCGTGCCAGGTCGGACCTCACCTGGATGGCCCAATGGGGGGAAAATGGATGCTCGGCAATTAATAGCTCCGCCTTCCGCATGGCTTCCTGGGTTTTCTCTGGATTTTTCCGGGCTTGCTCCAGCCGCGCCTGGATTGCATACGCGTAAGCTTGTTGGCCGGTATCGCCCCAGATCTGGCTCAGCTCCATGCACTGGCGGATGGCTTGCTCCGCATCCTCCAACCGGTTCCACTCATAAGACAATCTTCCCAGGCCGGCATAGATCTTTCCGGCCAGAGGCGATCTTTGCCCATCCGGACGAACTGCCATTTGTAAAGTTCGGGTGTATGTTTCCGCTGCCCGGTGAAGCTGCCCTTGTTCCATC
>JADGQB010000094.1 GCA_017882145.1 Anaerolineales bacterium
AAAGTATTAAAAGCTAATCCTTCCGCGGTTTCTGATTATAAATCTGGGAAAAAACAGGTGATGAATTTTTTAGTTGGTCAGGCAATGAGGGAAATAAGAAAAAAAATTTGGGGAGCCTGGTCCGTTTGACAGTAGAGGCCTTTCACTATAAACTGTTAACCAACCTGGAGGCATTATGCAAAATGAAATAACCCGACCCGGAGCATTGTTATCATCCGACGGCCGACTTGAGCAGGTAGGCTGGTCGAGACAACCGATTTTAGACTGCAACCTGGAAGCGGCCCGATTCCTTTTAGTGCGACCATTACAACGTTTCCGGATCAAGCGCTGGGATTATTACGCGGTTTTCACCCCAAGAAGTTTCTTCTCAGCCACCATTGCTGACCTGGGATATGCGGGCAATCTATTCGTTTACATGATGGATCTTGAAACCGGAGAGCTGCATGAGGAAGGGCTCGTCATTCCATTCGGCAAAGGCATCCAGCTTCCGCGCAACAGCATGGAAGGGGACAGCCATTTTGAGAATGATACAGTAAAGCTGCATTTCTCCGCTTCAGCCGGGATGCGAACGATATCCGTCGCCTGGCCCGATTTTCACGGCGGACGGGGCATCCAGGCGGACGTCAGCCTGACCTGCCCGCCGGGATACGAATCGATGACGATCGTCATCCCGATCGGCAATAAACGCTTCTACTATAACCGCAAGATCAACAGTATGCCGGCGGAAGGAACGATTAAATACGGCAGTAGAAGCGAGACACTAACCCCGCAAACCTGCAGCGGATCGTTGGACTGGGGACGGGGAGCATGGGAGTACCAGACCGATTGGAACTGGGCCAGCAGTTCGGGATTTTTAAGCGACGGCCGCAAGATTGGCCTTAATCTGGGTTGCGGCTTTGGTGACCTGACGAGGGCGGGTGAGAATGCGCTGATCCTGGATAACCACATCCACAAGCTGGGAGAGGTCAAGTTCGATTACAGCCCGGCTGATTATATGAAGCCGTGGAAATTCAGCGATTCTGATGGCCGCCTGGATTTGAGCTTTACGCCATTCAAGGAACGACTTGCCAGGACCAACCTGGGAATCATTTTTAGCGAAGTCCACCAGATGTTTGGACGTTACAACGGAAAAGCTGTGGCAGATGATGGTGAAACCATAGAGATCAAGGATTTGATTGGATTCGCTGAAGAACAGCATGCGAGGTGGTAAAGAAGTAAAACGTAAAACGTAATGTTATGTCTCCAGGAGCCTATGAAGAGGGGTATTTTAGGTATAAAAGGGGTATTTACTGGTCAACTGTCTGGCGTATATATGCAGAATATCACGGTTTGCCGCCGAAGGGGCGGGGTATAATCGGCGGGGTGCGCGCCTGGTGGTTGTGTGCCCAGCGTATGTGTAAGTAATTAGCCTGTCAATTTGTATTAAACGACCTATTGGAGAAGAATGCCATGAAATACGGACATTTCGATGATGCCGCCCGTGAATATGTCATTACCCGTCCGGATACGCCTCTGCCCTGGATCAACTACCTGGGCTGCGAGGCGTATTTTGGTCTCATCTCCAACACTGCCGGGGGCTACTCATTTTACAAGGATGCGCGCCTGCGCCGGCTGACGCGCTACCGGTACAACAATGCGCCTTACGATATGGGCGGGCGCTATATTTATCTCCGTGATAATGCAGATGGCAAGTTCTGGTCGCCTTCCTGGATGCCGGTACGCAGCAGTCTGGAAGAATACAGCTGCCGGCACGGGATGGGCTATACTATCATCCGGAGTGTTTACCGCCAGATAGAAGCTGAGACGCGTTACTTCGTGCCGATAGGCGAAAACCTTGAAATTTGGGAGCTCACGCTTACCAACCAGCGTGCAGAACCAGCCGACCTGTCTGTTTTTTCGGCAGTCGAATTTTGCCTATGGGATGCCCTGGATGATTCCACCAACTTCCAGCGAAATTTTTCAACCGGACAAATTGAATTTGTGGATGAAGTCATCTATCACAAGACCGAATATCGCGAACGGCGTGACCACTTTGCCTATTTCGCCTGTTCCGAGAAATTAGAGGGTTTCGATACGCAGCGCGAATCTTTCCTGGGCGCATACCGGGGCTGGGATTCACCTGCGGCAGTGGAAGCAGGCCAATCGTCCAATTCCGAGGCGCACGGCTGGCAGCCGATCGGGTCACATCATGTGAAAGTCCATTTAGAGCCCGGAGAACAAAAGAAAATTGTTTTTATACTGGGTTACCACGAGAATCCTAGAGATGCCAAGTTTGATCCGCCGGAATCCCAGATTATCAACAAGAAAAAGGTCAAACCGATCATTTGCAAATATCTCCAACTGAATAACATCGAGGCCGCCTTCATAGCCCTGCGTGATTATTGGAGCGGGTTATTGGGTAAGCTGCAGGTGACTACACCGGATGAACATACCAACCGGATGGTGAATATCTGGAATGCTTACCAATGCATGATCACCTTCAATATGTCGCGTTCGGCATCTTATTATGAGAGCGGCATCGGGCGCGGCATGGGATACCGCGACTCCAACCAGGACCTGCTCGGGTTCGTGCATATGATCCCGGAGTGGGCACGCGAACGCATTCTGGACCTGGCGGCAACTCAATTAAAAAACGGCGGAGCCTTCCACCAATACCAGCCATTGACCAAGCGCGGGAACAACGATGTCGGTTCGGGGTTCAATGACGACCCGGCCTGGCTGGTGCTGGCAGTGGCAGCTTACCTCAAAGAGACCAGCGATTGGGGCATACTGGATGCGCAGGTGCAGTACGAAAATGAGGAGGGGAGCGAAAGACCGTTGTATGAACATCTCCAACGCTCGCTCCAATATACCTTGGAACGGCTCGGACCAAACGATCTGCCATTGATCGGGCGTGCTGACTGGAACGACTGCCTTAATTTGAATTGTTTTTCGGATACTCCGGGACAATCCTTCCAGACCACCACCAACAAGGATGGCAAGGTAGCCGAGTCGGTTTTTATCGCCGGGTTGTTCGTACTGGCAGCCGGGGAAATGAGTGAGATAGCAAAGCGTTATGTCAAAGGTCGAACATCCAAAGTCGGGACCTTTGAGATTCAGCCATCAGACTTTTATACGCAAGCGGCTGCTGGAATGGAAGCGACCGTTTGGAAAGCCGGCTGGGATGGGGAATGGTTCCGGCGTGCTTATGATGATTTCGGGCATGCGCTTGGATCCAAAGAAAACACGGAAGGGCGGATCTTCATCGAACCGCAAGGGATGTGTATTTGGGCCGGGCTGGGTGTTAAAGACGGCCGCGCCAAATTAGCACTCGATTCCGTGGCTGAACAGCTCGCCACACCGCACGGCATTGTCCTGCAGCAGCCGGCCTTCAGTAAATATTACCTGCACCTGGGCGAGATTTCATCTTATCCACCAGGATACAAGGAAAATGCCGGCATCTTCTGCCATACCAACCCATGGATCATGATCGCCGAAACGAAGATCGGCCGCGGCGACCAGGCCTACGATTATTACATGCGCATCAATCCATCCAAGCGCGAAGAGATCAGCGAGTTGCATAAATGCGAACCGTACGTATATCCGCAGATGATCGCCGGAAAAGATGCACCAACGCATGGGGAAGCGAAGAATTCCTGGCTATCCGGAACGGCTGCCATGAATTATGTTGCCATTACCCAGGCGATCCTTGGGATCCAGCCTGAATATGATGGACTGGAAATCAAGCCGGTGTTCCCAACGGACTGGCATGGCTTTACGGTAGTTCGATATTTCCGGGATGTCAGATATGAGATCTTGATCACCCGCAGGGGGGCAGGGAATGAGGTTTCGCTTGAAGTGGACGGGAAACCCATCCCAGGAACCATCATACCTTTACCATCCGGGGATGTTCACACCTTGAAAGTTAAAGCCTATGTCGGTCAGGAGTAAATTAATGAAACAGAAAGCCCTGGTTCTAATCTCTTCCCTTTTCTTGAGCTTCAGTCTTTTACTGTCCGGATGCGCGGCGGAAACAAACAGTGTGACTCCGACACCCTACCCTACACCGGTAAAAAAGACTTTTACTGTCCAACGCGGCGATATTGTGATCAATTCAGAGTTTTTTGGACGTGTGACCCCACTGGCTCTGGCAACCCTTTATTTCCAAATGGATGGGCATGTAGCCAATGTGTATGCCCAGGTGAATGATACAGTCAAGAAAGGGCAACTGCTGGCCGATCTGGATGAACTGAAGACGCTGCAGGCACAAACTATCGAGACAACCGATACGATCAGGCGCGCACAAATCGCCGTGGATATTGCCCAACTGACATTGGAAAAATTCAAGGCGGATGGCGCATCCAGTTTTGATATCCAGATCCAGGAAAAACAAGTCGAACTGGCACAGATGGATCTTAATGATGCATTGATCAAATATGGGATCGATCCATCTTCAAATGCCCTGGATGCGCTGGCCGCGAGCGTCGACAAAGCCAAACTCTTTTCCCCGGTGGATGGAGTCGTTATCTCGGGAGTCAACCCAGGCAGATCGGTTGCGACCACAACCGCAGCATTTACCATTGGGGATGGCGCCCATTCAGAAATCCTGGCCAGTATTGACCCGGGAAAAGTGGACGATACGCTCAAGAATATGTTCGAGGGAATGCCGGTGATTGTCACCCCCAACAGCAACCCCGCCCTGCAGTGGACCGGCAAGGTACGCATGCTTCCATCGCCTTACGGCACCGGCAGTGCGGATGATAAAACCATCCATATCGTCCTGGACCAGATCCCCGCTTCCACGGATTTGAAATTCGGCGATACGGTCAGCGTAAATGTTGAATTGGCAAATAAGACAGGTATTCTGTGGCTGCCGCCGGCTGCGATCCGTGAAGTGGGAGGCCGCACCTTCGTGATCGTCAACGGGACGAACGGCCCGAAACGTATCGATATTGAAGTAGGTCTGCAAACGGCCGATCGAGTAGAGATCATATCCGGCCTGGAAGAGAAACAGGTTGTGATCGGGCAATGAGAATTTTCGCGGGTTTCGTTTCATTTGCCCAACAAACCTGGGCCACAATCGGAATCGCTTTCAAGCGCCTGTTGACACAGCGTTTTCTCAGTCTCGCGGCAATCGCCGGATTGATGGTTGCATCCGGATTCATCTTGAGTATTCCGCTGTATGCAGATGCAACCTACTTCCGCCTTTTCAGGGAAGAGCTTTTTGCTGGAAACGAGGCAAAACTCGCCAACCATCCAGTCGATTATGCTCCGATGGCGTTTACTTTCGAGCTCAACGTGGCCGGAAGGAAGAGTCCTCAGTGGGCTGACTCGGTCAAGGTGGACCAGTATTTATCCGGTGCGGCCTTAAATACGATCCAATTCCCGATCGAGCAAACCGTACGCCGGTTTCACACCGATAATTACTATTTGTACCCGCCTTTGGATCCCAATATTCCGGGAAGCAAATATTATCTGACCTCGGTCAACCTGGCTTTCGTAACACCGATGGAGGGCACCATCCGCCTGGTTTCAGGCCAATATCCTCAGCCATATACTTCCATCCTGGAACTGGGCGAAGTGCCTGCGCTCGTTAGCGAAACACTGGCATCCAGCCTGGGCATTCAGGCCGGGGATGTCTATTACCTGCGCCAGAATAAACTGGAGATTCCAGTAATTATTGTTGGGATCTGGAGCCCGGTGGATGCCAGCGCCCCTTATTGGGGGGTTGGTTCCGAAAATTGGTTGATCGTAAATGAAGCCAGTTACAGCAGTGCGATCAGCGATGCGGTGCCGGATGAATTGCGCGATTCGATGTGGTATATCGTTGCGGATGGCTCAACCCTGCACTCGGGAGATGTTGCCGGTCTCGACCAACGGATCCAAGCGATCCAAAAAGCGACCGGCCTGCTGCTTAAGGATACCAAACTGGTTGCCTCTCCGTTGGATGCACTCAGCCGCTATCAAAAGAATGCCCCCTACCTGACGTACCTGTTGTATGCATTCAGTGTCCCGATCCTGGGACTCATTTTGGCTTTTATCGGCCTGGTGACAGGCCTGTTCGTCGGGCAACAGCGCAGTGAGATGGCCATCCTACGCAGTCGTGGGGCGAGCACCGCGCAAGTGATCGGAATATCGATGCTCCAGGGAGTATTGTTAGGTGTCATTGCCCTGGCGGGAGGCGTATTCCTGGGGTATTGGATCGCCCACGCCATCGGACAGGCGCGCAGTTTCATGGATTTTACAGCCACGGGCGGCCTGCGAGTCAGCCTGACATTATCCACGATGGTGTATGGGATCGCAGGGATTGCAATTATCCTGCTGGCGCAGGTGCTTATCCCGACCCTGGCGGGCGCGGAGAACACGATCGTCACTTACAAGCAGGAACGCGCGCGGCTCTTACGCGCCCCCTGGTGGCAGCGCTATTGGTTTGACATCCTCCTGCTGCTGCCGGCCGGATACGGCGTGTGGCAGCTGCAGACCCAGAGCAGCCTGGCATTAGCCGGGAAAGCGAATGTTCCCAGCCCAATGCAGAACCCGCTGCTCTTAATTGCACCGGCGTTAGGCATCTTTGCTGTAGCCTTGTTCACCCTGCGCGTGGTGCCGCGATTAATGAGCCTGCTAAGCTGGTCGATCCAGAAAACGAAAAGCGTAGGGCTAATAATGGCTGCCCGGTACCTGGCCAGAACGCCGGCATTTTACAGCGCGCCGCTGGTCTTGCTGCTGCTGACGCTTGGACTTTCATCTTTTACTGCCTCCCTGGCGAAAACATTGGATGGCCAATTGAACAAGCAGACATATTACCAGGTGGGTGCGGATCTAAACGTCAACGAAGAGGGTACTACGGTCAACCTGGATACCCAAAACCCGGTTTATACCTTTGGCCCGGTGGAAGAGCACCTCAATTTGAAAGGGGTGTTGGCTGCAAGCCGAGTGGGCAGGTACAGCGCCACAGCGTTGACATCCACGGCTGCCGCGATCAGCGGGACATTCCTGGGAGTGGACAGAGCTACCTTCCAGAACGTGGCATATTGGCAGAGAGATTTCGCATCCCAACCGCTGGGTAATTTGATGAATATATTGGGCGCGGACCCGGATGGGGTGCTCGTTCCAACCAGCCTGATGAAGAAGCAGGATTTGAAAATTGGCGACAAGTTGATCCTGGGAGTTCAAACCAGCGTTTCGGGAGTGTCGATACCGTTGGAATTAACCATCGAAGGCACATTTGACCTGTTCCCGACCTGGTATCCGGAAAACGGTCCCATGTTCGTGGCCAATTTGGATGCACTTTATTTACAGGCCGGCTCTGAATATCCGCACGAAGTCTGGCTGCATACCAGCAAGAATGCCGACGCGGAAGGCATTGTTTATGCCATCCGTGGTTATAGCATCACGCTGGATGAGCAGGCCGACCAGAGCCGCCTGGTTGAGAACGGCTTGAATACCCAGGTGCAAAATTGGTCGTCTGCAAGCGATATTATCCTGGCCGCCCAAAAGAGACCGGAGCGGCAAGGCTTATTTGGCCTGCTATCAGTCGGCTTTGTTGCATCGGCGCTTCTGACCGTCCTGGGCTTTTTATTGTATGCACTGTTTTCATTCCGCCGCCGCTTTATTGAGATGGGTATGCTGCGCGCGATCGGATTATCTGTAAAACAGATGACCATCTTCCTGGCGGCCGAGCTGGCTTCCCTGATACTGCTCGGGATCGGTGCCGGTACGCTCGTCGGTGTATTCGCCAGTAAACTGTTCGTTCCTTTCCTGCAAATTGGGTCCACGAGCCAGACCAATTACCCGCCATTCCAGATCGAGATCGCCTGGCTTTCGATTTTCCAAATCTATGGCCTGTTCATCATCCTCTTCGTGGTGGCGCTGGGCGTCTTGTCAGCCATTCTCCTGCGCATGAAGATCTTCCAGGCAATAAAACTCGGAGAAAGTAACTGATGACCAGCAAAGCGTTCATCCAGTGTGAAAATCTTATCAAGATATACAGGATCAACGATGTTAATGGATCCTCGGATGCATCCCTGGAAGTGCAGGCGTTACAGGGATTGGATCTAACGGTAGCTGAAGGAGAAATGATCGGCGTTGTGGGAGCCAGCGGGAGTGGGAAATCCACCCTGCTCAACATCCTGGGCGGACTGGACCGTCCCAACGGGGGCAGGGCGATGGTGGATCAACAAGATCTGGGCAAGCTAAGCCAGCGCGGCCTGGACCAGTATCGCCGGAAAACGGTCGGGTTTGTCTGGCAGTACGGAGCCAGAAACCTGATCCCATACCTGACCGCCCTGGAAAATATCCAGCTCCCGATGACACTTTCCGGAAAAGTCGGGAAGAAGACCAGCCAGTTTGCGATCGAGCTTTTGGAACAGGTTTGCCTGGGCGACAGGCAGGACCACCGCCTCGAAGAGCTCTCGGGGGGTGAACAGCAACGGGTGGCGGTAGCCATTGCACTTGCAAACCGGCCGCGCCTGTTACTGGCTGACGAACCAACCGGTGAACTGGATACCGCAACTGCAAAGACGATCTACGATTTATTTCGCGATCTCAATCGAAAGCTGGGCCTGACCATCGTCATCGTGAGCCATGACCCGGGCATTGCCCAGCACGTTGACCGGGTGGTGGCCGTCCGGGACGGTAAACTGGCCAGCGAATCTGTGCGACTCAAGAACAATGCAGATGGCACGCTTGAGGAACATATGCATGCCTTCGAAGAGCTGGCTGTCCTGGATTCGGCCGGACGCCTTTCCATCCCACGTGAATACCTGGAGCACTTCCATATCCGCCGGCGAGTCCGAATGGAAATTGTCGAGGGTGGGATCTTGATCCAGCCTCCGGCGAACAGCCATGCGGATCTCGAGCATACGCCGGCTTCAGCGACAGTTGCCGAAAAGGTGGAAGAAGACGGAGATCGACCCAGGATACCGGACTGGTTGAACCGTTCGAGTAAATTAATTCAAAAGCTGGGCGCCAGAATCAAGCGCCGGGACGTTCAAAGAGAAAAGACTGATGCAGAAAAACCCGAAGAATAAAAGCGAACCAACGTTAATTGAAGCAGCCCAGGAACCCGGTCTTGTAATTGAAACGAAGGATCTTTGGCGCATTTATGCCGTGAAGAATGCCAAGCAGGAGGGAATCGCGGCACTGCGAGGGGTTAACCTGCGCGTCCGGCAAGGAAAATTCGTTGCTTTGAAGGGCCGGTCAGGCAGCGGAAAGACCACTTTACTTAACTGCCTGGCAGGGTTGGACCAGCCGACCTCCGGATCCATCCAGGTACTTGGGCATGATCTGATCCAGATGAGCGAACAGGAATTGACCTCCTGGCGCAGGGAACAGATCGGCCTGGTGTTCCAATCGTTTGGACTGCTTCCAACTTTATCCGCTTATGAGAATGTTGAATTGCTTTTGCGGATCAAGGGTGAGGAATATGACACACGCCACAAACGGGCATTGGAATGCCTGGAAATGGTCGGATTGAGCAACTGGCGCAACCACCGGCCATATGAGATGTCGGGTGGACAGCAACAGCGTGTGGCGGTGGCACGTGCACTGGCCAACCGGGCGCAGTTGATCCTGGCGGATGAGCCGACGGGCGAATTGGACAGCAAGACCACCCATGAACTGCTCAACTTCTTTCAGAGATTGGTGAAAGATGAGAAGATCACGTTCTTAATGGTTTCGCATGATCCTTTGGTCGATCAATATGCGGATGAGGTTATCTTTCTGAAGGATGGCAATCTGGTCGAAACTGCATCCGCGTCTGATTGCGAACCATAGACCACCCCGATGTGCGAAATGATATTCATATAAAAAGGTCATGTATGAAACGAACCGCTCCATTGCTCCTGCTCATCCTAATTCTCTTGAACTCCTGTTCACCAAAGGCTCCGGCGACTCCAGGTGCAGCACCTACGCCGACCCTGCCCGCTGCGATCTATCCGGACGCATCCCAGCCGATCGAAGCACGTGTTGAAGATCTACTGAGCCGCATGACGCTTGAAGAAAAGATTGGCCAGATGACCCAGGTTGAAATGGGCAGCATCCAACCCGCGGATGTTAGCACTTATTTTATTGGTTCGATCCTAAGCGGAGGGGATGGCAATCCACCAAATAACACTGCCCAGGCCTGGCAGGATATGGTCAAGGGTTTTCAAACGGCCGCCATGGCCACACGCTTGAAAATTCCCATGATCTATGGCATCGATGCAACGCATGGCAATGCCCACCTATACGGAGCGACCGTGTTCCCGCAGGAAAGCGGTGTGGCTGCCACACACGATCCGGCCCTGGCACAGAAGATCGGTGAAGCAACTGCCGAAGAAATGCTTGCCACCGGAGTCCCGTGGACATTCTCACCAATCGTGGCTGTCCCGCAGGATATCCGCTGGGGCCGCACCTATGAGTCATACAGCGAGGATACCCAATTAACGACCGAGATCGCGACGGCTTACATCAAGGGGTTGCAGAGTCTCCCGGCTGGAGTTAAGACGTCCGAAGGACAAAGCCTGTTTACGCTGGCAACCGCCAAACATTATATCGGGGATGGCGCCACCATCTGGGGCTCTTCCAGGACTGGTGAATACTTGCTTGACCAGGGGAACGTCCAGGTGGACGAAGCCACCTTGCGAAAACTCTACCTTCCCCCGTATCAAGCCGCCGTGGATGCGGGAGCAATGAGCGTGATGGCCTCTTTCAGCAGTTATCGAGGCACGAAGATGCACGCTCAAAAGTACTTATTAACAGACGTGCTCAAAAATGAGCTGGGGTTCAAAGGGTTTATTGTTTCCGATTGGGGTGGGATCGACCAGATCGACCCGGATTATTACACGGCTGTCGTAGCAGCCATCAACGCCGGCGTTGATATGAATATGGTCCCAACGGATTACATGAATTTTATCAATGCGATGAAGCAGGCGGTCGACGATAAGGATATAACCGAAGAGCGGATCAACGATGCGGTTCGGAGGATACTGCGAGCGAAATTTGCTCTGGGATTATTCGAACATCCCTATCCTGATCCGGCTTTCATCTCCACCGTCCGATCAGATGAGCATGTGGCGATTGCCAGGCAGGCGGTCCAGGAGTCTTTGGTATTACTCAAGAATGATAATGCCGCCCTGCCAATTGCAAAAGATACCCCGAAGGTTTTTGTCGCGGGCCAGGGTGCGGACGATATCGGCATGTTGTGCGGGGGCTGGACAATTACCTGGCAAGGACAGACAGGTAATATCGATATCGGGACTACCATCCTGAACAGCATAAAAACGCTCGTCTCAGCGGATACCACGGTCGAATACAACCCGACCGGAAAGTTTTCGGGAAAAGCAAATACCGGTATCGTGGTGGTAGGCGAGATGCCATATGCTGAAGGCCTGGGCGATAAAGCTGATTTGAGCCTATCGGACGCAGATATACAGGCGATAAATAATATGCGCCCACTGGTGGATAAGCTGGTTGTTGTCATCATCGCCGGAAGACCGCTGGTCATCACAGGCCAGTTGGCGTCGGCGGATGCATGGGTGGCGGCCTGGCTGCCGGGCACGGAAGGAGAAGGCATCAGCGACGTACTGTTCGGCGACCATCCATTTGTAGGCAAACTGCCGTATACCTGGCCGCGTACGAACGCTCAACTTCCCATCAATGAGAATAATTCCGACGGCAAAACCGGCTGCGATGCACCGCTCTTCCCGTTTGGGTATGGCCTGGGAGAGGCAGGCAGCCAACCCATCGCTCAGCCAACCTGTCCCTAGAAATCTTTTTCAAGCTTAATATCTACCCGAAAATTCAGGAGAAGTTCGCATTTTGAGTGTGTGCGGCGAAGCCGCACACACTCAAAATGCATTTCCTCAATAATTTTTGGATAAGTTTTCAGTTACCATTACTTTTAGAGGGATTAAATAAAACCAGGCCGGCGATTTGCCATTTTTTGGCAGTTGGCGGTCCAGGTTGTTTGCATTGAATTATCCGGGTGTTGTTATGAAACTCAGGGAGGTTATGTATTAAAATCTTACTGCTTCATGCATAAATAACTGAACTGATGCGGCCCGAAGCAAGGTGCAAGCAACGGTTTCGGTTCGGATAATAAAGAAGTACTCTGTAATCGGCGAGGCTAAAATCAACCCGGCAATCTTTGATGATTCCGTCTGGTTTTGTAAATCTCCAAAATCGGGAAGATGATATGGAAGAAAAATTGCTTGAGATTCGCGAGTTTACAGGCCCTGGTTACCAACCAGTGATTGATTTTGAGACATGGCGTGTAGCCATCCTGAACTATTTGGACGAGATCGATCCTGAACGGA
>JADGQB010000095.1 GCA_017882145.1 Anaerolineales bacterium
CTCGTCAAACAACCACGGGACACGGTAAGAACGATCACCGTGCAGCCGGCTATGGGAGGAAAGCAAGCCGAAAGCGATCCAGCGTTTATAGACGGCCGCCGGCGGGGTGCCGTCAAAGCCGCCAATATCGTGGCTCCAGAATCCAAAACCCGAAAGGCCAAGACTCAGTCCACCCCGCAAGCTCTCCGCCATTGACTCGAAGGTCGATACACAATCCCCACCCCAATGTACGGGGAAGCGCTGGCTGCCTGCGGTAGCTGAGCGGGCAAACAGGATCGCCTCGCCCTTACCAAGCCGTTCCTCCAATACTTCAAAGACGGTCTTGTTATACAGATAGCTATAATAGTTATGCATTTTGACGGGATCGGATCCATCCCAATACAACACATCAGTGGGAATACGTTCACCAAAATCGGACTTGAAACAATCAACGCCCATATCGATCAAGACACGCAGCTTGTCGCCATACCATTGCCGGGCCGCCGGGTTGGTGAAATCCACGATGCCCATGCCGGCCTGCCAACGATCGGATTGCCAGACATCCCCGTTGGGCTTTTTCAGAAGATATTCCTTTTGCATGCCCTCAGTAAAAAGAGCCGAACGTTGGGCGATATATGGATTGATCCACAGACAGATGTGCAAACCCCGCTCTTTGAGTCGCTTGAGCATTTCCGTGGGATCCGGAAAAGTGCGCTCATCCCATTCGAAATTGCACCATTGGTACTCTTTCATCCAGAAGCAATCAAAATGAAAAACATGCAGAGGCAGGTCGCGGTCTGCCATTCCCTGGATAAAACTCGTCACTGTGGCTTCATCGTACGAGGTGGTAAAGGATGTCGTCAGCCACAGTCCAAATGACCAGGCCGGTGGCAATGTGGGCCGACCTGTCAGGGCGGTATATTTTTCGAGGATCGCTTTGGGAGTAGGGCCGTAAATCACAAAATACTCCAGAGATTGACCCGCCACGCTGAATTGAACGCGTGAGACTTTCTCGGAGGCCACCTCGAACGACACCAATTCAGGATGGTTGACGAAAACCCCATAACCCCGGTTGGTCATATAAAAAGGAATATTCTTGTAAGCTTGCTGGGTGCTTGTTCCGCCATCCTGGTTCCAGATATCGACTGCCTGGCCATTCTTTATAAAAGCTGTAAAGTGCTCGCCTAGACCATAGACATATTCCCCCACTCCTAGCGAGAGTTGTTCGTGCATATAGTGGCCATTATCTTCGGTCTCGATAATGCCCATACCGCGCGGCCCACTCATCGTGATGACTTTATTGTCAGCCATAAATTCAACCCGCCAGGGCCGTTCGTGCGGAACACGCACCGATAAGCCTCCGCTGGTAAGTGTTGTGGCTTCTTCATCATCGTGAGTATATTGCCCTGCCGCAGGTTTCTCAAGCAGTTCATAATGAGGCGGCCTGTTCTGCTCGCCGGAAAAATGGATCAGCTTTACGCGCACCACATCTGGCATTGGCGAAGAAAACCGGATGGATAACAAGGTTCCATCGTGCGTATCGCCCCGATGTGTGATGCGATTCGTCGGTGCAAAAACAGTGAACGAATCACGATCTACCTCAACATCGTACACCTGTGCCGGATGGAACGCCTTTACGTCTTTTGGGATCAGCCAATAACCGTCGGTAAATTTCATTACGTTTTCCCTTATTACAAAATTTATTTCATTTCGAATAATCGTTGCTGGCGGTAAATCCTCAGGGTGGAAATTCCAAAGATTTCCCTAGTATTTCAAATAGGAAGAACTTGGGCAGACTTACTTGATGCCTCCTGCCGTTATTCCTTTTGTTAGGGTCCGCTGGAAGATCAGGAAGAAAATGATGCAAGGAAGGATGCCAAGCAGTCCCGAGGCGCTTTGTGCGGTGATATTCATACCATATTGTCCTTGGTTCATTGCCAATGCTAAAGGAACAGTCTGGCTCGCATTGGAGGGCAGCAGAATTAAAGGTAGAAAGAATTCGTTCCATGTCCAAATGAAGAAGAATACAAACAGGACTGAAAGTGTCGGCAAACTAAGCGGTGCGACAATATTCCACAGCAGGTTCAATTTGTTGCATCCATCCATCATGGCAGCTTCAAGGATCTCGCGCGGGAATGAACTGAGTACGGATGACAAGAGGTAGGTACCAAAAGCGCTTTGAATCACGGTAAGAACCAAAATAACCGCATAGGGTGTGTCATAGATATGTAAGAACTTGGCGAAATAATACAGTGGATAGGCAAGCGCCTCCTGGGGCAGGAAATTTGCCATCAGGAAGAACACCAGCAGCCAGGCTCTGCCTTTAACCTTTCCCAATCCCAGGGCGAATGCATTAAGCAATGAAAGTATGACAGCCAGGACCGCCACGCATATGCTGATGAAGGTGCTGTTGAATAGTGTACGCGAAAAATTCACCCGGGTCCAGAAATCCTTGAGACTCGTCAGGTTGATTCCATGTGGCAGGCTGAGCGGACCCAAGCGGGCAAACTCGGCTTCCGTTTTAACTGCATTGATCGTTACCATGATAAATGGCATCAGCATGAGCAGTAGGAACAAGGCCAGGGCGACCAATACGATCCATTTAACTACCTGATTGGAGGAGCGGTTTCTTTTAGCAGCCATCAGGCACTCTCCGCTTTTTCTTGCCGGCTCTGGATGTTGATAAAAAGAACTGTAAGAAGAATGATAATAACCGCAATCGCCAACGAAATAGTCGATCCATACCCAACCTGTTGCGTTTCAAAAAAATTCTTGTATGCATAATAGGATGGCACAGAAGTGGCATTCCCCGGCCCGCCTCTGGTTAAAACGTAGACTTGGCCAAAAACTTTCAGCGTATAAATCGTGGTCGTTAGTACTACCACCAGGATTTCCGGCCGAATCAGGTGGATGGTGATGTAATAAAATTTTTGAAGCCAGGAAGCTCCGTCAATGGAGGCTGCCTCCAATAGCTCGGGGTCAACCCTCTGCAAGGCTGCCATAAAGATCACGATCGGATAACCGACTTGGAACCAGACCAGTACTACCATTACCGCCAGTAAGGCCGTGGAAGGATCTCCCAGCCAGTTATGCGCCAGAGACGAAAGACCGATGCCTTTAAGTACAAAGTTCACAACTCCCCAATCCGGCTGCAGAATCCATGCCCATACGATGCCAATCACGGCCGAAGGTAGTATTTGGGGCAGATAGAAACCGGCTCGAAAAAAGCTTGAAACCCCCTGGCCGAAATTATTTGTGATGTAATCGAAGAGAAATGTTGCCAGCAGCAGCCCGACGACAGTTGGGATAACGGTCATGGCAATCAGTAGAATCAGGTTGTTCCTGAACGATAGCCAAAAAACGGAATCGCCTATCAATCTTTGATAGTTGCTAAGACCGATCCAAACCGGTGGTCGTACACCCCCCCACTTGGTAAAACTGATCCCGATATTGGTCAAAAAGGGGATAATGATAATGATCAGGAAAGCCATAATCCCGGGGATCAAGAAAACGCCATAACCCTTGTCGACAGATGCTGTTTTGTGTTTCATACTATTTTTACTCTCGCCTTTCCCAAGGCAGTGCCCTAGATCAAGAGCACTGCCTTGGATTTCGATCTAAAAGGCGCGGCGGTTTACTTTTTTATGGCTGCGTTGTAAGGAGCCGCAATTTCGTCGAGGAACCCGGAGGGCGTCTTTGTTCCATTCATCAGTTCCTGGGTGGCTGAAACAAGGTCAGCATAATAGCCAGCCACAGGCCAATCCGGGTAGAAACCGAGTCCGTCGCTGGCAACCAGTGTTGAAAAGAGCTGATTGAGTTTTTGGGTTTGCGGGTCGGTGATCTGGGTGGTATCGGCATTGATCGGCAGGCCGCCGGAATTACCCAGCAAGGTTTGGTTTGCCTTGCTCAGGGTAATATCAATGAAATCATAGGCAAGGTCTTTGTTCTTTGAACCGGCTGGAATCGCCCACAGGTTGCCGCCGGATCCCGGGCTGATTTTATTGCCCGGCCAGAGTTCCATGTTCCACTTGAATGTTAAATTGTGGGATTGGAATCCGCCAAACAGCCAACTGCCGCCCATCAGCATTGGATTCTTGCCGGCTTCGAAGTCGTTTTGCATATCCTGGGCCTTCATACTGACAGCGCTTTTGCTGACATACCCCTTCTGGACCCACGTAGCCAACTCTGTGGCTCCATAAGTAAACTCCGGCCCATGAAAATCGACGCCTTTGAGAAGCTGGTAGTTGGTGACAAAGTCCCGGTTAGCCTTGCTGAGCGCCAGCATATAGAAGATCTGTTGAGCTGGATACTCTGCTCCACCCGTGGCAAATGGGGTAATGCCTTTAGCAAGGAATGCATCGGCCGCCGCGTAGAGCTCGTCCGCCGTTGTAGGCACCGTTATCCCATTCTTATCGAACATGTCCTGGTTAAAGTAGAGCATGACAAATTCACCATAATCAGTCACGCCATACAGGTTGCCGCTGCCCATAATTCCGGTTTGAGGATCATACCGGCAGGTGGTCTGAATGCTGGGTGAGAGAATTTTATCCCAGCCACGCTTCGTGGCCTCGGCAGTCATGTCGGTGAGCAATCCGTCCACCGCAAACGTGCCAGCATTAGCCGCACCTTTATTGATTTCAATGACATCCGGTGCGCTGTCCGAGTTCAAAACCATCTGGGCGGTCTGTTGAAGTTGCTCGAAGGTGTGGAGTTCAAAATGGATCGTGACTCCCGGATGTTTCGCCAGGAATTCGGTCTGAGCCGCGGCCCAGGCTTTTCCCAGGGCACCATCAGGTGGTTCGTAGTACCACAGATTTAAGACACGTGTATCGGCCGTGGCTGCAGGTGCAGGCGGTTGCGTAGCCGGTGCTGCAGTTGCCGGTGCTGCCGTTGCAGGTTGCGCAGGGGGTGGCGTTGCGGGGGCACTGGTTGGGGTCGGGGTGGCGGATTGGCAGGCAACCATTCCAACCAACATGGCGATTGCCATTACCAGCGACATCAGTTTGAATGTTTTCGTAGACATCTCATTCTCCTTTTATCTTATGTAGAGAAATAGGTACCAAACTTCTTGATATTGGACAGGTATTCAAAGGACAGAGTCTATGCTTCCAGAATTTTCACCTCCTTCCAAATGGAGGATCTCTCGAAGGATTCCCATCAGGATTTTCAGGAGCCAAGCAAGCCTTGTACAGTTGCAGCTTTTACAATCCACTTGCCCGAGACTCTGCCAGACAAGCCCGGAACGGGCTTGTTTATTTCGTGTATAATCAAAAAGGCAGAGTAGCATGATCACGCCCAGCAATAAGCATGCCAGGTTTGCTCAAGGCGCTTTGCTCACCTAGGAGATACTGGCTCACTTTGCGGTAGACAGTATCTCCTTACCTTAAATATCTTCGAAGAGACTCCTTTTCTTGCAGGTTGCCAAACAAATGAGGCTGGCAGGATCAGGCCTCCGGAATTTTGCCTCCTGCTACAACGGGCGTACTGGAGGATTCTTTCAGGACGCGCAGACAAGGGCCAGTACTGCCACGAACGACGAGCTTGCACGCCACCAACTCGTGCAGGGGTTCATGTTCTTCTGCTTCCAATTGTTGGATCAATAACTCAACGCCCAGGCGGCTTAGCTCGGCCACCTGTATATCCGAGGTTGTCAGCGCGGGGGTCATCATTTCGGCCATGCGTGCCGAGGAGACGATGACCACGAGGGAAAAATCATCCGGGACGTGCCAATCCCGTTCGGCAATGGCTTGCATAATACCCGGGACAGCCCGCTCATTCATTGTGATAAGTGCAGTCAAACCGGGACATTCAGTTAATAGCTTATTGGTTACCTCATACCCGGTGTGGGGTGCAGGCCGGCAGAAACTGGAAATACCCTCCACTCCAGCAACCCGGATCGCATGCTTGAATTCGGCTTCGGTGCGGACCACAGGGCCGTATCCATTATCAAAAGCGGATTGGGATTGGTTTAAGAAAGCTATGGTTTTGTGCCCCAATCCTGCCAAATAGTTGACTGTCTCTAGCATGGTGTGCTTAAAATCAATATCAGCATAACCAAGCCCATCGGTGTCCGCACATCGCCCGATCATACTAAAGGGGAAATCAATTTCACGTAATAAGTTGATCCGTTCGTCATTCAAACGCACTTCCATGACGATCACGCCATCTACCAGTCCTTGTTGAGCGAACAATCGTAATTCTTCCGGATCGTGCATTTCGGATGGCCACAGGACCAGGTTGTAGCCGTTCTCCCGGGCAGTATCGGCTGCATTGGTCACGAACTCGAGCTCCGTAATGCCCAGCCCGCGTTCCGGATTGGGGAAGAGTAGGGCAATGATCCGGCTGCGCTTACTGGCCAGTCCGCGCGCCATGGCATGCGGTCTATATCCCAATTCTTCCATCGCCTTGAAGATTCTCTGCCGGGTTTCTTCAGAGACGGGACGCGTATTGTTCAAAGCATAAGAGACTGTGCTTAATGCAACGTTGGCCCGCTTGGCCACATCCAGCATGGTTGACAAATAAAACCTCTTGAAATCGCTATATTTGATTATCTATACATCATCGAAGCGGATAGTCGAAGCGCTTCGACAATTTCATTATAGCGACTTAAAATAAAAAGTCAATAAGCAGTTTTTGAAGGAGATTGGCACCTTGAATTGTATGGCCCGCAGCCCTGCTTTCAGCCCGTACTGCTTTCCTATAGGATTTGAACTCGGTACATGCTAAACTACCCTCACGTTCGGAACAATCCCATTTCCAGGATAATACCGATCCTGATCGGAAATCCGGGGTTGATTTAATGGTTATCTTTACAGGGTAATGACAGACTCTTACGATTATGACCTGGTCGTGATCGGATCCGGTCCGGCCGGGGAAAAAGGCGCCGCACAGGCGGCCTACTTTGGCAAGAAGGTGGCGCTCGTGGAACGCGCCCCGCACGTGGGTGGAGCGGGCATCAATACCGGGACGGTACCCTCCAAGACTCTGCGCGAGACCGCCCTGTATTTTTCCGGGCTGCGCCAGCGCGGCCTGTACGGCATCGATTACTCGCTCAAGGCAGACCTGAACATCCGCAGCTTCATGTTCCGCGAACAGGCCGTGGTGGAGACCGAGTGGAAAACCATCCTCGAAAACCTGGAGCGGCACCATATCACCACCTTCTGGGGACAGGCCGCGCTCAAGGATGCCCACCGGCTGCAGGTTAAATTGACCGACGGGAGCGAGCGCGAGCTCAGAACTAACATCATCCTGATCGCCAGCGGCTCAGCCCCCTTCCACCCGCCGGAGGTGCCGTTCGACCACAACGGCATCTACGATTCGGACTCGATCCTCAAGATGGACCGCATTCCCAGGAGCATGCTGATCATCGGCGGCGGTGTGATCGGCTCGGAGTATGCCGGCATCTTCACCGCACTGGGCGTCCAGGTGACGCTGGTGGATGGGCGTGACCGCCTGCTGCCTTTCGCAGATTCTGAGATCGCCGGGCACTTGCGCACCCACCTGGAACAGCTTGGGCTGCGTTTTATTTTTAACACACGTGTCGCAAAAACGGAACCCGGCCCGCAGGGAGTCTCTCTCACGCTCAACGACGGGCAAAGTCTACTTGCAGAAACCGCGCTGTTCGCTTCCGGACGCCAGAGCAATATCGAAGGTTTGGGCCTGGAAGCCCTCGGGATAAGCCTCGGGCAGCGCGGCCTGATCCTGGTCAATGAAAAGTACCAGACTTCCGTCTCCAATATCTATGCTGCCGGGGATGTGATCGGTTTCCCTGCCCTGGCTTCCACCTCCATGGAACAGGCCCGCGTCGCCATGGTGCATGCTTTCGACCTGCATTATAAAGAAAGCCTTTCACCGATCATCCCGCTGGCCGTGTATACCATCCCGGAAATTTCAATGGCCGGCCTGACCGAGGACGAGTGCCGCCAGCAGAAAATCCCTTACCTGGTGGGCTGTGCCTGTTATGCCAATAACCCGCGCGGGCAGATCATCGGCGATACGAACGGCATGCTCAAACTGATCTTCTCACCGGCCGGCAAGAAGCTGCTGGGTGTGCATATCATTGGCGAGCTGGCCTCCGAGTTGATCCACCTGGGCGCGCATGTGCTGGCTGACGGCGGCAGCATTGACGCCTTCATTGATGCGGTCTACAACTACCCGACCCTGTCGGACTCTTACAAGTACGCCGCCTACGATGGCTTGGGAAAATTGAATAATAAAACGATGTGACAGTCACCTTCAATACTAGGTGACTGTCACATTTCTTACGTGTCTTGTACCCGAGCTTAGGCTATACGAATTACGTTTTACAGATTGACTATCAGCGCAGCATATCGGTCATTGAGCTGGCTGCGGCATCCTTGGTTGTCTGGGTGGGCAGTCCGAAGATCGTCTCAACCGTCTTGAGCAGTGAGAAATGGTTGTAGGTCTTGGCTGAGACTACACCGCCGGTCTTGGCTCCGGAGCCGGCGAAGATGGTCAGCACTTTGTTACCCTGGCTGCCATCATCTTCATCCCAGGTGAGAACCAGCAGGCATTTATCGACCGTGCAGGCCGGTGAATTCAGGATGGCCGGCAGGTGACTTTTCAGCCAGGCATCGCCCGTGGCGACCGGGCAATTGTGCATATCGCTGCACAGGTTGGGTGAGATGAAGGCGTAATTCGGAGTGGTGGAGGCCGACTTCAGATCGGTTGCAAGAGCTGTGAAGGGCACAACACCCGCATCGCAGCGCGCAGTGTTCGTGCGGATATCATCGAAGTACACAAACGGATCGTGCTTGGGCGCGTAGTTGCCGGAGGTTGTCAGACCACAATTCGAAGGCATCGATTCCATATAGCCCTTCCAGCTCAGCCCCTTGGCGTTCAAGTTATCTGCCAGGTTCCTGGCATTGATGTGACAGGAGCTGGATGGGCTGCAATCCGTGCTAATGGCAGAGTTGCTGCCCCCGTAGAGATCCAGATAATTGGGCAGGCTGGGATGCGTGATGGCAGTATAGTTGGTCGCGCGCACATAGGCATTCCCAAGGCTGGTGATATACGGCGAAGTGCTTGTATTCCATACCTGGTTGTAGCTGTGGTTTTCCATCACCACTACAAAGACATGTTTAATGGTGGCGGCTGTGCCTGAGGAGTTAGCCGTGGGTTTTGGGATGCCAGCCGCTGTTGCGGTCGGCGCGGTGGAGCTGCCGGTGGTGACCACCAGCTTGGGCGCATTAGCCCCCGATTCACGCGAGCTGAGACTGATGCCGGTCGAACCGGGTGTGGTGACCCTGAAACTGTAGGTGGCATCCTTGGTCACATAAGCCGTCACATCCAGCGTGACCCAGCTGCCGCTGACCACCGCGGCCGAAGTAGCCATGTTGCTGCTGCCCGCCGCCGGGGCATTACGATAAGTGATTGTTTTTTCTCCCCAGGTGTTACTTGCCACCGGTCTGGCCACCAGACCGGCGGAAGAAGCGGAGTTGGCGTGGATCATCAGGCGCGCTTGAGTGACCTTCTGTCCGCCCAGTCCCGATACGGTAAAACGCAGGTAGCTGTTTTCGACCGGCGAAGCATTCACCCGCATGCTGGTTAATGTGCCATAATTGGTACCTGTGCTCCCCGCATTCGAATACGAATCTGCCAGCGGATTGAAAGTGAGATTCACACTTGCCCCGGCAGCAGGAATCAGAGTGAAATTGGCCAGCAGTCCGGCCGCTAACAGGATAACAGAAATACGTACCACTAAAGGTTTACGCAGAAACATCAGGTTTTCTTTCTATATTTTGTTTATGAAAAGAGAGCGGGATTGTGACTACGAAATGGACACAGCCTGGCGTGATGATCATCCGTCGGGCCAACATCTTGCTGGTTTATTAAACTGCATCCTTCGCTTAGTCGGGAAAGTACTTTTCAAAGGAAAGTTAACTAAGCATATCACCGCCCAAGGCAGACCTGTCCAGAGCCGGGAAGGGCCAATTTTCGACACATTTGTTAAGACTCTGCAAGGTGAAATTAGGCCGTTTCCATTTTCCGCGTACCCTGCCCCTGCCGCGGCAAACTCCAGTGGCACGCCCTGTACGAGATCGATAATTTTTTCGGCTGCCCGGACTGCCATGAATTCGCCTGGCTGCGCTGAAAATATCTGGACCGCAAGAAACAGATCGTCTACGGTCTGCAGCTCGTGCAGGAACCATAACCAAAAAATTCTGCCCTTCCTGATATCAGGAAGGGCAGAATTAAATCAGAGTCGAATCAGTTTACGTTTATGCTTCGTTCAGGAAATAGACACTGGGTGCTCCCGCCACACCGGCTTTCTCCATGGCAGCCTTCAGCTCGGGAGAATGGGCAAACTTTTGCGCGTTTTCGAGTGAATCCCACTTATTAATTGTGGTAATGCTGTTGGGGTCGCTTGCGTCGCGGAAGACCTGAGCTGAAAGTTCGCCGCTGGAGGTGCGCAAACCAATAGCAGAATCAAATACTTTTTTCCACTCTACGAAGTCTTTTACCTTATGTTGAATTAACATACTTGCCATGATTATTTCTCCTTTTTTTAGATTGACGCTGAATCTAAAACCTGTTCAGCAAAGGTATACACTAATTGTATTATTACTACCTGTATTATCTAGATCATATCTCTTTAAGTCTGTACAACTAATAGAACGATATTAGAGTAATATTTGAATAATAAATCTGGATGTGGCCTGACCGCGCCTGCACCGGAAAAGTACGGGCCGCGAGAAGTTATTCCTCCAGGAACTTCTTCAGGGAAGTGAGCATCATTCCCCAATTACTTTCTGAATGCTCGCGCTCTTGCTCGGTCGAATTATTGTCTTGAGACAACGAGACGCAAGTTTGCGCCCCATCCTCGAACAACTCCATGGTTACGATGTGGTAGTTTTCCGGCTTGTCGGGGAGTCCGGAAAGTGGGCTGAAATGGCTGTATTGGAGTTCAAATGCGCATCCTTTCTACAGGCTTGTTCTTCCGGGTTTCGGCGCAGTACTGATCTCACCCCCATGGCTGGGGACCCCGCTCGGTCTGAATGGAAATCCGATCGCGATGAGCCAGATGGCAGGCTGAGAACCAACCCTAAAAAGACGCCACCGCCGCCTCCAGGTTGGTATGGATCTTGAACAGGACGTCGAAACTGGCAATATACAAAATTTCTGCCACCCTGGGTTGTGGCGAAAGCAGTTTCACATGTTTGGAGACCTGGATTCCACGCTCCCGGTCAATGGTCTGGGTGGATGTGCGGCCTGATTCTTCCTCGGCTTTTGGCGGGTCGCGGAACAACAACCCTGTCTTGTGGATCGCCCCGAGGCCGGAGCTGCTCATAAAGGTCAGTTTGCTCAAGTCGATCAACAGATCACGCATGCCGCTCTGGTAGATCTTTTTGGCTTCATCATCAAGTTGAGCATGATTGGAACCATCCAGTATTCCAGCCAGTTGCAGGATGGTCACTAGCACGCGACCTTGTTTTTTTGAAATGGTTATGTTCACATTCATGTTCCAATCTGTTCGAATGATAAAAAGACCGGCAACTCCCAATGATTGTCCTGCTTAACAGTCAATTGGCAGTAGTTCGGCTGGCGAAAACCGGCCCGGATGGCAACCAACTTCGTTTCACAACCCTGCATCCAAATTGGAACAGCTCCAAATTTGGCATAGAGTCGCCTGTGGACGGATATTCAATTGCCTATAGACCCAATAAAGGGTGCTCCGCATTCAAATTTCCCACTGACCAGCCAATAATGCGGATATAAAAGGTAAATATAGGTTAAATAAGTATAGCATCTTGTTCGGATAATAGATAGAGGCAGAACCATCAAACGTGCACAATCCAGTACTTACAGGGGGAGGAGGACTGAAAAAAATGCCCCTAACTGACTGAGGGGGCAGCCAATCAAGGGCAATATCATTATTGCACGGGGTGGATGGCGAGTCAACAAGCGAAAAGGCGATTTTGTCTGAAGTGGTTAGAAAATGGGGTTTATAAAGACATATCCAAGTTCGGGGGATGGCTAACTCTCAACATTTGCGCTTCTTCGAAGCGCAGGTTCTTCAAGTCCTACTTGTCGGTCAGGCAGTATGCTCGCAACTATGGCACGCAAGCGTTCGGCCACACGATCAGGCGACTCAGTTTTACTGATAAACGCATCGACGCCGGAGGAGAGTACAACTTGCTCACGGGCGTCCAGATGGCTGATAATAACAATGATCAGCGCTGCCGGGCAAGCCTCTCGAAGTTTCTCAAGAGCCAGATTAGGTTCGTTGGGGAGTAATTTCCACTCCACCA
>JADGQB010000096.1 GCA_017882145.1 Anaerolineales bacterium
TTCATGGCACACGCCCGTACTGGTATAGTCCCAGTGTGCGGGGGATGGCTGTAGAGACATCCTTTGGCGTTCCTTCGAACCATGCCCAAAGCGCAATGGCCATATGGGGCATTATGGCGGCGTACTTGCGAAAATGGTGGGGTTGGCTGGTAGCCGTCTTGCTTATTTTGCTGATCGGCCTTTCGCGGCTATACCTGGGAGTCCACTTCCCCCATGATGTGGTGCTGGGCTGGCTGATCGGTGCCTTGATCCTATGGCTGGTGTTGCGGTTCTGGAACCCGGTTACTGCCTGGGTAAAGAAGCAAAGCGCTAACCGGCAAATTCTGATCGCCTTCCTGGCTTCACTGGTCTCGTTCTTCTTGCCTGCGATTCCATTTGTCTGGCTGAAGGTGACCAATTGGCAACCACCGCAAGCCTGGGCTGCTTACGCAACACAGGCCATTTCGTTACAAGATGCGGCGACCACCGCCGGGACACTTTTTGGATTGCTGGTCGGCCTGGTCTGGATTACCCGCCGGGGTGGGTTCCAAACCAAAGGGTTATGGTGGAAACTCACCTTGCGCTATTTGCTGGGGGTGGCTGGTATTCTTATCATCCGGTATGGGTTGAAATTTATCTTCCCCGAGGGCGAGAATGTCCTGGCCTATTTCCTGCGCTACCTGCGCTATACACTGATAGGTTTCTGGGTAACCGGTGGAGCGCCATGGACATTTATTCGCTTGAAATTGGCTGAAAAATTGGGAAAATAGAACATTACGGTTTCTTTACGATTGGTTGTGTTAAATTTCACGTCTGTTATAATCGTGCGGTGATGGGTTCAACTCTCGATCGTGGTGCACTGTTACACAAACGCTACCGGATCATCGAAATCCTCGGCCAGGGGGGCATGGGATCGGTTTACCGTGCCGTGGATGAGAACCTGGGGATGGATGTGGCGGTTAAAGAAAACCTGTTCACCAGCGACGAATATGCCCGGCAGTTCCGCCTGGAAGCTGTAATCCTGGCCAATCTGCGCCATCCAAACCTGCCGCGTGTCACCGATCATTTTGTCATAGGCGATCAGGGTCAGTACTTGATCATGGATTACATCGAGGGGGAAGACCTGCGCCAGCGCATGGAGCGAAATGGCTCCGTCTCTGAAGAAGAGGCCATCCTGATCGGCGTTGCAATGTGCGACGCCCTCCAATACCTGCATACCCGCAAGCCATCTGTCATCCACCGCGATGTAAAACCCGGCAATGTCCGGATCACACCGGATGGTCACATTTTTCTGGTTGATTTCGGTCTGGCTAAACTGGTCAAAGGCAGCCAGGCAACCACCACCGGGGCGCGTGCCATGACTCCCGGCTATTCCCCACCCGAGCAGTATGGCACGGCACGGACTGACCCGCGCACGGATGTCTATTCTTTAGGCGCCACGCTCTACGCCGCATTAACTGGCATTATTCCCGAAGATGGGCTGGCGCGTGCCATGGATAATGTCGATTTGACACCGGTGCGCAAGCGCAACCCGAAAGTATCGCGCAAGTTGGCGAGTGCCATCGAGAAGGCCATGGCGATCCGCCCCGAAGAGCGTTTCCAAACGGCGGAGGATTTCAAACTGGCTTTGGCCACTTCCAACATCAAGACGCAGCGCCTGGAAGGCGAGATCATCGTCCAACCTGCTCCTCAGGTCAGCGAAAGCGGCGAAAACGGGAGACTTGCCCAGGAAGTGCTTCCTGAAGAAAATCCACCCCCACCACCGCCTCCGGCTTCAAAGCCCCGAAATTCAAAGCCCCGGAAGAGGAAAAGTCGGGGCACCGGTCTTTGGATATTCTTTTCCTTCTTCCTGCTGATAATTCTGGCTGGCGTACTTTTAGTCATTTTCTTCTCGTCACGGATTCCCGCAGGATTCCTGGCTTTCCTGGCCAGTCCCACCTCTGCTCCGGCTGTGACTTCACTTTCAGCGGCGGATCCAACCAAAGCTCTGCTTGTGCAGAATAAGACCGCAGTTCCGACATTGACGAATAGCCCGACCTCGACTCGGATGATTATACCGACACCAACCAAAACCTTGGCGCCGGCATTCCTGCCATCCCTTACACCCACGCCCAACCAAATATTGGCACCTACCTCGACTCCTCTTGGAGGCGGATACAGCCAGATAGCTTTCGCATCCACCCGGACCGGCACGCCTCAAATATTTATCATGAATTCGGATGGCAGCGATCTGCGACAAATAACGGAAATGGTCGATGGCGCCTGCCAACCCGATTGGTCTCCGAACGGGTTGCGTATTGTCTTCATCTCGCCCTGTCCGGCACGTCAAAACAATCATCCTGGTGCACAATTATTTGTGATCAATGTTGATGGCAGCGGTCTTGTTGAACTGCCAAAGATGGAAGGCAGCGGTTTTGACCCGGCCTGGTCGCCAGATGGTTCGCGTATTGCTTTTGCATCCTTGAAGAATGCAAATCCTCAAATTTATGTAATGAACCTGAACGATTATTTAGTAACTCAACTTACGTCAGCCTCTGGCGATGTTCTTATGCCGGATTGGTCACGACAGCCGGCCTGGTCACCGGATGGAAAACAGATTGTTTACACTGGTCACAGCCTCCTGACCAATGCTTTGCAAATTTGGGTCATGAGCGACGTGGGTCAAGAACAGACCTTCCTGATACACAGAGGCGCCACCAATTGGGATTTCCTGCCAAGCTGGTCGCCGGATGGCAATACGATCATTTTCAATGAGACGAGCGGCCCCCAGGAGTTGGGCTGGTTGATGGTCTTCGATTACGAGCATCGACAAAACAGCGAGGCAGTCCTTTTCCGGCCCGGCTCATATGGCAACCATGGCAGCTACTCTGCCGATGGCCTCTGGGTGATAGATGAAAGTCTCGATACCGCCCGAGCGGACAGCGCCGACTACCACATTTACATTGTGAAGAATGTGAAAGGAAACGCACCCATCAGCCTGCCGGGAAGCCCTGAAGCATCGGACTTCGATCCAGATTGGCGTCCATACGCTCCCTGAACCCCGATGATCAATGAGAGCTTGCAAAAAACGTCCCCGGAAAAAATAGGGACGTTTTTTATTTTAGAACCTGCCCGGAAATTCAGGAGGAAGTTCTTCTATAAAATTTTCGGATGGATAATCATTGAGTCGGGCTGCTCTCCAGTGTGGGTGTGTCTGTTGGAATTGGAATCGCCGTAGGAGTATCCGTCGGCAGCGGTAATGGAGTATCGGTGGGGGTTGGTGTGGGAGTCGAAGTAGGCGTTAATGTTGGCGTCAAAGTTAGTGTTGGGGTAGGTGTCGGCACGTTTAGGTTCAGGTAGATGTTCTTGTCTGCGTATCCGCCTCCATCGGCATCCATATAAAGGTGTAAATAAACCCGGCCATTCGGCACATCGTTCAGGTTCCAGGTATAAACCAAAGAAGGAGTGGGAACTTGCGTTTTCTGATTGTCAAGCAGAGGTTTCCAATCTGAGGAACCCTGGATCGTACTCCATTCCAACCGCCATGAATGAAATCCGCCTGTAGCACTCGCCTCAATGTTGAAATCCAGGGAAGGTTGCGTGATGGTCTGTCCTGATTGCAGACCGACAAACTGTAGATTCGGGCGCGGGTCACTTGCTTTACAGCTCCGGTCAGGCACGAAGTAAATTTTATCAAAACCCATATCGCGCGCCCACTGTTGGCCGCTCTCGTCCTGGAGGATCCATTTGCGAGCAGATTCGTCGGTTACATTAATTTCCATACGGCTATCTATGTAATCACTGGTGCATTCAGGTGAAGACAGCAGACCTGTCCAAGTATCGAACTCCACCTGGCGCCATAGATCATGATCCGCAGGCAGCGGCGGCTGGTTGGCAGCGAAATATTCCTGGCGCTGGCTTGGGCACCATTGGGAGGGTTGGGTACCCGAGAGAGCGCAGATGGTGTGCTGCTCGATCCCACTCGGAATAGCGAAAGGAGTTGGATTGCCACCCGTCAAATGGTTGATGGCATATGTCATAAATTCCGCCCAAATAGGGCCGGCCCCAGTCACACCGGTGGTGTTCAACATCGGGGAATAGTCAGCGTTTCCAACCCATACGCCAACAGCCAGGTCGGGAGTATAGCCAAGTGTCCAGTTGTCGCGCGAGTCATTGGAAGTGCCTGTTTTGACTGCCGCCTGGAACGGCAGGTTCAAGACTGAGTTCGTTCCATAGGTCGGGACGCGGGCAGCGTTATCCGATAATATGGAAGACATCAGGAATGCATGTTCAGGACTCAGAACCTTTTCCCCGGCCGGGGGCTGATATTGGAAAACTACATTTCCCTTAAAATCAACTATCTTTAAAATCGCTACGGGCGGAATCTTGACACCGTCGTTGGCAATAACGGAATATCCACCCGTCATCTCCAACAGGCTTACCTCGCCTCCCCCTAACGTGAGCGATAGGCCGTAATCATCGCGTGTCAGACTGGTAAGACCCAGGCGCCTGGTCATGGCAATAAGTCCATTATCACCATACACTCCAACAAATTGCAGCGTCTTGACTGCCGGTATATTGTATGAATTCGCTATTGCCACTCGTACCGTGAGCGGGCCGTGGAAATTATGATCAAAATTGGTGGGTACATATTTCGGGTTCGGGTCGTTGGGCAGGCCGGAAGGCGGAAATTCAGTTGGTACGTCCCAGATAAGGGTGGCAGGCGTCCAACCCTTCTCAAATGCAGCCAGGTAGGTAAAGGGCTTGATTGAGCTTCCTGGCTGCCGGGTGGGGCTTACCGCCATATTGATTTGCCCGGCGTTGGCATCATTATTAAAATCGGGGGAACCTACCATCGCAAGGATTTCACCTGTGGATGGTTTAATTGCCACCAACGCCCCGTCTGTAACGTGTTTATCAGCCAATGCGCTAACCTGTGCTGTGACAGATTGCTGGGCAGCATCTTGCATTGCCGGATCAAGCGTAGTGTAGACGGTAAAACCGGAACGATAGATGGTTTGCGGGTCGAAACGAGATTCAAGTTGGGAACGGATATACTGCACCCAGTGCGGGTAACGCATGTTGACGGTCGGCGGATTGAAAGACCGGTTCTGGATCTCCAAGAGTGCGTTTGCAGTGGCGGCACCATCCACGCACACGCTCTGAGGATCGTTGCTTACATAAATACAATGCCGCTCCGTACTCAAAGCGAGCATCCCCATTACAACGCCCTGAAAACGTACCAGAGTGGTATCCCGGTTGTTATATATATCGTAGACAGAGGGCGCCTGTGGTAGGCCTGCCAGGAAAGCCGCTTCACCCAGGGTTAATTGACTGGCGCTTTTGTTGAAATAGGTCTCTGCGGCAGCTTCCACGCCATAGGCCAGGTTGCCGTAATATATTTCGTTCAAGTATAGCTCCAGGATTTCATCCTTGCTATAGCGGCGTTCAATTTCAGTCGCCAGGATGGCCTCGCGCACCTTGCGCAGGTAGGTCCGTTGGCCGCGTTCCTCGGGTGTTAAAAGCAAGGCGCGTGCCAATTGCTGGGTGATGGTCGATGCGCCAGAGACGGTCTCGCCACTGGTGATATTCTCCCAGAAGGCACGAACAATGGCCAGCGGATCAAACCCTCCATGTGAATAAAAATCCTTATCTTCGGTCGATATGGTTGCGGCCACCAGGTTTGGAGAAATATCATTTAAAGGCACGTATGTCCGCCGTCCAGCCGTCGGATCAAGGATCTCGTACAAGAGATCCCCATTGCGATCGAGGATGCGGGTTGTTTCAAATTGTGAAGCGCGCTGCTGTAAATCGCTTACGCTTGGCAGCCCCGAGGCAATTGAGTAGTATTCGTAGATCCCAGCCGCCGCCATGATCAGTCCCAGCGCAACAACAATAAAAATAATGACGATCAAGCCTCGCAAGAGGCAACCACCGGCCTTTGACCAGTTGATAGGCTGGCGGCGGGATGGCAAGACGGTCCGGCTTGTGACAGGACGATGCACCCGTGTACTGGGGGTATATTCGAATGCGGAAGGCGTAACACGGGTGGCACCCATATCGATCTCTTCCACACGCCTTGGCAGCGGCATCCCGTTCTCATCGATGGCCGGGTGGTGGACAACTGGCGTAGTATCTTTAGTGCTGGAATCATCAGCAGGGGCTTCACCTTGTGTATCAGCCTCAGAATCCAGTAAACGGCGAAATTTTTCACGCGGATCTTCAGGATTAGTCATATTTCCTCATAACTAAAGAATTTTAGCACAAAACCTTTGACCATCGGCCTAAACCCCCGTATACTGTATTCATGCGCGATTGGACTCTAGGCCCCAGCGACCCGCTGGCACTCACCCTGGCGGCAGATTTCCGCCTCTCCAGTACTGATTATGTCAACGATCAGATCTGGGAACTCGAGACAAGTGGAGGCGACCCGCCCGCCCTGGCGTTGCAAACCACCTTCGGCCTGCGCGCCCGTGCTATGCGGCTCTTTCCGCGCTTCACTATCGGCAACAAGATGGTTACCGACCCGGCCACCTTTACAGAGCCTGTGCGTCTGCATCGGTTCTATCCAAACTTTCTGCATCTCGATTTCTCACCTCTTCCTGATATAGACGTCAATGCCGAGTACTGGGTTCCCGATTCGCATGCTACTGCTGGACGCTTTACGGTCACCAATCTCTCTCACAAAAAGCTCCCGCTGCTCCTGGAACTGTGCGGACAACTGGCTCCACTGGATGGACAACGTCTCTCGACGCTTTTGATCCAATCGGTGAACGTATTGGCTGGGAGTACATCGGGCCTCGCACCGGTCATCTTTCTTACCGGCGGACCCCAACCCGGGCCAGGTCCTTACCCATCCCTGTCCCTCGAACTGGTCCTGGAAGCCGGGGCTGCGCGCAGCCTTACCTGGGTCATGGCAGCCCTTTCAGATCCATCGGCCTCCTTCGAACTGGCCCGACGTATAGCCGCCCGACCCTGGGATGCAGAACGGGCCCGGATTGAAATGGTTAACGCCGCCCAGACCGTCGAGGTGCAAACTGGTGATCCGGACTGGGATGCCGCTCTAGCTTTTAGTCAGAAGAATGCCTTCAGCCTGTTCTTCGGACCCAGCCAAACTCTTCCCAACCCAAGTTTCGTTATCTCCCGCCAGCCTGACCAGGGTTATTCAGCACGCGGGGATGGCAAGGATTATTCCCCGCTTTGGAATGGACAACCACCATTGGAGGCCTATTACCTGGCCGGCCTTTTACCCGGCGCACCTGAACTGGCTGCCGGCCTGATCCGCAATTTTCTGGCTGTGCAATCCAAGGAAGGCTCAGTGGATTGGAGGCCCGGTTTGGTCGGCCAACGCGGAACCTGGCTGGCAGCCCCGCTGCTCGCCAGCCTGGTCTGGCGAACTTATCAGCGAACACTCGATCAGAATTTTCTACATGAAATCCAGCCTGGGTTGGATGCGTTTATCCGGTGCTGGTTCACCAAAGAACACGACCGTGACCTTGACGGTTTTCCTGAATGGGACCATCCCATGCAAACCGGCCTCGAAGATAACCCGGCTTTTACCGTTTGGCAGACTGGCGGGCAAGGGGCAGGCATCTCAGCCGCGGAAAACCCGGCTCTTTCAGCGATGCTGTTCCATGAAATCCATTCTATGGGATGCATTGCCGAAGTTCTTAATAATCCGCAAGAACACGAACGATTGGAATTGAAATCCGCTGAACTGCGTTCCCTGACAGAGGAGTGCTGGGATGCCTCCTCCGTTCTTTATCACAACCGTGACCGGGTTTCACACCGCAGCCCGGCTGGTAAATCTCTTGCCAAACAGCGCGGTATCGGGACCGTTGCAGTGCGCCAAACTTTCAAGCAATCTGTACGCCTGCTCGTGCGACTAAACTTAAAGAGTGAGGCCACCCGCCGCCCGGTAATAATCCTGCATGGTCAGGATGGCGAGACCCTACTGTCCGAGCATCTGGAACGAATGGATTTCCAATGGGGACCGGGTCAGGCAGTTGCCACCAGCCGCGAGCTTTATACCCGGCTGGATGAAGTTGAAATCTCCGGCCTGGATGAGCGCGACCAGGTCTCCATACAAATCATGGATTTCTCCTGCGAAGATATAAGCCTTTTCCTGCCAATCTGGGCAGGCATTCCTGCGGTGCAACACGTACAGGCGCTCCTTAACCGGACTCTGCTGGCGGCTGATCGCTTTGGAAGACCATTTGGCATCCCGGCTTGTGCTTCTGCTCCACCCGCGGGCAAGAAAAGTAAGCCTGACCTGGCAATGAGTTCGACTTGCCAGGCAGTCCATCTTCCCTGGAATGTTCTCATTGGAGAAGGTCTGCTTGCCTATGGTTTAAGACAGGAAGCTGCAAATTTGACGGCGAGACTGATGACGGCTGTGATCCAAAATCTTAAGAAACAACACGCCTTTTACCGGGCTTATCACGCTGAAACAGGCGCGGGCATCGGGGAACGTAACGCGATCCAGGGTCTGGCCCCCCTGGGATTTTTTCTGGATGTATTGGGAGTCGAGATCCAGTCTTCAAAACGGCTCAGGCTGTCCGGAAAGAATCCATTTCCCTGGCCAGTTACGGTAAAATATAGAGGCCTGACGGTGACACGCCAGTCAGAAAAGACGGAGATCATCTTCCCGGATGGGCAGACCTTCTCCCTGAATGATCCAACTGATGCAGTCGTATTTGTCGATTGATGTCGGGACGGATGCATGAATAGCACGAAATAGAAAGTGTCCGATAAAAGGAGTTGGCATGGACCATCCCCCCATTCGCTACTTGATGACAGCCATCGTCCAGGAACAGGATGTGGATGTGGCCGAGCGCGCCCTGGCCTTGCTGGAGGTGCCGGTCATCCATCTGGCAAGCACGGGCGGCTTCCTGGGTCGCCGCAATGCGACGCTCTTTATCGGACTGCCTGAGGGGTTGGAAGAAAAAGCACTGGCTGCTTTGCGAAAATCCTGCCGCCAGCGGGTGGAATATCTGGCCATTCCGATGGAAGGCGCACCCCTGCCGCTGCCAACCCCGGTACCGGTCACTGTGGGCGGAGCTACCGTTTTTGCCGTACCGGTGGAACGCTACGAGGAGATTTAGCCATGAAACTGATCCTTGCCATTGTCCGTGACTCCGACTCAGATTCCGTCACCCGCGGCTTAACCTCCGGCAAATACCGCGTCACACGCGTCGCCTCGACTGGTGGATTGCTACGGCGGGGCATGACGACGCTCCTGATCGGGGTGGAAACAGACCAGGTGGATGACGCCATACAGATCTTGCGTGAAACCTGCACGCCAGCCACCGAGGGCGAAAAACGCGCTACCATCTTTGTGGTGCCGGTCGACCGGTTCGAACAAATATAAACGATCAGCTCTTATTCGTTCCGCGGAAAATCCAATTTAAGTGACTTTAATTCATCGGGAACCATGCCACCTATTCCGTTATCACACGTTACCCCAGAAGGAGAATCAATGAAAAGCGCTAATCCGGGATCCGAAGCTCCCGTCCTGACCGAGGGGCAAGTTACTTTCCGCGATCTGAATAAAAACGGCCGTCTTGATCCTTACGAGGATCCTCGCCGGCCCATCCAGGAACGCATCGCCGATCTGCTCTCCCAAATGAACCTGGAGGAGAAAGCCGGGATGATGTTCCATGCCATGATCGGGATGAACCAGGATGGCAGCCTGATTGAAGAGACCCAGGCGTTCAATCCGGCTCGCACATCCGAGCTGGTTGGGGAGCGCTTGATCAACCATTTTAATGTTTATCAAGTTGCCCCGCCGCGTCATATGGCCGAATGGTACAACCAGCTACAGAAACTGGCCGAGCGCACCCGCCTGGGCATCCCGGTGACGATTTCATCCGACCCCTGTCACGCCTTCAGCAAAAACCCGGCTACCGGTTACGGCGGTGGGGCGTTTTCCCAATGGCCGGAGCCGATCGGCCTGGCCGCCACGGGTGACGAGGCCCTGGTCAAGGAATTTGGCGACATCGCCCGCCAGGAATATGTCGCCGTAGGGATCCGCACTGCCCTGCACCCCATGGCAGACCTGGCCACCGAGCCGCGCTGGGCGCGCATCAATGGCACCTTCGGGGAGGATGCAGAACTGACTTCACGCATGGTCTCGGCTTATATCCGCGGCTTCCAGGGCGAAAAGCTCGGTCCAATAAGCGTGGCCTGCATGACCAAGCACTTCCCGGGCGGCGGCCCACAGAAAGATGGCGAGGATCCGCACTTCTCCTATGGCAAGGACCAGGTCTATCCCGGTAATAATTTTGAATATCACCAGGTCCCCTTCCAGGCGGCCTTCAAGGCTGGCACCACCATGATCATGCCCTATTACGGTCGTCCGTTGGGATTGCCAGTGGAGGAAGTCGGATTTGGTTTCAACAAGGATGTCATCACCGGTCTGCTGCGCGGGAAATACGGCTTCGATGGAGTGGTCTGCACAGACTGGCTGCTGATCCATCCCGTTGTCGTAAACGGACAGGTAATTATGGAAGCCAAGTGCTGGGGGGTGGAGGATCTGAGTCCCGAAGAACGCATCCAGAAAGCCATTGATGCAGGTGTTGACCAGTTCGGCGGGGAGGCCTGTCCCGAGATCATTGTCGCTCTGGTTAAAAATGGCCAGATACCTGAAGCCCGGATCGACGAATCTGTCCGTCGCTTATTGAAGGACAAATTCCGCCTGGGCCTGTTCGATGCCCCGTATCTGGATCCGGAGAATGCAGAACTGGTTGTTGGGAATTCGGATTTCCGTAAAGCTGGTGAGGCTGCTCAACGAAAATCCATTGTGCTTTTGAAAAATGCCACAATTTCGAACGGGAAGTTTCTGCCCCTGCACGGTAAACCACTTATTTACGTGGAAGGCATCGATCCTGAAGTGGCCGGAAAGTATGGGCAGGTGGTTGCCAGCCCGGCGCACGCGGAACTGGCCATTATCCGCCTGGCTTGCCCGTTCCAACCCCGCCATGGCTTTTTGGACAGCCACTTTCACGCTGGGGATCTGGATTTCAAAAGCCCGGAAAAAGAACGCATTTTGGGACTGCTGGATGAAATTCCCACCATCGTGGACATTTATCTGGACCGCCCGGCGGTCATCCCGGAGATTGCCGAAAAGAGCGCCGCACTGCTGGCCGACTTCGGCGCCAGCGATGCCGCCGTACTTGACATCATTTTCGGGAAATTCAAGCCGGGTGGTAAACTGCCTTTCGAGTTGCCTTCCTCGATGGAAGCTGTTAAAATGCAAAAAGAAGATTTACCATACGACTCAGAAGATCCGGTCTTTCCGTTCGGGCATGGATTGACCTATTACGAAGTACTGCGTAATTGAGCCAACCAAAATCTTGTTATTCTTGAGCGCTTCGTATCAGGCGAATTCTTTCATTAGATGCAAGAAGCAGTAGGAGCAATATGGAAGCATTGGAAGCCATCCGCAAGCGTAGAAGCGTCCGAAAATTCACCGGGGAGATCATCTCACGCGAAGACCTGGAGAAGATCGTGGACGCAGGCAGATTGGCTGCCTCGGGGAGTAACCGACAGCCCTGGGAATTCATCATCGTCACGGACAAGGAAATGATCAACCAGCTTACCGTGGTCGGCAAGTGGATGGAAAAAGCCGGAGCAATCATCGCTGTGGTCCTCGATCCGTATTCGCGCTGGTGGGTTGAGGATGGTTCTGCCGCGATTGAAAACATGCTGATCGCCAGCACCGCTCTGGGATATGGTTCCTGCTGGGTAGAGGGGGATTCCCTGCCGCGCGAAGAGGAGTTCAAAACTCTTTTAGGCGTCCCCAAAGGGAAAAGACTGCTCTCACTGGTCCCGGTTGGGGTCCCGGAGGAATGGCCTACCATCGAGAAACGTTCCCTGGAGAGTGTCCTGCACTGGCAAGTGTATTAATTAGAACTGCTCTGTTTCTTTCTTAATCTTTCAGGAAGGTCCTGGAACTGATCCGGGGCTTTCCTGGTTTTAATCTACAGGTATTTACGCCTCCTTGTCAATTTAGCGGTTCTTAAAAAATCAGGAGCAGAATTTATGGGTATGCTTGAGTTGGACTGATCCTTACAAATATTACAAGACCACAAAAATGAATAGGCCTGCCTGCCGATCCCCAAAAAACTGGCCCTGCTCGACACAATCCGCCAGCGGCTGGCAGCCAGGAGCGAGGCCGACCATACCACCGCCAAAGGGGTCGGCAGGATCACTTTGGATCCGCGTTATCGCCGCCCTCCAG
>JADGQB010000097.1 GCA_017882145.1 Anaerolineales bacterium
CGCTGGTACCGGTAAATTTGCATCGCAACCCCCAATGCAAGGATGACTCCCCAAACGTAGTCGATATATCCCACAATCACGATCGAGGCTCCCGGCAGGAGATAAGGGTCGATCACCATAACGTAATATAAAGCGGACCAGACTGCCACCCCGATCAACAGCCAGCGCGTCCAGCGGGGTACGAATTTTCCGTTCGGGAAGATAAAAAGCAAGCTGCTGGCCAGCAGCAGGCCGGCAACCCGCAGCAGACTATAGAGCCATTCCAGGTGCATCCGGCTCATCCCTTCCACCGTCACCCTGACCGCATTAACGCTGTTGGGCAGCAGGACCAGCGTAAAAGCCACCAGGATGAATACGATATCAGCTGGAAGCTGCCAAAGAAGAAAGGCTCCCAGTGCAATAAACCCTAATCCGATCAGCAGGGAAAGAGCTACATAGCATGCAGCCAGAGCATTGGCTGTGAGTCCGGCTTCCTCAAGAGCTTTCTGGTAGGCTGATGAAAGGACAATGATATAACGCTGCAGGCTGTTGTCAGACTTGCGAACATCGACCGTTATGGATTCGCCCACTTTTCCGCTTAACATTGCGCTGATATCAGAGGTTTTACTGACCAATTTCCCATTTATTCTGAGAAGTATGTCAAAATTTTCCACCCCGGCCAGTTGAGCATCCCGACCAGGTTCCGGGTAAAGGATAACCTGACCTGACGAGTTGGTTTGTGTGGAAATGCCGGCATTGCCTTGCACATAACTGTCTATGTCCGGCGAGATGCCGAAGATCATGAATATCAATGTCAGAGCCACAATCAGGCCAAAAAGAATACTGGTAATGATATGCCAGGGGTTTTTCAGGACCGATCTTGAATTGGGTCCTGATATCACCTTACGTTTCGACATACAGTCTCCTAGAGGGTTAATTTAAATCAAGGCAGTTTCCGAAGGCATTAGCCTTCCACCCTGGATGGTATTTCTTTTATACGCTTTCTCTCATTAAGGTTTAACATGTGAAGCGCCATTCCGGCGTTGCGACCCAAAGCAGAAAGATCCGTCAGGTGGTCGCGGGAGTAGCCTCGGCCTTTGGTGCGCGGGCCGATAGCAAGGACTCCGACCAGGTCATACACCTTCAGGCGTGCAACCGTCAGTGGAACCAGCATTGCAAAAGGTCCACCATCCGGCAGGTTGATTACACTGGCACTCTCCAGTTTTTGCATGACCTCTTCGGTAAACTGGAATTTATATGCATCTGAAGGATGGATATTATGTACTTCGGTCAGGATAAGCTTATTTCTTTCCTCGATAAATAAGGCTCCACTCGAACTCTGCAAAAGAGACGGAACGGTCGTCACCAGGGTATGTCCCAGGTCGGTGGGAGTCAGGTAAGTCCACATTTCCGGCTTAAGTTCCACCAATGCCTCGCTGTAGTCAATCCGGTCCTTATAGAAACGGGTATTGACCCATTTTTCGACCCACTTCCGGACAGGGCGGTAGATAACAGCTATCTGCAGGCTGGACAGCAGCGCTCCCAACCAACCGGCCTGTTTACCCAGTAACTGCTCGGAAGCATAGTTCAACACTTGCGTTGTTACCACCCATACCAGCATCAGGAATAGTGTCAACAGGCTATAAACTACGGTGCGGTTGATATATAGATCAGTATCCCACAGCCGGTACCGATAAACGGCGAAAACAAAGCTCAGATCCAATATCAGTACTGGCAGAGTGGTCCCGGCTCTTATGATAATTGAAAAAAGTACATATTGAGCATCTGATAAGCTGGATGCAAATAAAGAGGCAGCCAGGTCAAGTATGGCAATCATCAAGAAACAGGCCACCACGCCAAACACTACTTGCTTGGTCTGCTGTCGCTCCGTCGGTACGGCGACTCGCTGGTAACGATAGACCTGAGCAAAAGCGCCAAGTCCAAAGAATCCTATCCACAGGAAGAAATCCAATAGCACATTGTTAATGGTTTGAAGGTTGATAAAATCCACCACTGCAGGGATAAAAAGGAGAATGGCTACCCAGCGCGTCCAACGTGGTTCGAAATGGCCGGATGGAAATACGAAAAAGACTACCATCATGGAAACCATTCCGATCATATAGATCAAATTGTTCAGGAACGCGACATGCAGCTTTTGAGCGCCATATCCTACCGGCGTCATGAGGAACGAAGCGAATGCGATCATGGCAAAAGACACCAGGATCACCAGCCAGTCATTTGATCGACGCAAAAATACTAGCGGACTGGATAGAATGGCTCCCAGGGCCAGCAGGCAACTGAAAGCAGTATTATAGGTAACCAGGAATTGGAGGGATAAATGCATATTCTTGAGTAAATTCAAGAAGCCCCCTGCAAAAATCAGCGAGTATTCACGTGACACCATGTTGCCGGTTCGGACGGTAATCGTCACGGTATCACCAATTTTACCGGCCAGTGTTTGGTTGGCCTGGGATGCCGATGTAACACTTTCCCCGTTAATAGTTAAAAGAAAATCACCATTCCGGACACCCAGATTTGCCGCATCCCCCACCGGTGATACGGATAAATACAATTTACCGTTTGGAGTTTGATAGACATAGGCGCCAATGCCTCCGCGACTCCAACTTTCAAGATAAGCCGGCAAACCGACAAAAAAAAGGGTCAGGATGAGCACGAATATACCCAAATAAGATCCGCGTGCCAACCATAGACGGACACCGTGCAAATGTCGTCGATGACTCTTTTGCTCTGCTCCGGCAGGACGCTGTAAAAGTTGTTCCACCATTGTTGCCTCCGCTCAGAACCTCACCTCGCACTCATTCAGGGTGGTGGATGGATGCTAATTCTGACTTACCGGCTGGTAAATGAAAGTATATTCCAGAATGATTCTTCCGTTCTTTAGCACGAGTGTCGTCTTCCCGGTCAGTGGGCCAACTTTCCAGGTGAAAAGGCGCGTATCATCCTCCACATCTGCCTGGGTGAGGCTCTGGACTGTCCCTGCGGGCAGGCTGTCGAAAAACGCATCATAACCGCTCTGGATGGCATCTGTGCCTTTCAGGATTTGGTCTGCCCAAACCTGGATGGCAGCCGGGTCATAAAGCGCACTCACTTTTGCAGGTTGGCGGCTGTTCAGGGCTTCCACGAATTGGGAAACGAAGGACTCCGGGATAAGGACTGTAGTTTGGGGGTTGAAAGAAAGGGCCGGCGGGTTTGCCTTTACGGACGTTGGCCATGGAAATTCCGCAATGGCTGTCCATAATAGCGGCTGGTCCTTATGGCAATCGTCCCAATCATAGAAATTAATTGCTGGCAGCCCAAGCTGGACAGCTGCATTCAAGAACTCAATTATCTCCTCAGCCATCGGATTCCAGCCGGAAATGCTGTAGGTCGGGCCGGTTGGGATGAAAGGTCTGGCATTCGGCAGGGCATCACATTGGCGTTTGGACTCAGTCAGCTGCTCTACAGGATTGTGAGCCTGTTCCCAGGTGACTTGTGGCATGTGCACATCGCAGAATTCGAGAAATGTGGACCATGGAAATTCCGGGTGGTAATTGGGGAAACGAAAGGAACTTAATCCGATCGGGACGCCCAGACTGCCACGAACAACCTGCATGAATTGGCGGGCGGCATTGGCCATGCCCGGACGTGTGAATTCATCCGCGGCACACACCGCGTAACCGTCAAGGCCGAGCGTCCGGGTGCGCGTAATGGCAATCGCTGCTTCCGCTTCTGGATCGTTTCCATAAACCGAATGCCAGCCCCAGACAGCAATCCCGGCCTGCTGCAAAGCCTTGACGACCGGGGCAGCATGATCATCCCCGGCTGCATCCATTCCAAAAGCATTCTCTCCATCTGCGATCTTGATGAGCACGTGGCCTAGACCTGCGGCCTGGGCGGCTGACAGGATGGATCCCGGCTCCCCAGCTTCGCATTCGGGGAGGTTATTAATTATGAAGCCTTTGCCCTGGAGAGTCATGCTTCCTCCAATTGCCTCAGGGCACACTCTTTCCCGGCGGGAAGGATGTCCCTAAGATAAGATCAAACTTTTCTTTATGGATTAATATTCCCGACCAGTCCAAGCTCCGGAGCAATTTTTCGCATGGCGAGAATAACGTTGCCAACATGCTCCCAGAGTTCGATACCGAATTCCGCGGCTGATTTTTCGATCTCAGTCCGTTTCGCCCCGGCTGCGAAGGTTTTATCTTTCCATTTCTTTTTTACAGAGCTGGTTTCCAGGTCCAACAAGGAACGTGATGGGCGGACCAGGGCAACCGCGGTCACCAGGCCGGTGACCTCATCACAGGCGTACAGTGCTTTTTCCATGCGTGTCTGGCGCAGGACGCCGGTATGGTCGGCGTGGGATAATACCGCTCGAATGATGTCTTCCGGCACGCCGCGCGCACGCAGGATGGGTTCTCCGGCCGTTGGATGCCCTTCGAGAGTGGGGTGGATTTCCCAGTCGAAATCATGTAGTAACCCGGTCACTCCCCATTTTTCTTGATCTTCGCCATACTTCTCGGCGTAGAAACGCATTGCCGCCTCGACAGAAAGCATATGCTTGACAAGGTTTTCGTTTTTGACATATTCATGGACAATGGCAAGGGCTTCGTCGCGAGTCATGGTGTCTCCGGAAAAATTGGTTCTTGATTACCCAGCACTGGAATGGGATGCCCAACATTTACATCCCACACCGCCGCGGCCGTGGCAAGCAGTTCGCGCGCATTCCAGTATAGCACGGATGATTTGCGGTAGATACGCAGGTCTGATTCGACTCCCACTGCTTCGACCCCCAGGCTGTTGCAAGTATATATCACGCGCGGCATATGGAAAGCCTGGGTTACCAGGATGGCCTGATCGACCTGGAATATGGCCCTGGCACGATAGCACGTATCGTAGGAACGTCGTCCGGCATAATCCAGAACAATGGCGTTGTAGGGTATGCCGAGTTTTAGAGCCAGTTGCCGCATAGCTTCGGGCTCGTTGTAGCTGACGAAGCGGTTGTCGCCGCTCATCAATAGTTTTTCGACTTTACCTGCAAAATACAGGTTCGCCGCGGCAGTGACACGGTCCTCCAGAACCGGGGTGGGGGAACCATTCCGCCATAACCCGGCGCCAAATACGATCGCAACGCGCCGGGCTGGCACCTCGGATTGAGTGTAGATTCGGCGATGCGCGTACAACCCGGTCACCAACCTGGGTATGAACAATACTAGCAATCCGAGAATGAAAAGTAAGAGGATCAGCTTCGGGAGCATTTTAAGGATGCGTTTAAACACAGGCGGGATTGTACCACGTCAAAAAGGAACCCGTTTCCATGCTGGAGACGGGTTCCTGAGGCGATAGGTGAGCTAAGCCAGTCGTTTTCGGACTTCCGCACTCAGGAAGTCCATGGCCCACACGACCGCCACGATGGCCCAGATGGCTGTCCCGGCCTTATGGTATCCGATCATCGAGTTGATCTGGGTGCTCAAGTAATATCCAATACCGCCGCCGCCGACGAAACCAATCACGGTCGAGATGCGGACATTGATATCCCAGTGATAGATGATATAGGAAACAAAATCCGGGACGATCTGCGGCACGACCGAGTACACCACTGTCTGCAGGCGGTTCGAGCCGGTGGCTTGCAATGCTTCGATCGGCCCGGGATCGATATTCTCGACGGCTTCCGAGAACATCTTGCCCAGCGATGCGGTCGTGACGACTGTCAGGGCCAAAGTGCCTGGGAATGGACCGAATCCAAGCCAGAAGGCAAATACCGTCGCCATTACCAGCGGGTCATAAGAGCGGATGATGTTGAAGAATGAGCGCGTTATATAGTACGCCGTCGTTCCCACCGCACCGCGCCGGGTGATGTTGCTGGCAGCCAGGAAGCTGAGCGGAATGGCAATGATCGTCGCGACCGTCGTGGAAAGCAGGGCCATAAAAATAGTGACGAACATGGCCTCGAGTACATCCTTGACGGACTGGCTGACCTTCAAGTTGCCCACCGGAACCAGCGAATCGACCTGGATCGAGCTGGAAGTTCCATCCACAGTGACTGCGATTTGCTTGGCATCCAGCTGCGCCGAAAAATGTCCGCTGGCATCGGTAGTGACATAGGGCAGGGTTAATTTGCCTTTTTTTGGAATATTCCAGCGGATGGCGATCTGGGCGTTGGGGGCAAGATTGAATCCTTCCAGGGTAAAGCTGTCCTTGGCTGCTGCACACGGCACGCTCGTGCTCAACCTGGGGCCCGATTTAATCGGCGTGCCATTGGGTGCTGACCCACATGGGATGGGGAATGGCATTTCAATGGTGGTGGTCTGCAAGTCGCGCGTGGTCAGGTCAGGGGTCAGGAATGACGTCACCAGGGCCTTCGCCTTGGGGGCATCTCTGAATAAACGGATGAAATCGATCTGGGAGACCCGGGTGGAAAAACCCAGGATCGCCACACCCACTGCGATCAAGATCGTGGTCAGAACGATGCGCCAGACAGGCGGTCGGTTTTTCATATCACACCAACCTTTCCCGCACTTTGGCGCTCAGGAAATCCAGGATGATTACCACGATGGCGATGGCAATAAAGGCTGCACTGACCGCCCGGAAATCATTCAACTGGATCCACTGGATTAGGTAGAAACCAATTCCGCCGCCGCCGACCATGCCGATGACAGTGGCGGTGCGGACATTGATATCCCAACGGTAGATGGTGAAAGAGGTAAACGGGGGAATGATTTGCGGAATCACGCCGTAACGGGCCACCTGGACCCAATTGGCGCCCGTAGCTTTGATTGCCTCGATCGGGCCCGGGTCGATCCCCTCGATCACCTCCGAGTATAACTTCGCCAGGGCTGCAATCGAGTGGACCATTAATGCCAGGACACCCGCGAAGGGTCCCAGTCCTGTGATCACTACGAATACGATGGCGAATAGCAGAGCTTCCACGGACCGCAGGATGTTCAACAGGGTTCGGACGACTACGTAGATGCCAAATGTGATCGGGTTGCCGCCCATCAGGTTGCGAGCTGCCAGGAAACTGATCGGAACCGCCACGAAGATCGCCAGGACGGTCGCCATCAAGGCCATCGCGATTGTCTCCAGCATGCCTTTCAAGACGAAACCACCATTATAGGAGATCGCGATTCCACCGGTGGGGCGCGACTGTGTGAAACGAACCTGATGCTCCAATGATAAGGTCTTATCGGGTTGGGCGATCAGGACACTGATCGGCACATGAATGCTGGTGGTCAGGGAGCCGCTGGAGTCGGTTTTAAGGACCAGCATCTTATCCCCATTGGTTCCCCCCAGAAGCAGAGGATCGCTGATAGCCGTCCGCCACCAGATTTGTGTATTGGTGTTGGGCCACATCCCACTGACACTGATTTTCAGAGTATCCATCGGAGCGCCACAGGAGGGTGAAACCGTTGCGACTCTGCCATTATCTTCACGTACACTGGATGGAGATGAACTCGTGGCCGGGCAGGGGATTTTGATCGGAGTCCACGTTTCGTTGGTTTCTGTCTTCACTTCGAACATATCCGGGTGGGCCATGGGGCGCGCCACCGCCAGCGCCCGGTTCATATCTGCCGCCGCGAAATTCACTCCCACCACCTGCCAGCCGATGCCATAGGCGGCTGCCAGTCCGAAGGCGACCGGGATCAGGATCGTGCGTGCGCGCCCGCCTGCCAGGCTGAACGCATCCCAGATATTCCATAGCCACATCCCGACCGGCGCAAAATACCAGACTGGCTTTCCGTACCAGATGACCATGCCTGCCACAACCAGGGTGGCAAGCAGGATTGCCACGCCACGGTACCAGCGCTTTACAATCCCCTGGCCCAATCCCGGGACAAGGGTGGAGAGCAGTGCGGTCAGGATAGGGTTCCGTCGTGTCTGGGAAGCGGCGGTCATACTGGCGCCTCGAAGGAAGCCGCGCGTACCTCCTGGGCTTCCTCGCCGTAAATCTCCTTGAACTTGGCCCGGTTGATTTCGTCCGGCAGTCCTTCGAAAACCAACAGGCCGTCTTTAAGTGCGATCACACGCGTTGCATAGCGGTGCACCAGGTCCAGAAAGTGCAGGCTGCACAGGACGGTGATACCTTCTTTATTTAATTGTTCGAGGTATTGCAGGATTGAATGTGAGAGGACCGGGTCGAGACTTGCAACCGGTTCATCCGCCAGGACGATGCGCGGCTCCTGCATTAATGCCCGCGCTATCCCTACCCGCTGCTGCTGTCCGCCTGACAGGGCATCTGCCCGGCTGTTGGCTTTGTCGGCAATTCCCACTCGCCCAAGGGCTTTCAATGCCCTTTCACGGTCTGCGGGTGACCAGATCCCCAGCAGGGAAAGCCAGGGGTTGGCATATCCCAATCGCCCGGAAAGCACATTTGTCATCACACTGGAACGCTTGACCAGGTTGAACTGCTGGAACACCATGCCGATGTTGCGGCGGATCCGCAATAACTCGGCCGGGGAAGCCGCCGTAACATCCTGGTCGTCCCAATAGATCTTGCCTTCGGTGGGATCGATCAAGCGGTTGATGCAGCGTAGTAAAGTGGATTTTCCTGAACCTGATAGTCCGATGACGACCAGGAACTCGCCATCCTTGACTTCGAAACTGACATTCTTAAGCGCCTGGGTGCCATTCGGGTAGACTTTCGTGAGATTTTGGACGCGCAGCATAATACACCTGTGCAAAAAAAGAGGGAGGGCTTTCGCCCTCCCTCGCTAGGTTGTGAAGCTTATCCGTTGAAGTTGTTGAAATCGAATTTGATCCCCTGCAGGTAGACGCGGAAATCATCGAAGAAAGTGTCATCGACCACCTTCACGCCGCTCCAGCTGTAGCCGAAGCCGTTGAGCACTTTCAGACCATCCGGTGTGGAGGCCAGCTTCACCATGGCATCGCTGATCTTCTGGCGCATATCCGCCGGCAGGCTCTTGCCAAAGGCAACGGTATCATTCGGGATGAGCGGATCGGAGACCCAGATGGTGACAACTTTGGTGGCGTAATCCATGAATGCACCCGACTTGGCATCCGAGATATTGGCCATCGGCACGAAAGTGGCGCCAAAGTTGCAGATCTCGCCCTTGGGACTCAGGTAGACCGACTTGACCACCGTCGGGTGACCCTGTACCCAGGCGCCCGCCAGTGTTTTGATGTTATTGGCGGCCAGGAAGCCAGCCGGGACCAGGTAGCCGGAAGCGGAGATTGGGTCGGTCCAGCAGGGTTTCTTGCCGGCGAACTGAGCCAGGGCGGTGGCGGCATCCCCGGTGTCTTTGCCGGTCGCAGGATCGTAATAGGACTTAAATCCACCGGCTGCATTGGCAATATACTGGAAGGCGTAATGGTCGGCGCCGTTGCGCAGGGAGACCATGGCGACGTCCGCATAGCCCTTGGCATGCGCTACGATGAAAGCAGCGGGAGCCAGGAAGCCCACCTGGGCATTTCCTGAGCCCATGGCTTCGATTTGGGCGGCGTAACTGGTCGGTACTGAGACCTTGAACTCAAGACCGGTCATGGTCTTCAATTGATCGGCCAGTGCCTGTCCACCCGTGGTCAACTGCGTGGAGCTGGTCGACGGTGCAAAGGCCAGTACGATCGGCTGGGCGGCAGTCCCAAGTGGGTTGGTGGTGGCTGTCGGGACAGGAGGTAGGGTTGTGGTCGGCAGGAGTACCGGCACCACTGGTGCAGCGGTCGCAGGTACGGGCGCTGCTGTGGGCGTGGCGGCGGTTCCGCATGCGGTCAACAACATGGCGGCTGCTACCATGATCGATACGAACAGGTACATCTTCTTCATTGCTTTCTCTCCTCTCGTACAACATAAGGTTTGGCGGGGATTAACCTCCCCATTGACCATTTTATATTATCTCGGTTTCCAGAATAAGACAAGTGCGAGTATCTTAAAAAATTCATTAAATTATTTGATGGCAAGCGCTGCATCGTAAACCTTGCGCAAGGGAACACCGTGCGCAAGCGCGGCCCGTTTGCAATCTTCATACTCCGGAGCGCGTTTGGATGTCCCATCCGGCAGGTGTGCCACCTTCACACTTACCGGGCCGTAGGGCGTATCAACCACCTCGCTGCTGCGCTCCAGGCAACTGCGCTCCACTGGCTGGCGGCGCACGCCCAGCGTGCTCGTTTCGCGGAACAACAGCACCTCCAGTTTTTCCACATCTTTCGGACGAGAGAGTATCGAGATCAGAGTGGCCGGACGGTTCTTCTTCATTTGGATGGGCGTGAAGAATACGTCCAGTGCTCCGGATGCGAATAGTTGTTCCATCACGTACCCGTTAACCTCGGCGCTGTTATCGTCGATATTGGTCTCCAGCATGATCAGTGTTTCGATCTCATTTCCCTGTCCGCGAACTTCCGGCCGCTCACCCAGCAGCAAACGGACCACGTTGGGGATGGGCAGGTCACGCCCGCCGGCCCCATAGCCCTGGCTGCTGAGAGTCATTGCCGGGATGGAACCGAAAGCTTTGCATAAGGTGGATAGCAGCAGCGCTCCGGTGGGAGTGACCAGTTCCAATTCGATCTCACTGCCTCGCACCGGGATGCCCTTCAATAGGGCGACAGTTGCCGGGGCCGGAAGCGGGATCAGGCCGTGTGCCCCCTGCACAAAACCCCTACCGAGTGGCAGAGGCGAACTGAAAACTTGTTCCACGCCCAGGCTGTCCAAACCCAGAAGTGTCCCGACCACATCCACGATGGTGTCCACACCGCCCACCTCGTGCAGGTGGACTTCGCCCACCGGTTTCCCATGGATGCCGGCCTCCACCTCGGCCAGCCTTCGGAACATGCCGATGGCTTTCTCCTGAATGGTTTCCGCTAGACTGCCCTTTCGGATCAGGCTTTCAATTTCTGCCAGGTGCCGCCCATGTTGGTGTTCGTAAGGTTCGTGCAGGAGTACATCCACTTTTGTCGCACCAAAGCCATTCTTATTAACTTTTTGCGCCTTGAGTTCGAATTCATTTTCCAGGTGCAAAGCCTTCAATTTCTCATTCAATGCTTCCACTTCCAGTCCGGCATCCAGAATGGCACCCAGGAGCATGTCCCCGGAAGCGCCTGCAATACAATCGAAATAGGCAATCTTCATGCTTTCTCCTTGGGCTGGCTGACAGTTTTGCCCGCCTGCAGGATGCGGTGCGCAACCACGCCCGCCCCAAAGCCATTGTCAATATTGACTACTGAAACGCCGGCGGCGCACGAGTTTAACATGGAGAGCAAGGCAGCCAGCCCATTGAAACTGGCCCCATAGCCCACACTTGTGGGAACACCCACCACCGGACAACTGACCAGCCCACCCACCACGCTGGTCAATGCGCCCTCCATGCCTGCCACGCTCAGGATGACGCTTGCTCCGGTTAGCAGGTCCAGTCGATCGAAAAGTCGGTGGATACCCGCCACGCCCACATCGTAAGCACGCTGCACACGTGATCCCAGGAACTCCAGCGTTTGAGCTGCCTCCTCGGCTACCGCCATATCGGCGGTTCCGCCGGTGACCACCAGAGCATAGGGGGCATTCTCGGGTAGCACAACAGTTTCGCCGCGGGCTAATGTCACCAGCCGGGAGAGTGGCTCGTAATGCGCAGCTGGGATATCCAGTTGAATGGCTTCTGCCATTTCTGGAGAGACGCGCGTCCCCATCACCCGCTCGTGATACTGCCAAAGACGCTTCAGAATGGCAGTTGTGTGTTCGATGGATTTTCCTTCACAAAAGACTACTTCGGGCATGCCGTTACGCAGTGCACGATGCAGGTCCAGGTTGGCGTAGCCGAGGTCCTCGAAGGGCAGTTGGCGTAAACGCTCCAACGCCTGTTCAACAGTGGTCTGTCCCTGCTGGATCCCTTCCAAGAGTTGACGAAGTTTTTCGATATCCATTATTGGCCTTTATCTTCGGCGGTTTTCTGGATCACATCGTTCATGCTGCCGCTCCGGAAACCGGCCAGGTCGAGGGAAACATAGGCATAACCAATCGCCTTCAAGGTTGTGACAATCTCATCCCTGTGTTCCAGCAAGTGTGCGAAGTCGTTTGGCTCTGCCTCGATTCGGGCCACCGGACCGTGATGGCGCACGCGCAGTTGGCGCAAGCCCAGCCCGTGCAGCAGGGCTTCGGCGCGTTCCACCTGGGAGAGCGCGTTCAATGTGATCGGCGTTCCATATGGTATTCGTGAGGAGAGACAGGCAGCCGCAGGCTTGTCCCAGTTGGGCAGGCCCAGTTCCCTTGA
>JADGQB010000098.1 GCA_017882145.1 Anaerolineales bacterium
CAGGAACAACAAAGAACGTGATATGACCGTCAGCCAGGGTATAACAGGTTTGGGGAATTTGGTTTGCACTTCTTAATTCCCCTATTATTGATTGTTTATTCCGGTTTCAGCCCGGTCCCGAATGCCGCGCAGCATTCCAGTCTCCATGATAAACACCCCCGGGTGGATGATATCCCAGAATCCACCTGTCATCATGGTACGGGTGCGCAGGATCAGGCGGGTTGTGCCATCTGGCTCGGCAATGAGGTTGAACTCCCATAGGTCAACCCACTCGCCCTTATCCTGGTGGCCCAGTACCATCGACCGGTTCGATGTTAGTTGGGCGACCATGTAAGGCGCCGGGCCGAAAGAACCCGGGCACATTTTGACCTGGTCGCCCGCTTTAAGATCCTGCCATTCGGGATGGATCCGGTCGGCATTAGTCATCTTGCAGAACAGCATGTAGGTCTCCAGCCAGGAATAGCTGTAATACCCGCCTTTGCCCGCCCCTAGTTGAATGATCCACGGGTAGATCTGTTCGGGAGTGGCATGGATCGTCACAGCCCGGTTGACGATGCTGGCCGGCGCCGCAACCAGGCTATCTCCCGGATAGGCCGCCGCTATTTCTGTGTCAGTGGCTCCCCAGCGGTCCATCCAGGGAGTCAACAGGATCACAGTAACTACTCCGATCGCGATGATCCCAACCAGGACGCCCAGGGTTATTAAAACCTTCTTCTTTTTCATCGAAACTTCTCCCTAATCTGTTTTTACAGCTGCAGTTTGGTCAGATGCCAGTTGTGAACTTAACAAAGATCCTACCTTGGGGACGAATAGGTAGATGGCGCATAGCACCAACAGTCCACCCGCACCCAGGAACAGGGCCGGGATATTCCAGCGCAGGACCGCTCCGGCAATCGTTTGCGAAAGCGGCATGAACACCAGGTTCGCCAGCAGTACCATACTCATAACGCGACCCAGCATTTCCTTGGGGGTATTGCGCTGCAAACCGGTGATCAGCAGGATCGACAGGTAGCCGTTCAGGATACCCATGACGAGCAACACCGCAAATGCCGCCCAGGTTTGTCCGATCCATGCCAGGCTGCTGGTTCCTGCTCCGAATAATAAGAACATGACCACCATGAAAAATTTTAAGATCTGTTGGTTCATCTTGGGCAGTGATCCGGAAAGGATGATCCCGAGCAGGTTGCCGCCGGCGTAACCGGCGATGATCATGCCATAGGCTGCCGCCCCCTCTGGGAACCGTACGTTGGCAAGATAAGGAATGCCGACCAGCACCGGCCCGCCAAAAGCAAAGTTGGCCACCGCCAGCAGGACGAACATCACCCGCAAGACTGGATCCTTGAACATATACTTGAGTCCTTCACGAATGGAAGCCCAAACACTCGCCTTGGGAGCCGCCGAAGCGGAAGTTGTGACCTGCCTGCCGGCGCGCATCATCCACAAGGTGATCACGGAAACGATGAAAGTGAGCGCATCGAAAGCGATTGCCAGTCCCACCCCAATATTCTGACGCGGGAAGGCAGCAATGACCGCCCCCGCGGCTGCCGGACCAACAAACCCGATCAATTGCATGCTGCCCTGCATGACACTGTTTCCTGCCTGCAAATCTTCGGATGGGATCAGGGTGGGTGCCATGGACATCGAGGCGGGAGCGAACACACCCCCGACGATCCCACCTACCAGGCTGTACACATAGATCATCCACACCTGTAATGTACCGGTGAAAACCTGGACAGCCATCAAAGAGGTCAGGGCCAGGCGGATAATGTCCGAGAGCAGCATCACATTCCGGGGAGAGACCCGGTCGGTGACGGCGCCGCCGATCAAGGTGAAGATCGCCCGCGCGATACCGCCCAGCGCAATCACCATCCCGAGCGCCAACGGATCACCGGTCAGTCTCAGCATGAGCCATGCCCCCGCAATGGCATAGAATTGGTCGCCCAACAAAGAAGTACTCTGTCCTGCCCATAATAAAAAGAAATCACGAATTCCAAACACCCGTTTCATCGGGTTGCCAATCGGTCTTGCAACTGCTTCAGCCATATTGCCTCCAAGGAATAAGTTATCCTTATTGTAGGAGCAGTGGCTTGTAAACGCACCTGCCGCAGGTCGGGGTTCTTCCTAGCCGGATGGACAGGTAAATACCCGCCGACCGGAAGGGGCAGTTTTATTGGGTAATCCATATAATTCGAATTGTAGAAAGTACGCATATTACGAAAGGAGCGGACGATGAGAAACAGATACGATAATATTTTCTGGGGGATCCTCCTGATCCTGGCAGCCGGTTTGACCCTGGCCCAGCAGCAAGGCTACGTGGGACAATTTACGCCGCAATTCTGGATGCTGGCTTTCGGAGGTCTGGCTTTGGTCTTTTTCATCCGATACTTGATCGCCGGGCTGCGTTTCTGGGGCTGGCTCTTTCCCGTTTGCGTTTTCCTGGCATTGACGGGTATGCTTTGGCTTGGGCATTCCGGTTACCAGGAAGCCTGGATCGCTGCACCGTTCTTCGGAGCCATCGCCATCCCATTCCTGGTTGGTTTCGCCATTGATTTTCGCAAGAACTGGTGGGCGCTCATCCCGGCCTTGGCATGCTTCCTGTTCGGTGTGGTGATCATTTTTGGTGATCGCTTGCCGGGGGAAGTGATCGGAGCCGGGTTCATGTTTGCCATCGCCATCCCTTTCCTCACCATTTATTTCATCAACCACAAGTACTCGTGGGCGCTCATCCCGGGCTTCATTATGGCTGCCGTCGGAACCTTGACCCTGTTGGGAAGTTTCCTCAACCAGTTGGCGGGCGGTCTTGTACCCCTGGTTATCTCCCTGCCTTTCTTCTATGTTTTCTTCAAGTATCCCAACTGCTGGTGGGCATTGATCCCGGCTGGTGTTCTGGCCTCGATTGGTGTCAACACCTTGCTGACCAATCCATTCCTGGGACGCTTTGCCCAGTCGACCATTCCGACCGGGATCATGTTCCTGGGCTGGGCCGCCACCTTCGGCTGGTTGTGGCGTCAGCGCGAAAAATCCCCGACGGCCTGGGCGCATATTCCTGCCACAGTCTGCATGATCCTGGCGTGCCTCCTGCTGGTGGTCGGATCGTTGACCTCCTACGGGTTCACGTTTGCCCTGATAGCCGGTGGATTGCTCTTGGTTTATTTTGGATTACGGCCGAGAAAAAGTCTTCCTCCTCAATAAAAAAATTCAGGGAGCGACTCCTTGGTTCGAGTCGCTCCCTGTCCTTCGGGACAAACGGGGGTCTCGGGTGCTTGCACCCCAAACTTTTTCCCTTGCCTTGAAGCAGGGATAACTCTGAAAAATCTAAGTGCTTTCAAACTCATGGAAAGCCTTTGGGCCTTCTCAAAGTCAGGGTGGACCAAGGAAAAGCCCCCAGCGATGGGGGTAAGGCACGTTCGGATTTCGGACTTTGAGAAAGCCGTCTGGGGAGCCTTGAATCAGGTTGCAGTGAGTTCGATTTTGAGAGATAATCAGAGGGAACAACCCGTACCTTATCATGCAGGTGACCATGAATCAGTTACAATACAGGCAAGAGCCCATCCTCGAGTCCTGAAACTAGCGCGTGCGATTGCAGACCTCGCTGGGAGCGAGTCTCTCCAACCGCCAACCCTGGCAGAGGCGCCACAATAACGTCCGCGTTTGTTCATGCGGTAGGTAAGTCATGCAAGACGGACTGTATCAATTTATCGTTGGGATATTGGACTTATTCCTTTGGGGCGGGGAACTGGTCGGCGAGGAAAACCTGCCCCGCCGTGGACCGGCAGTCTTTATTGCCAACCATCTGGAATCGACCGGTCCGATTGCGGTAGCTTGTTCGATCCCGCTGCGGATGTATTCCTGGGTCGTGGCAGATATGGTGGATGAAGAACGGGCGGCCGCATGGTTAAAATGGGATTTTGTCGAGCGGACACTGCATTTAAAACCGCCAACCAGCGCCTGGGTGGCCAGGCGGCTCTCCAGGATTACCGTACCTTTCCTGCGTTCTCTCGGCTGCATCCCGGTCTATAAGGGCAACTACGACCGGATGGTCGATACTCTGCGGTTGAGCATGGATGTACTGCAACAGGATAAATTCCTGCTGGTCTTCCCGGAGGACCTGCTTCTGCCTGCTGACCCGGAGACGCATATGAAACCCTTCCAGCGCAGTTTCGCCCGCCTGGGCGAAATGTATCACGAGGTGACTGGCAAGCGGCTGGAGTTCTATCCGCTGGCAGTACACCCAACAGGGGTTGTGATGGTTGGGGAGCCGGTGACTTTTGATCCGCTCAATGCTGTGGGACTTGAGCGGCATCGTTTGAAGAATCTTCTCGAAAACACGATCCGGTCGATGTATCTGCGAGTGGAACATAATGGCGGCAGTGAAGTTGCCGCACTGACACCTCAACACAAGTAATTTCTGTATTTATACAAAATCACGCAAATATTTGAACCAAAATCGACGGTAGCTGCCTGCCTTTGGGCGGATCCGGTTCAAATAACTATGCAAGGAGCAGTAAGAATTCGATGAAAAAGCTCTCCACCAAACACCTGGTCCTGGCGGCTATTATCCTTCTAAGCATTTTAGGCGGCCTGATAGACATTTATGCCACAGCCAATGGCCCGTGGGGGTATAACGACCCGGTGGAATATATTGCTACCGCTCATAGCCTGGATGCCGGCCAGGGATTGGGATACGTTCAGGGGCACGGACGTTTTAGCCCGATCAGAATTCACCCGCCTTTTTACTCGATGGTATTGGCTGTCATCGGGCTTTTTAAAGCAAACCTGATCGTTGCCTCGCGTTGGTTGAACATCATCGCTTTTGTAGCTTGTATCTTCATGGCCGGATGGATCTTCTATCGTTACAGCCGCGCCCCGGCCATGGGGATCATTACCAGCGCGCTCTTATTGGCCTTTCCGCAGATGCTCTGGATGTTCAGTTCAGCCTATTCCGAGCCCCTTTTCATATTTTTGATACTTTCCGGAGGTTTATGTCTGGTGGCCTACCTGCACAGGGAGCGGATATCCCTGCTGATTACCAGCGCGGTTGTGATCGGTTTGATCCCCGCCACCCGCTACGCCGGGATTGCCATGGTTGGCGCAGGTGCATTATCTATGCTGATTTGCTCATCCGGGAAACTGGGGGTTCGGATCAGGAAGGCACTTCTGTTCGGCCTGATCGCCAGCCTGCCGATCCTGGTCTGGTTGATCTGGACCTATTTTACGAGCGCCCACAGTCTGGGAGGCCGCAGTCTTGGCCTGGATTGGAATGGATTGGCTGCCCAGTTCAAGACTTTCCGGGGATTATTTATCGATACCGTGGGGAGGTGGGTACCCTTCCAGAACAGCCGTCTGGCCCTGACCTATCGTTTACGGTTTGTCCTGGCGGGCGCCGGACTGGCAGGCATCCTGGCGCTTTCTATATGGGCGATCGCTCGCCTGCGAAAAAAAGCGGATACAGGCGAGCATCGATCCGATTTGCCTATCTTCAGTTACTTTGGTCTGTCGGCATTCTTTTTGGTGGTCGTGTTACTTCTCACGTATTTGTTCACCCGCCCGACCATCGATATTGACAATCGCATGCTCCTGCCCTTCTTCGTCTGCAGTGTGATCACCCTTTTCGGGGCATTTGCGCTCTGGCAGGCTGCCTGGTCCGGTGATAAAAAACTCGCCAGTTTGAAGACCGCCTGGTCCAATGGTTGGCAGTCCGCTATACGCCAAACTGTCTCATCCAAGGGCTGGAATCTCGTTTTTCAGGGTTTGGCCTGGTTGGTCGCAGCAGCCTGTCTGGCCTGGTATATTCCTCAAGCGCAAAATATGGTCACCCTTTATCACAAAGGCGATGGGCTGACAGCCTATCGGTGGGGCCGCTCGGAGATCATTCAGACCGTGAGCTCACTCCCTGACGCCCAGCCGGTCATCTCAAACGATTGGCAGCTCCTTTTGCTTTGGACGGGTCGCCCGATCTATGGGATATGGGTTTCATTCCCAAAGACACGGCCAATTCAAACCACTCCTTACGGAACCATCCCAGGTGACCCGGCCCAGGATGTTTTTTGTTCCAAGGGAGCTGCGTTGGTGGTTTTTAATGATTTTTCCTCCCAGTTCCAAAACCTGAAAGGCAGGGGTTCAAATGATCAACCCGGCAACCTGCTCGAGGGCTTGAAGTTGTATGGAACATACCCCGATGGAAATATATATCTTTGCCCTTGAAGAAAAAATAATACCTGGCTAATCATCAGGGCGGCCAATCGGCCGCCCTGATTTATTTTTTATCCATGCCCATATCCCAGGCATAAGACTTAATCGTTGGTCAGCTCGCTTATTCCTTCCCGCAAAGCATACAAGGCCGCCTGGGTGCGATTGGCGAGATGAAGTTTATCCAGGATGCTGCTCACATATTTCGCAATCGTCCGTTCGTTCACGACGAGTTCTGCGGCAATTTCCTGGTTGCTGAGGCCGCGGGCGATCAGGCGAATGGTATCCAATTCTCGGCGCGTGAGCGGATCCTCGGTGTAATGAGACTCGGAGGGATGGTTGATTTCCTGGATCAACTTCACAGCAATCGAGGGTTGCAGGGAGGCCCTTCCTTGCGCCACATCCCGGATCGCCTGTAATAATTGATCGCGCGTGGCATCCTTAAGAATATAACCCAGCGCTCCGGCTTTTATGGCCTGATAAACCATATCGTTCTCGGCATAGCCGGTTACAACCAGGATGCGGGTATTCGGTGCAGTTTCCTTGATTTTGGGGATGGTGGCAAGTCCGTCCTGGTTGGGCATCACCAGGTCCAGCAGGACCACATCTGGCTTGCTCTGTTTGATGATTTCCATTGCCTGGATACCGTCGGACGCCTGGCCAATTACTTCAATGTCTGGATAATTGGCGAGGATGGCAGCCAATCCTTCCCGAACGACGGTCTGGTCATCTGTGATGAGTACACGTATTTTATTCATTATTCTTCCCTCATTTTGTAATTTGATTCTTGGTTTTGCCAACTGTTACGGTTATTTTTGTGCCTTTTCCGGGGGTCGATGCGATTTTTAATTTGCCACCCACCTTGGCAACCCGTTCTTGCATGATCCGTAATCCCATACCGGCTTTACCTTTTAGTGTCGGATCGAAACCGCATCCGTCATCCACCACTTGAAGTTTGATAGCATTCTTTTGATTCTTCAGGAAAATTGTTATGGATGTTGCTTCTGCATGCTTCACGATATTATTTAATGCCTCCTGCGCAATATAATACAACATCGTTTCTTTTTCCAGCGGCAAATTTATATTTTCGTCTGCGAGTACCTTGGTCTTGATATTCGCCCGTCCCTCCACAGCAGCCAATCGTTCATGCAAAGCTGCCACAAGCCCGACATGCTCCAGATCGACGGGTTGTTTCATCTGGAAAAGGAACAGGCGCATTTCCTTGAGGGCCTGGCGGGCGCTCGCACCAATGCGGGATAGCTCTGGTGCCTGTACAGTGCCACCGGTCTCAAGGTGGCCCTGAGCAGCTTCCGTTAAGGTCACCACACCGTATAGTTTCTGGGATATGGAATCATGAAGATCGTGGAACAACCTTTGGCGCTCTTCCAGCGCGATTGCAATTTGGCGCTGGCGGTCCGCCCGGATGAAGGAAGCCAATTCATCCGCGACGGTTTGCAAACGGTTCATCTCATCCTGCCTGTAGATCAAGCCGTTTTTCCGGAGTAAACCGATCGCACCCAATACTTGGTCTCCAGTAGTCAATGGGATCAGCATCAGGGAGCTGATGCCGGATTGCTGCATGGATTCTGGCAGCCGTGGATCGGTGGAAGTATCCGGTACGAAGAACGGCTCCTTACTATCAATAATTTGTCCCATGATCCTGGCTACCGCTGGGGAGGAAGACAGATGATCTAGTCTGTTTTGGGGAATACCTTGATGAGATGCCAGGTAAAATCCGGGAGCGTCTGTTTTCGAATGGCTTTCCTCCCGCAGGAGGATCAGGCTGGCCTGGCTTTCGAACGAATACATTATTTGCAAGCTGGTCTCGGTCAAGAATTCGTTCAAGCCCAAGGTCCGGAACGCCGAACCCGAGATGGAGTGCAAGAGTCCGAACATTTCATCGCGCGCCCGTTGTCTCGCATTATCTGACATCCTCCGTTCAGTGATATCGCGCCATAAAATCACCTTGCCGACCAGTCCTTCCGGCTTACGGATCAAGGGCAGGATGCGTACATTCAGATAACGTAATTCACCAAATATTCTCACGCTTCCCTTGGTCTCGAGTTCCCGAACAGGTGATTCCAGGTCCAGCTTGGGCCAATTCTGTAAAATATCTTCTGCCGGTTTGCCAAATGCATCTTCGCGCGACACCCTGATAAGTATTTCTGCAGCCGGGTTTAGGTCTACGATCCGGTTTTTTAAATCCAACACCATAAAGCCGTCGCTCAATCTTTCGATAACATCCTCGCGTGCGATTGGGACGATGTCCAGCAATTTGAAATGGTAGATGCAATAAATAAGCAACAGACCTGTGACGGCGAAGGACACCAGTGGGAGTTCAGGGATAAGGATAAGCGCTAGGAAGGCCAGGCTTAGGATCTTGGTCAGGAGCGGGATAAAGACACTAATAAAGATCGTCAGGGACTGGAGTCTGTATTGCTTTGTCTTATGGCGAAGGGTCTCGGTTAGCAGGATCAGCCCAAGGATTATCAAACCGTCCGAATACGAAGCATTGATCCAATACCAGGGACTGGAGCTTAATACCGTTCCGCTGGCGGCCAATTTGGAGTCACTTGAAAAGCGGTTTGTCCAGAACAGGACCTGTGTTACCACAGGTTCCAGGCAAAGAATGAAAATACCTAGCTTACCCAACCACTCCGGGTGATTGGTGTAAGCCAATATGAATGTCAATAAAGCCGACGCCGTGACTGTTGCACTCAGGTAGACCAATGCTAGCCAAAATCGTCCGCCCGACAGCTTATCATATTGGAGAACCGTATACGAGCAAGCCCAGATGGTCAGTGCGATCGAAAAGATGACCAGGCTTGTTCCTCCACGGACTTCCCGGCTTCGAATCACTAATGTGGTGATGATTGCTGAAATAATAATGATTGATATAGCAAATCCAAATGCCATGCGCAAATCACTTTCTGGAGGAGGATTCTCAGAATTTATTTATTTCTTTTTTACCGAAAGTATTTCCCTAAAAGATTATGATATTCAGGGTCATCCCGGATGGAATCAAGATTGGGTTCACGCCGCATTCCGCTCACGCCTGCTTGTTTCTTTTCCAAGGCTGAAACCAAATGCCCAATCGCTTTGCTGGAGTTTCCACACGCGGCCTCAAAGACGGCTTTGTTGTATTCTGTCTCGATCTCCATCATTGGAAGTGCGATTTTCCTTTGGTGCTCGGCCAGGTTATCCTTCCCCATTAGACGGTAACATGCCACCATTGAAGCGCTTGCCGAAAGATTTTGAGGATCCAGCCGGCAGGCTTGCTTATATGCAATTATAGCATGTGACAAGCGCTGCTCTTTCCGATAAACATGTCCCAGCTCAATCCACAGGCTGGCATCTTGGGGAGAAAAACGGATGGCTTTCCTGCACGCCCTTACGGCGCGATTATGTCGACCCAAATCCAGGTAGACAGAGCCAAAATTTCCCCATAATTTTGCCAGCTGCTCCGGGTTATTCAGTTGTTTGGCAATAACCAGGCCTTGCTTCAAGCGCCGGAGAGCTTGATCGTATGCCTCTTTTGCCTGATAGAGTGCAGCTAATTTGTTAATCAAGTCCAGCCGAACAATTATGGTTTCATTTTGTTTTGGTAAATCGCTGATCAATGCTTCGCCTTGTTCAATCTGTCCGTCCAGATCCTCGGGTTCGACTGTAAATTCCTGTTCGGATATCGCAGGACGGATAGTATCGACAGAATCATGGAATTCCACCACGCGGTGGCGGAATGCCCAAAAATCTGGTGCGTGCCGGGAGAGTTCGATCGACTCATCTCCTGCCAGCCAGGTTATGACACGGATGGAATAATCTACGAAATATTCACGGCGCATATTGAGGGCACGGTAAGCATTTGCGCCACCTTTTCCCCCGCCTCGGGCCATTCCGCTGACTGAATAAACCGAGCGGTCCCGTTCCGGGCGCTGGGAGAGCAGCAGGGGAATATCAAAATGTTCTTCATCCACCCCGAATTGAACCAGCTCTTGCCCAATTTCTGCCAGGCGTTTTTCAAGGGCAAGTTCAACCATCTCCCGCACACTTTCTGAATCATAAAATACGAGTAGTATGGATGGGCGTTGCCAACGAATCGCAAAAGCCAGTTCTTCGAAGAGCAAGTCTACACGCTCTTCAATGGACATGGTTTGTTCAGGGATCTTACGGTCAGGTTTGCTTGGCCCGCTCATCAGCTGATTTGTATATTATCAGGAGTAGATATTCATTATACACTGGTTCAATATTCGAGTTTCCAGGTGCAATGGTAATTTAATATACAATAGGGCTGTGGAAAAAACCTACAGACCGAACCAGTTTATTTGTATCATTCTACTGGTTGGTGCTGGTCTCCTGCTCCTGGTAACTTGCTCCTGCACTGCATTACCGGATGACCGCCCTTGGGTCTACGCTGACCTGCGTGCCATTGGCTCGCTGGATGCACCCAGCCCGGCCACCGATATCCTGGCTGTCTACACCCGCGCCACTACCCTGACAGTCGATGTCCGCGTGGATTTGCTGGATTTAAACTTTGGCGACAAATTCAACCTCAGACTCACACTTTGGGATGATCGTGATTTTTCCCAAACTCCTTTGGAGATCGAGGTTTCTTCTACGGGCAGAGTTCAGGCCAGCGGGTTTCGTACTGGCCAATCAGTCATTTTGCCGCGCGTCATAATGGATCCCGGCTTGGATACCATCACGGTCTACCTGAACCGGACTTTCATCGGCGACCGCTACCATTTGGATATCTCCACTTACACGATTAACCCGTTAGTGTTGGCAGACGAAATTCAAAACGTTCGCTCGGACGCTCAGCCCCCGGTGAAGCGCGCTCCCCTCCTGCTGGAGTTCTGGGATACATTTCCGGTCACCACACCAGCTCAGGCCCTGCGCCGCTGGGACGGTGCCCACACCGGCCCGCTTGGCGGTCGCCACGGCCTGATCAACATCCTTAATGCGGCTGGCCATTCCGGTGTTCCTGTGGCATTGCTGGATATCAAGAATCCAGCCAGCCTGGCTGCCTTGAACTTCATGGGTAATGTTCTCGAACTCCAGGATTTTTTTACCCGCGGTCTGCTCATCCTGCCAGATGTGGCCTATGGGGAACCTTCCAACCTCGCACTGGGTTTCAGCCGCCGCGCCGCAGCCGGTTTCGGGTTGCCGGTCAGCCAATTTGTTTATTCGACTTCATCGAATACATCCGGGCAGACGCCTTCTGCCCCGGCAGTGCCGGCCCCGATACCTGGCTACCGTGCCCAGTTCCTGCCGCTCGCGGAAAGTACCCATCTGGTGAACTCTGCCGGCACACGTTTAATTCCTTTACCACCCACCAATGCGGTAGAAGCCACCGCGGATGGCCCCTCACTCGCTGTGCGACGCGCCCTGGTCCGGACTGCCATCTCTCCTGATCCGGGCGACCTGCTGGTACTGGGTGGGAGTTTGCCACGTTCCACCTGGGGTGATGTGGATATGGCTGGTCCCACCTTTGAATGGATAGCCGGCCATCCGTGGATACAGCCGCTTGGGGGCCAGGATTTATTAACCTTCCCTGCACGAAACCAGCCAGTGGGTTCCCTTCCTGCGCAGGCTAAAAGTTCCTGGTTGCAGGAATTGCAGTCCGCACCCCAAAACGTCATCACCCAATCTGCCTGGCAGACATATCTGTCTCTCACTTCCAGCATGCCAGATTTGAATCTGCAAGCTCTACGCAATGCCTATCTTGGTCAGATCGGCGAATTAGTGGCAGCAGCAGATTGGGCCGAAAACCGGACGCCCCGCCTAGATTGTAAGGATGATTTGAACGGCGATGGAAAATTCGAATGTATTCTGGCTAATCGGGACTATTTTGCTGTTCTGGAAACTGCTGGCGCCCGGTTGACGCAGTTTTTCTATTTCGACGCAAATGGCCCGCATCAGTTGGTTGGCCCCTCCTCGCAATTCGCGGTCGGCTTAAGCGATCCTTCGGAATGGCAACCTGATAAG
>JADGQB010000099.1 GCA_017882145.1 Anaerolineales bacterium
CCTGCTGATCCTGGATGAGGCCACCAGCTCGGTGGATACCCATACCGAGGTGCTGATCCAGAAGGCCATGCTCGATTTGATGAAGGACCGCACCAGTTTTGTGATCGCCCACCGCCTGTCGACCATCCGGGAGGCAGATTGGATCCTGGTAATGAAAGACGGCGATATTGTGGAGCAGGGCAAGCACGAGAAACTGCTGGCCAAGAATGGCTTCTACGCCGAGCTGTATAACAGCCAGTTTGAAGGCAAAGAAATTTAGGAAGAAAAAGTGAAAAACAGGTGCTTGACACCTGTTTTTCACTTCATTCTCATTAGAATGAGTTGTAATAATTATGGAGGCAAAATATGAATTCGACCAACGAAATTAAATTGCGCCAGCTTGGCAGGACGGATATCCTGGTCACGCCGATCGGATTGGGCGTGATGGAGTTGGCCGGCGGGGGGGGATTGCTCGGCCATGCGTTCCCGGTGATCCCGCAAGAGGAAAAGAACGCCATCATCAAGGCCGCCCTGGAAGGTGGAATGAACTGGTTTGACACGGCTGAAATGTACGGTGCGGGGGTATCCGAGCGTTCACTGGCAACCGGCTTGAAAGCGGCCGGGAAGGCGGACAAAGAGGTGGTTATCGCGACGAAATGGCAGCCGATTTTACGGACGGCTGCCAACATCCCGCACAGTATCGAAGACCGCCTGCGCTTCCTGGATGGATACAGCATCGGGAATTACATGGTGCACCAGCCTTACAGTTTTTCCAGCCCGGAGGCTGAAATGAACGCCATGGCCGACCTGGTGGAAGCCGGCAAGATCCGCTCGGTGGGCGTGAGTAACTTCAACTCGGCCCGCATGCGGCGGGCGCACGCGGCGCTGGCAAAAAGAGGCCTGCCCCTGGCAGTAAACCAGATGCGTTACAGTTTGTTGAACCGCGAGATCGAGACGAATGGCGTGCTGGAAACCGCCCGGGAACTGGGAATCACCATCACCGCTTATACGCCCCTGGCACGCGGCCTGCTCTCAGGCAAATACCACAAAGACCCGGCGCTGCTGGAAAAAGTGCCCGGCTGGCGCAGAGCCGGCATGCAGCGCAACATCGAACCCACCCGCCCGCTGATCAACGCCATGGAAGAGATTGCCGGAAAATACGACGCCACCATTGCACAGGTGGCGCTGAACTGGGTGATCTACTTCAACGGGGCGATCGTTGTGACCATTCCGGGCGCGACCAAGGTGCGCCAGGCCGAGGAAAGCGCCGGAGCGATGAAGTTTCAACTATCCAAAGAGGATCTGGTCCGCCTGGATGAAGTATCGCGTAAGCTGTAAAATTATTTGCTTGTAGTAGCGACTTCAGTCGCTCTTATCTAGAACGACTAAAGTTGTTACTACAGGTTCGTGATCAATTGCGGGTTACTTTGGCTCGAACCACAAACTTATCCACCCCGCCGAAGCGGTACTTGTAATCTTCATTGCCGCGCATGAAATCGAATTCGGAGCGCTTCTTTTCATTGGCCCACTGCAAGAGATAACCCAGCAGCACCCAGCCTGCCGAAAGATCCATAAAACGCCGGCTGATCCCGGAGTTGTAAACCCATATTCGATTAAGATAATCAAAATTTAGGTACCCGGCAGCCTTTTGTTCGTCGGCCTCGAGGAAGGCCAGCTGCAGCCAACCACATTCAAAAGCAGCCCGGCAGGCCAGGCGCATCTGGGTGCGCATTGCGGGGGTCAGAAAGGCAGCCTTTTCGGGGTCTTCTGCCATCAAATCCAGGAAAGCTTCAAGCTCGGCATCCAGTGTCGAAGCATCTTCGACAATATACCAGCGAACGTTTTGCCCGCTTTCCTCAGCGCGCCGCATCTTGCGCCGGATCTCATGGCGTTGCTTTTTATCGATGCCGGCCAAATAGGTTTCGAAATCGCCCGTCAATGGAATGGCCGGGACATGGTAGGTCTGTTCGCGCGTAAAGTTCCAGCCGCGTTTTTCGGCCTCAGCCTGCAGGAACGGGAGCGTGGGAGAAGCCTCGGGGAGGTTGTGCCAGTCGAGCAGCTGCCAATCCAGTTTTCCGGGCTGGGCGATAAAGTCCAACAAGCCGTCCAGGAAAGCAGGTAAATCCGCGCGGCGGGCCAGGATGTCCAGGTAATCCGAAATCTCGATACTGCCGAGCAGCAGCAACGCCTTATTGCCGTCCCGGTTACGGGCAGAGAAAACCGGCGCGACCCCTACCAGACGGTTGCCCTGGCGGGCAGTCACAACGGCCAATTCAGATTCAGGCCACTCGCCTCCGCCACGTGTAGTCCACCAGGCTGACAGGTATTCATGGCGTAAAAAGGGGATGTGCGTAACGCTTTCAGACAGGAGCTTGTTCCAATCCTCAGCAATGGATGCAAGCTCAGTAAAGTCTCGGTGAAGGGCAAAGTCCATGCGGGGATTTTACCAGTTATAATGGGAGTGTGGCTGCCGATTTCGATCTCAACTTATTCCCTTTGTATCGCGTCCAAGGCCAGGAAACTGATCCATTGCCCGGCCTTCTGGCTGTAACGCCCCCTAAGCGGACGGCGCGCGGCCGTGAGGACGAAACCCTGCTTTTTTACCTGACCCTTTCGGGCAATTCCCATTTCACGCCAGCTGAATATGACCGAATCGTTAAGCAAGCGACCCAGCGATTTTTCCAGACCCCGGGAAGCCTGACATCTGCAATCCGTACGGCTGCCGGAGACCTTAACCAATCTCTGCTAAATCGCAACTTGCATACCACCGGCAAGGGTGAATATGTCATCGGGCGGTTGATCCTGGGCGCGCTGCACGGCGCCCAGTTCGTATTCGCCCAATGCGGCCCGACTCACATGTTTCAACTGAATGGCAGCGAAACCCGCCAAGTCCATGATGAGCAGATCGCAGGGCGCGGCCTGGGGATCGGCCAGTCCACGCCGCTCTATTTTGCACAGGTGGATCTGCACAACAACGATCTGCTGGTGCTGTGTCCCAACTTGCCAGGCGGATGGGAATCCACTCTGCTCGGATTAAAGAACGTTTCCATTGAAACATTACGCCGCAGTCTGCTTAGCAGCAGCGGCGAGGATTTGAACGCGGTTATGGTGCTGGTAAAGGCCGGCAAAGGAAACCTGAACATCCTGCCGGGCAGGCAAGCTGCCCAGGTAGCACCCGCAGCAGCGACAGTCGACTCGACGAGCCTGGGAGAGGTTGTTCCAGCAGGAGAGCCTCAACCTGTTCAGGCTGCGAACGGATTGCAAACAGCCGTACCTGCCAGGCCTACGTCGCAGGTGGAAAGTGGACGTCCGGCGGGACGGTTTACCAATCTCATGGCGGGGGGAGCCAGGCCGATTCCTACGCCCACAAATATCCCGCCCCAAAGCCCCGAAACAGACGTAACTACAACCGGGCAGCCAATCCCGGGCGCAGCCGCACAACCCGTCCGCCGCCCGGCGACCAACCCGATCGTATCCGTTTCGCACCCGGTGAGGCGTACGGGACGTTTTACCTCTGCGCGTGCGACCGGCGAGATCCCCGTAATCAAACGGCCCCCATCCCGCACCCGTCGAAAAATCTTCGGCGGCCTGGCAAAGGCCATCCAGGGAACGCGCAATGGCACACAGAAAATTTCCCGGGGAGCGCGGAAATTTTTACCGAACCTGGTGCCCAATGCGGAGGAAGATGCTGATGTTGCCCGCTCAAGTATGGCATTATTTGCAATTGTAATTCCGGTCATCATTGTGGCAGTTGCAGTGATGGTCTACATCCAATACGGGCGCACGGCACAATACCAGCAAAATTACGAAATGGCTGTGTCACAGGCGGCCCAGGCACGCGGCCTGACAAATGCAACCGACGTCCGGCACGCCTGGGACAGCACCATCTACTATCTCGACCTGGCCGATAAAAGCCAGAAGACCCAGGATTCGACCAACCTGCGCCAGGAAGCCCAGACCGCGCTTGACAACCTGGATGGAATCATGCGCCTGGACTTTCGTGCAGGCATCATCGGTGGGCTGGACCGCAGCGTGCAAGTCAGCCACCTGGCTGCCACGGATACCGACCTGTACATGCTGGATGCAGCGCGCGGCGGTGTTATGCGCGCCACCATGACCAGCCAGGGCTTTGAAGTGGATCCAACCTTCAAATGTGATCCGGGGCTGTATAGCTCGATCATCGTCGGCGCGCTGGTGGACCTGGAAACCCTGCCGATGAGCAATTTCTATAATGCCAGCGTAGTGGCAATGGACAGCAAAGGCAACCTGCTCTACTGTGGGGTGGCCAAACCGGTGGCTATTGCGCTTGTCCCGCCGCAACTTGGCTGGCGGAGTATCGCTGCATTTTCATTGAATTCGGATGGAAACAACCTGTACGTACTCGATCCCGCCGGAAATGCCGTCTGGCAATATACCGGAAGCCTTGGCCAATTCAAGGATCCGCCGGCAATGTTTTTTGGCGAACAGGTGCCTCAAAACATGAATTCCGCAATCGACCTGGCCGCCAATGCTTCAGATCTATACATGCTTTTCCAGGATGGGCACGTCACCTCCTGCCCGCTAACAAACCTGGATGTCTCTCCGATGCACTGTGCTGACCCGGCTACCTTCGTGGATAGGCGCCCGGAACGACAGCCCGGCCCCAAAATCAACGATGCCATCTTCACCCAGATGAGCTTTGCCTCCGCGCCCGACCCAAGCCTGTATATGCTCGAACCGTTGACGCGGGCAATCTATCGCTTCAGCCCCAGGCCCGATTCGCTGGAATTGCGCGGCCAATTCCGGGCCAGCATGGAACAGACCAACACACTATTCAACGGCCCGGCTACGGCGATGACCATCGCTTCAAACCGTTACGTCTTTTTTAGCGTTGGCAATCAAGTTTATTTTGCCAGTGACGTGCCGTAGGAGAATAGATGAACCAACCCTCCGGGAGTCAAAAGCCATCATTCTGGGATTTTCTGCGCAATCTGTTTGGCGGCTCAACGAACCCCAACGTGGTCGTGACACCGCCGCGACCGGTTGTTCCGCCCGATAACACCACCGAACCAGCGCGTATCGTAAGCGCGCGTGTGCTGTTGGTGATCTATAACCCGATCATGGATATCCCCTCCGGCACCCGGCTCATTCAGAAAATGCATTGGAATGACCCCGACGATCTGTCGAATGCTTATATCCAGGATATTATGGAAACCAGCGGCGGACTGGCGCGTTACCAGATCGTCGAGCGTGTAGAGCTGACTGAATTCCCAGCTTTGACCGATGGATATCGCTACGATCCGGTGACATTCCAGACGGTAATGAACAAGACCCAACCGGCGCATCAACCTCAGTATGCCAACTATCAGGCCATCCTGACCGGCTTAAATGTCCTGCCACGCATCAGTAACCGCGAAATCGACGAGGTCTGGCTGATGGGTTTCCCGCAGGCCGGTTTCTATGAATCGACCATGTGCGGCGCGGGCGCTTTTTGGTGCAATTCCCAACCGCAGACATGGTCAGTCGGTTGCAATCGCCGGTTTGTCGTGATGGGTTTTTCTTCCGAGCGAGGCGTGGGGGAAATGCTGCATTCGTTCGGCCACCGCACCGAATCCATTTTAACCCAGGCGTTTTCCAGGACAAAGGGGAACGCCAACCTCTACGCTCAATTCGCAACGTATGACCTGGTTTCACCAGGAAAGGCTCAAGTCGGAAATATCCATTTTCCTCCCAATGCTGAAAGAGATTACGATTACAACAATGCCCGCATCGTTCTCAGCAATTGTTACGACTGGTATAACTTCCCGGTCTTTAAAAATGATGTTCGCCTAGTCAATGCGGAAGAATGGGGGAATGGAGATATGCGTCTCCTGCACAAATGGTGGTTGAACCACCTGCCCAAAGTTGCCGGGCGGACCAGCGGCGTGGTAAACAACTGGTGGCAATATACAATGGATCCGAACCTGGTGACCCCGTAAAGGAATTTTATTTCTAACACATTGGATCGGGCGATAAAAAATAAAAATAGCTTTATCGAGAAGATTTGTTTTAGTGGGCTTCCTACGGGGAATTTGGGTTGCCTCCTTGATCCTTAATTTCAATGCGAAATCCAACAGATCTTAAGCAACTGGCAAAAAATCTCCAGTCTCCGCCAGGCAGGCTCGGCGCTGTTGCGGCATCCTTTATTCTATACATTGCAGCAGCCATTTTCTTATATCCGCGCTTCGGCCTGTCCATTACGTACCTGGGCATGATTCCCATTCTTTTGGGGGCATGGTTTTATGGCATTTGGGCGGGAATCCTAATAACTTTTACGCTTTACGTGATCGTCCTAATCATTTTATTAGCTAGTGGTGGAAATATCCAAACCGCCATTCTTCCAGGTGGATTCCTTAGGCTGGCATCCGGGATAATAGTCAGTTTGTTCATGGGATGGCAGGGTAACCTGATACGAAAAAACCTGGAAGAGTCCCATCAGCGGATATCGTACTTGCAAGAACGCACCAACCACTCCCGCTTTTTATCTCTGCTCAGTGAAATCCTATCGGCCGCCATGGAAACGGACGATATGGAAGCCATGTTGAAAGTGCTCGCAAACCGCACCGGCAAACTTTTCAACACCGATCATTGCTTTATTTCATTTTGGGATGAAAAGCTACGGAAAACCATACCCATGGCGGCTTATGGCTCGCAAAGTGAAGCTTTTTTTTCGGCTGTCCGCCAATTCGAGCTAGGTGAGCGCTCTTTAACGGCTTCTGTCCTGGATGCAGGTCACGCCCTTGCGATCGAGGATAGCAGGAATTCTGCTTACATGTCACAGACGGTGAGAAGTAAGTTCACCAATGGTTCAGCGCTGGGGCTTCCGCTTATCTCTGGAAATCGCAAGCTGGGTGCAGTTGTCCTGGGCTTTGACGGTCTTCACAATTTTACAGAAGAAGAAATCGAACATGCCGAACTGGCGGCCCGCCAGATTTCCCTGGCAGTGACAAAAGCTTTATACCTGGATGAGGCCCGGAAACGGGTCCATGAACTGGTCGGTTTACACGACATTTCCCAGGCATTTTCATTACACGGCGAGCCTGTCCAGACGTACGGACGGCTGACCGAAACTATGGCAGAATTGATGGGCGCCAAAATGTGCGCCATCAGTCTCTATGATACCGGCATGAACGAACTCCTTCCGCAGGCCCCAGCTTACGGCCTGGACCCCAAGCAAATGACCGTCGTTCACTACCCGGCAGAAGCAATTGAAAATAACTGGGATTTTTCGAAATCGGGCGTATTTCTTGCAAACTCCGAGAGCGAGATACCGGCGGCATACATCCCATTGGCACAAACTTTAAGCGTGAACTGCGTTCTGGCTGCGCCGCTATGGGATGCCGAAGAGCACCTATTGGGAGTAATTTTTGCGGCAAACAAACCCGGCGGTTTCACAGATGATGATATCAGCCTGATCAAAGTTCTCACAAGACAAGTTGCGGCTGTCATTCAAAATGCCCGATTGCTTAATGCAGAACGGACACGCGCCGAGCAATTGGCTGTTTTACATGCTGTTGCTTCTGCTTCCACAGAAGCAACTAATGAAGACCAGTTGATCGAACATGTCACCCGGATCATTGGGAAAAGGCTTTTTTCTGACAGCTTCGGAATCCTTTTAATAGATGAAAAGACCCAAGAACTCTGTTTGCATTCTTCTTACCGGATCGGATCGCACGAAAGCCTGGAGCGAATGCCGATCGGAATGGGAATTACGGGGGCAGTTGCCAGGTCCGGAATGCCGCGCCGTGTGGAGGATGTATCCGTTTCACCGGAGTATTTGAGCCTTTATCCCCTGACACGCTCCGAGCTTTGTGTTCCCCTGAAAGTCGAAACAAAAATGCTGGGCGTCGTTAATGTGGAAAGTACCAGGGTCAATGCGTTCAGCGCAGAAGACGAGGAATTGCTTTCCATTATTGCCGGCCAGCTCGCCACAGCCATCCAGCGTCTGCGGACAGTGCAGGCTGAGCGGTTTCAGACCCAACAATTGGAACGTTCCAATGCTTTGATCCGGGCGCTGGCCCAGGTAAATACGCGGGCGGCGGTGGCGGCAGACCTGGAAGGTGTATTGCAAACGTTGGGAAATGAACTGGCCAAGCTTGGATTGCGCTGTGCGATCGCACTTTCAGACGCGAGTGGCCAGAATGTCATTCTGCGGTACATATCTTTGCCCGACCGGCTTGTAGATGCTTTGGAACACATTAGCAATCTACACATACAAAATTATGCGATCCCGACCTCCAAACTTACCCCATATTCCATCCCTTCGCCGAATGCAAGCCTGGTCAAAGACCCTATTGAAATCGTGATGAGTTGGATTCCCGATTTCCCAGAGCGGAATGCCAAAAAGATCTTAAAACTAATCGGGGTGACAAGAACCAGCTCAATTTGCTTTCTGCCGTTGATCACCGATGGAAAACCTATGGGGATCTTGTGGATGTGGGGGGAGGGCCTGCACGAAAGCGATCTGCCAACGATGTCCCTGTTTGCCAGCCAACTGGCCACAGCGCTTCAGAATGCTAGCCTTTTGACCGAAGTTGGGCGACTGGCCGTCACCGACGATCTAACCGGTATTTTTAACCGCCGGCACTTCTTCGAATTGGCCGAGGAAAAATTTTCACAAGCACAGAAAAAGAATATTCCACTCTCGGCACTGATCGTTGATCTTGACCATTTTAAAAAATTCAATGACAGCTATGGTCATGTTGTCGGCGATCAAGTATTAAAGGCAGTCGCCCAAATGATGAGCTCTGCCTTGCGAGAAAACGATATCCTCGGGCGCTATGGAGGGGAGGAATTTTCCATTATTCTGCCGGAAACGAACAGCGAGGCTGCGATTGGCGTGGCTGAACGATTGATCGCGCATGTTGCGGAGGTACCCATTGAAACGGAAGCGGGGGACCTGACAATCCAACTCAGTATCGGCATCGCAGGGATGAACAAGGAGACCCCCAGTTTACATGCTTTGATCGTGCATGCAGATCAGGCCATGTATATCGCCAAGGGCGCTGGTCGAAACCGGTTGGCAGTCAAGTAATTACAAACCTCCTGAAAACAAAAACATCAGGACCGGTGCCCTGACGTTTTTGTTTCCGATTAGATTACATTCGCAACATTCGTCGCAAAAAGTCTTTTCTTCAACACAAGGGCCACGTTGACCAAACCGGTCATAACCGGCACTTCCACCAACTGCCCGATAACCGCCGCTAAACCTGTTCGAATGAAATCCCAAAGACTGCCAATCCAATCGCCAGATCGATATTGTTGCTGGTGTTGGTTATAGCTATGCAGGATATGTGCAGGACATCCTGTTTTGAATTTGTTGCGATTTTCAATTCATGTCACTTTTTCGTTGAGTTCATCGCACGTAATCGCTCGCGCAGCATTTCCACCGTTGGAGAGCTTTTCAAACCCTTTGATGTGGGATAAACCCGGCAACTCAAGTTGTAACGCTGGCGTTCTTCGGGCCAAAGTTCCTGGCCATTTATACGAAACGAGGGTGAACCTAAAAACTTTAAGCTGGCGGCCCTGGCATTATCTTCCACCTTCACCAGGTGGATTTCTGCCTCCGGGCTCTCGACTGCCAGGGCAGCCTTCAAATTCTTTAACGCTTCCTGCCAGCCAGGGCAGCCATCGAAGTATAAGAGTTCAATTTTCATTATTTCTTCGCTCAGAACAATTGGGACAATCGCAATCCGGAAAGGGAGTCAGGCAGGGCAGTTCCAAACTCTGGAACTGGGCCGCATGGTGAACCAGATCGAGCAAGGCCGGTTCGCGCAGACGATAATGGATATAAGTCCCCTCACGCCAGTCAGAAACTATCCAGGCCTCGCGCAACGCCATCAGGTGCTGGGAAAGGCCAGCTTGCTGCAGACCGAGCATGGTCTCGAGCTGGCAAACGCAAGTCTCGCCATCTCCGATGGCCGGCAGGATCTGCAAACGGGCTTCCTGCCCGATCGTCTGGAACACCGCAGCAGCTTGTTCGACCGTCGATATATTCATCAAGGCGAATATATTATCACTACCTTCAATCGCTCCCACAGTGAGAAGTGTCATCGGATAAGAGGTGGATTGTCATAAAACCTAGTGGCTTGATTTACTCTTTGAAGATCAGAGAACAACACGTCAAAGCTCCCTCGGCCTTGGCCAGTTCAGATTGGTCTACGAGCAGCGGATGGATATCGGCCGCAGCCAGCCGGGAGAGCGTTCTTGGGTAAGCGGGTTGGTAGAGCAGCTTTTCCCCGACCAGCAGGGCATTGGCTGCATTAGGCTCGGATGGATCCACCTCGATGAATTGCATGCCGGGGAAGTTCTTCCTTTCCACCCAATCCGGATTGATCAACAAGGTAGCTTGCGCGACCTGCGTAACAGCCGATTTCAGATGCAGGCAGCCTCTGACCGGGATGGCGCTCACAGAATAGCCAAAGGGAGCCAGGAATGTCTGCATCTGCTCAATTGCAGATCGGTTCGAGCGGCTGGTCACTCCAACGAAAATCTGCCTACCAACCACAAGCACGTCACCGCCGTCGACGGTGCCAGGAGCCTGGATCCTTAGCAGTTTCCGGTAAGGTGCCAGCGCCCGGGATATGGATTCCGACTCGGGCCGCCGCGATTCGGCCCCGGGCCGGGTGAGGATGGCGCACTCATCCAGCAGGATGGCAACATCCTCAACGAAGACTGCGTCGGGCAAGTGCGGCTCTTCAGGCAGCGACAACACTTCCACGCCCAGGGAACGCAAGGCTGCTTCGTAGTCATGGTGCTGGCGGCGGGCATTCTCCAGGTCGATCGGGGTGCGCTCCAGGAAGGTCAGTTCGCAGTCAGCGATGGAACCGCTGACTGCGCGCGTGATGGCGATCCAACGGGTCATAGTCACTCCTGATGGAGAACTCAATTACTTCTTTTTCTTTTCTTCCGGCTGGCTGGCTTTATTCTGCATATCTTTCCGGATCTGTTCGCGCAGGGCTTCGGCTTCCGGGGAACGCGGGGCACGCTGCGCTTCCTGGCCCATGGCGCCGAACCGGTCGGAAAGCAACATGGTCAACAAAGCCTCCATGATGCTGCTGGTACTGCTGCCTTGTTCGCCGTCGCCTCTGCCACCGCTGACTACCACGCGTGGGACTACATCCACTCCGGATTGCTGAATAGCTTCGGAGAAGCGGTTGAGCACCTGCTGTGTCACCTGAAACTGCGGCCCGCCATAAGCACGGACTTGTTCCTCGGTTGCCAGCGCCTGGGCAATACCGATGCGGGCGATCCTTTCAGATTCTGCTTCGGCCAGGGCGCGGATCTGGGAAGCTTGCTGGATCGAGCGCTGGTATTCAGCCTTGCCCTGGTTGGTCTGAATATTGATATTCAGCTCGGCCTCGGTCATTTTGGTCTGCATCTGGGCACGCGACTCAGCTTCACGCAACTCGCGTTCCTTAACAGCGGCTTGTTCCTGCCGTCCGTAGGTTTCCACCTGCTCAGTGGCGATTTGCCGGGAGCGCAGTTGGGTAAGGATGGTTTCGATTTGCGTATCGTTCTCGGGTGAGGAGGGCGTGCCAATCAACACTTCTTCCAATTGCAGGTTGTAATGAGCGAACTTTTCCTTCATCTCAGTGCTGGCTTGTAGCTGGATGGCACTGCGTTCTTGCAAAAGCTGGATGAGTGTGCGGGTCTGGCCAACGTTCTTGAAATAAGCTGACACCATCGGATCGAGGGTCTGCTCCACTAATCTCTTGATATCGCCGAAGCGTTGGATGACGAGCGGAGCCATCTGGTAGTCAATATGCACCACCACTGAGAGCGGCAGAGAGGGTTCAAAGGCATCCTTGGTAATGAGCGAGACCTCGGACAGGTTCTCATCATAATGATGGGCACCCGATTCGCTGCGGATCCACTTCAAGATGAAGTTGGTGGTCGGCACAGAGATCATTTTTCCAGCATAGGTATTGAAGGCGTACTTGCCGGGCAGGAGCGGTTCATTCCAAACGCCGCGATTGCCTTTGGAAGCCAATTCACCATGCCGGTAATCCTTACCCGAAAGGTCGGCGCCCATTGCGCCGGTGTACGAAACCACCACGCCCACATTACCGACCTCGATGACAGATTTCTGGATCATTTCCACGGTGGCGAATAAGCGGTTGATGTAATA